>NZ_JAMSKZ010000001.1:0-469504 GCF_023806725.1 Lactiplantibacillus sp. C232
GACGCATGAAGCGGACTAATACTAATCGGTCGAGGACTTAACCAAGTAATTGGTGTTCCGGTTCATATGAAGATATTTGATATTGTCTAGTTTTGAGAGCACAAGTTTCTCAATAGTATGGTGACGATGGCGAGAAGGATACACCTGTTCCCATGTCGAACACAGAAGTTAAGCTTCTTAGCGCCGAGAGTAGTTGGGGGATCGCTCCCTGCAAGGGTAGGACGTTGCCATGCGATTATTCCGACATAGCTCAGTTGGTAGAGCGCTTGACTGTTAATCAAGATGTCGACGGTTCGAGCCCGCCTGTCGGAGTTATCTACGGTAAGCCATGGAGAGTTGTCCGAGTGGCTGAAGGAGCAGCATTGGAAATGCTGTAAACGGGTTATACCTGTTTCAAGGGTTCGAATCCCTTACTCTCCGTTAGTTAGATATAATAAATATGACCCCTTGGTCAAGTGGTTTAAGACACTGCCCTTTCACGGCAGTAACATGGGTTCGAATCCCGTAGGGGTCATTATGGAGGATTAGCTCAGTTGGGAGAGCGTCTGCCTTACAAGCAGAGGGTCACAGGTTCGAGCCCTGTATCCTCCATCTGATGAGAGTTACTCATCAATAATTTAATAGACTCCATCATGAAGAATGATATGGCTCGGTAGCTCAGTCGGTAGAGCAATGGATTGAAGCTCCATGTGTCGGCGGTTCGATTCCGTCCCGCGCCATTTATGGAGGGGTAGCGAAGTCTGGCTAAACGCGGCGGACTGTAAATCCGCTCCTTCGGGTTCGGTGGTTCGAATCCACTCCCCTCCATTCTTTATAGGGATATAGTTTAATGGTAGAACAACGGTCTCCAAAACCGTCGGTGTGGGTTCAACTCCTACTATCCCTGCCATGATGGCGGTAGTGGCGAAGTGGTTAACGCACCGGATTGTGGCTCCGGCACGCGTGGGTTCGATTCCCACCTACCGCCCTTTGATTGGGTTATAGCCAAGTGGTAAGGCAATGGACTTTGACTCCATCATGCGCTGGTTCGAATCCAGCTAACCCAGTTGGGTTTGGGCAATAAATGATGGCGGTATAGCCAAGTGGTAAGGCAGAGGTCTGCAAAACCTTCATCACCGGTTCAAATCCGGTTACCGCCTTTCCTGAAAAGGTTATAATCCTGATCAGATTTATGTTCCATCTAGTTATTATTTTGCCGGCGTGGCGGAATTGGCAGACGCGCTGGACTCAAAATCCAGTTCCCGTTGAGGGAGTATCGGTTCGACCCCGATCGCCGGTACTAAGAGGTTTTCAGGAAGCTCTAAGTACCTTTAAGAAGTCGTTATATCGTTGATATAACGACTTTTTTGTATTCTTAGAATCATGCGAAAATAGGCAAAATGATTTTTGGGTGAACTTTCCAATTGCAAAGAATAAATTTACAATATTAGCATTGCATGAATATGAACGTAGAAATAGTCTCGTAAGCATCGAAAAGCCCTGTATTAGCATAAATCATGCTAACATAGGGCTTTTCATATTATGGTAGGTCTTTAAAACGAATCCATCCATCTAAAACTTGCTCGTTGCACTCGGTGATAACTGAAGTAGTTGGTTTAAGTCCATGGTGCTTGTTCTGCTTTGTGACTCGCTAGTGAGTTGTAATGTGTTTCTGAACCGCAGCTAGTCAAATAATGGTAACGGTGCCAAAAAATCGATATCTGTTCGTTCGCTGGCGGCGCCTTCTGCTAAAATTGCCATCTGCTTGACCACTTGGGCGCCAGCTTGGTGTAGGAGGGCGTTGGCAGCTGTCAACGAGCCCCCACTGCTAATGACGTCGTCGATAATGATAACGCGCTTATGATTGATTAGTGCGGCGTCAGTACCATCTAAAACTAGCTGTTGTGGGGTGCTGGTCGTAATTGCGCTTACCGGTTCGATAAGCGGGTGCTGCATGTAATCCTTACGATTCTTACGTAAAACGATAAAGCGAGGGTGGTTTGTGGCCTGGCTTAGTGCCTGGGCTAGCGGAATGCCCTTACTTTCCATCGTGACTAAATAATCAAATTTAGTGGTAGTTAGCCGTTGACTGAGCTGACGGGCAGCATAGTCGGTCAGCTCAGCGTCGCCCAATAGAACGAAAGAGGCGATGCTAGTCGTGGCATTTAATCGAATCAATGGTAACTGCCGTGTCAGCGATCCTAATGTTAACTGATAAGTTTGCATATTTATAACCCCAATCCAATTAATGGTAAACCAAATTTTAGGAGTGCCCCGGTCATTAGCCCCGCGAATGGATCGACAAGGGCGGTCACGACGAGCGTTACGCCTGCAACCGTACTTAACGAGCCGTGCAAAGCGGTGGTTGCATTTTCCGGGAAAATGACAATGGTCCCTAAGATAAACAAAAAACCGGCGATTGCAGTGCTAGGCACAACTTTTCCCAGCTTTGGCAGCCATCCCAGTAATAGAATCAGCATCATGATCAACATCATTAGGATACCCGCGATTACTGGTTCAGGCGCGCTGGCTGTCGCGGAAATAATCGTTTCTACTGGCGCACCACCCAGAAGGCTAGTTCCCAGGTCTGCTAATGCCTGACTACTAGTCAGTAGATTTAGATTGACCGGGTTGGGGTGTTGTCCCGTCATTTGGCCAGTAATTAAGCCGTACGAGAGGTTAGCACCGATATTAAGACAAGCTAGACTCAGAGCACCTCGCAGGATTTTAAAACTGAACTGTGGCCTGACAAATTGTAATTTGCAGGTCGTCACATGTTCCGGTAGTGCGACGCGATAATGTGTCGTCGCTGCGTAACAGCTGGTTCCAATCACTGAAACGGCAATTGTCCATACTAAATCTTTACTGATCAAATAAGTCACACCCGCCAAGCCGATTGACAGCCACCCAAATTGGGGTTGTTCGTGCGCCATTTGCAACGCGATTTTAGCCAACATCAGGCCAACTCCTGCCATCATCGCTGCCATAAGCTGATTGCCCAGACTATGAACGATGAGCGGCAGAGTACCGGTCAAGCCAATCACGAACATCAGACTCGCACCTAAAAAGATAATCGACGACCGTTCGCGTAAATCGTGTCCCAGGTGCCCGACTAGTGCGAGGGATTCCGCTTGAAATGAAACCGGTGCAACTGAACTAGCCACGCCGTTGATTAAACCAACTAATCCGAATGAAAATGCAGTCGGAAAGACCGCAAAACCGAGACTCATCGCCATAATTCCTTGTGGGATCCCGTTTAAAACGACCCCGATTGCTGCCAATAGATCCGCCAACCAATGCATATTAATACCGCCTTTTTTTGTTTATACGAATAATATACGACTGATTAGGGTTTAAATCCAGCAAATTTAGGACAAAGTCAGAATAATATTGTTTGTTAACTATTTATAGTTCGTGTTTTCACGAATCACGATTAGTTGGCGCACGCTCGCAAATGGGGTATACTTAGTGCTAATTAGTGAAGGAGGGGTGGCACCATGCCAACGATTAAAGATTATTACTTGCCAAAGCGGCCAACATTATTATTTTCGTTGCATCCAGAACCAACACAAGCGATTATCAATGGCACCAAGATTCTGGAATATCGTCGGCGTTTTTTTGCACGTCCGTTTCAAGCATTTGTCTATACAACGGGGGATAATGGGGGAATTCAACTCTTTTTGCGTTGTGATCAGGGTCTGCAACTCGTGCCTGAACAATTAGCGCTTGTGGGCGCATTGTTACAGCATGACGCGCCCACAACCACCGCGGCTTATTTTGAAGGCGCTAAAGCCGGATTGGCGTTACCGATTACGGCTTTTACAACCTTACCTAACATTCCGTTGGCACAGTTACGTCGTCAGTTTGAAAACTTTGTTACGCCGCGGAGTTATGTCTTCTTAGATCAGCCTGACCGGCAAGCACAGTTGGATTGGCTATTAACGCAACCCTGTGAGTCGCTAACTATTTTGGACTGGCGCAAACGGTATGCAGCACTGGCGACTTTGTTACAAAAATGAAGCCAAGCTTGTCTTAATCGGGCTGCAACTAGTGCGCCGGTTATAAGAATCAAACAGCCACTCGTTGTGTATTTGCTGAGTAAAAGGACTTAGCTGTGACAACTGCCGCAAACGAGTAGTCATTTAGCATGACTGATTGGATTTGATCGTAAAAAAAGAACCTGCCACAAGTGGTCAGGTTCTCAGATTAATTAGAGCATTTTTTCATAGACGTAGCAAACGTCATCGACATGGTATACACCGACCATTTCGCCAACTCGCTTGAAGTTCATCTTTGCAATCAGATGTTGCATCGCTTGATTGTCGGCATGAGTATCGATACGGATGCTCTTGATTTCAGGATGATCCGCAGCAATATGAGCAATGATTTTTTCGAATAATTGAGTGGCATAACCATGACCTGCATGGCTAGAATGAATCGCGACTCGGTGAATCACGACGTAAGGTGCCGTGGTATTTAACCATTCGGCCTTCGCAGTATCGTAAGTTTCGTCTGGTGAAGGCACGACAGCGACAGCGCCGACCGTTGCGTTGTCGTCGGCATTGAATAAGTATGCTGATCCTTGCATGATGTCGGCCGTGATTTGTTTGCGAGACGGGTAGTCGCCTTGCCACTGGTTGACCCCAGCTTCAGCAAGTTGATTACGGCCGTCACTCAGAATGTCGATGATCGTATCGAGATCATCGAGGGTCGCTTTTTTAAAGTACATAATTCTAGCTCCTCTCTTGAACAGCGATTGACTGCCGAAGCAGTAATCGACTTTTAAAAGTATACAGAATTTTTAGAAAAATGAAACTATTTTCTACCGATTCTTAGGAGATTTTCAGTGACGATTTTCAAGTAAAATCTTGCGCGCTTCTCGGGCCATGTCATGTTGCGTATTATAAGCAGCGACCGCACTCGGTGCATATTGGTAAGTATTAGTCCGCAAAGTTTGTTCATAGAATTCGAAGTAGGGTAAGTGGGTATTTTGCGCAATCGTGATAGCACGCTGCCAATCGAAATCTACGGCGCGGTAATCAGCATGCTGGAGGCCAGTCTTATCAATTGTCAGAAGCAAGTAGTTTGCTCGTGGTTGGCGTAGGTGGGGATTAATGGCAGTCGGAAGACCAACTGTCCCGGCGTTTAGAATCAACTGTCCCGTGGTTGCGTAGCGCATGATGGGCTGGTGTGTGTGCGCGTAGATGACGATATCGACATCGCCTTCAGCGGCTTGGTCAAAGTTGGCCTGACTGGCAGTTGGTGCGAGCGCGTGTCCACTAGCGACGGTCGGTAAAACGTGTTGGAGACGGATGGTTAACGGGCCGACGTGTTTGATGACTGTCATTGGTAAGTTCAGTAACCGTTCAAAGTGTGTCGAACTCAGCTGGCGCCGATCAAAAGCGGTGAGAACCGTTGCCATAATTTGTTTGGGTTTAGTAAACGTGTTGGGATTGGCTGCCATTACTTTTTGGTAGTTTTCCTCGTGATTTCCGAGAACGTAGGCGGTGGGGTGAACGCGGTCTAGTAAGGTGAGACAGCGCTCCGATTCTGGCCCGCGAACGGTCATGTCGCCTACTGTCCAGTATTCGTCAACGTGTTGTTTCTGGGCGTCTGCTAAGACTGCTTCGAGTGCAGTAGCGTTACCGTGAACGTCAGATAGGACTGCAATTTTTACCATGTTGAGATGCTTCCTTTCTACTATGTAATCTAAACTCTGGTGAGATGTTTTATTCTGGTAAACGTGGGTTTTAAAAATTTATGAATGTAACCACTATGAAAAGCCATCGTAACTTTTATCTGTTATAATGGGTATGAAACGAAGTAATATATAGCACGTATATTCAAGCCAATTCGTTTCGTGCCGTGGTTATCCTTGCGATAATCACGGTTTTTATTTTACCATAGTGCCTTATGATTAGTTTGGTTGGTGTCATTTAATTGTATCAGTACATGGAATGCGGGTGGGTTACCACACATGTAATTGCCCAGAGTTCAAGGTGACTTACATATGGTGTGATATTGTTTAAACTGAATGGATTGCTTCTAAATATAGTGGTTAAACTAATTGTTTGTGAAAGAGGTTTTGGATAAATGATGACACCTTACAAAAAAGTTAACGTAACGGATGCGCCTCGACTAAAGCTGGCAATTAATTTGACTAGTGTCTTGTTGTCTTTTCAATGTTATTTAGTAATATGATTCGAGCCAGCACCATTGATATTGGGCATGTAGCTTGGCTAAAATGGTCATTTTAGCAATTGGGACTGTTGCGATTCATGGGTGCGGGTTGTACTGGGGAATTTTTACCTAGCATAGCAACTAGTGATAACGTTGCGATACTGTCTGATAGAAGATACATTGCGGGGTATGACTATTTATCGCTAAAAATTGGGAAATTAGTATCCACGATAATTGAGTTGGAGTATCAAAAGGCCATCAACCTGCGTATATGCTTCGCGGTTGACGGCCTTTAGTTTAGTGCTGAAGTCAAAGTAGCTATGTGAATGGATCTCATCTCAAAACAAGCTATACACCAAATAAATATTCAACACCGTAATAATTCCGGCCAGTCCATATCCCACCCACGTTACCGTTGGGCGATTAACGTGGGCCTTCATCAGGCTGGCGTCATTTGTCAGCGCAACTAGTGGCAACAAGGTAAAGGGGAGGGCGATGCTGAGTGCCACTTGCGCGTAAATGATCAAGTTTTCAAAGGCAGCGTCACTAAAGCCGACTAACATACCGATAATCAGAATCGGAATTAGCGTGACAGCGCGAGTAAGCAGCCGGCGTTGCCATAGCGGTAAGCGGATGTGTAAATAACCTTCCATGACGATCTGACCAGCTAAGGTGCTGGTGATGGATGAAATTAGGCCGGTAATTAGTAGGGCTAATGCAAATAACCAGCTCATGACCTGGCTAGCAAGGGCGCCAACCACGGTGGTACTTTTTAACCCATCGAAGACGGCCTGCAGACTCGCTAACGCGTTGGTGTGACCGAAGAAAAGCGTCCCACCAAGGACGAGCAAAAGTGCGTTGATGAGAAAAGCCGCAATCAAGTGCACTGTTGAGTCCCAATTGGCGAAGCGCAGTGCTTCTGTGACTTGGGCTGGATTATGATAATCATAACGCCGGCTTTGTGCAAGCGATGAGTGTAAGTATAAGTTATGTGGCATGATGGTTGCGCCCAAGATTCCGAGACTGAGGACTAGTGCGGTATGATTTTTGACGATCAATGGTGTTGGAACTAAGCCGAGCAACACGTTGCCAAATTGAACGTGGGCCCGTCCCACCTCGATACCAAAAATAATGCCGACGGTCAAAATAGCGACGAGGACGATTACTTCGACACGCCGAATGCCAAATCTCAAAAACAACAAGACAACTAAGACGTCCGCAATCGTCAGTAAAATTCCTGCAAGTAGTGGTAAGCCGAATAACATTTTTAAGGCGATTGCGGTTCCAATTACGCCCGTCATATCAGTCGCCATCATCGCGACTTCGTTTAAAATCCACGCGGCGTAACGCACGGGCCGGGGCAGCTTGCTAGCGATGGCTTGTGCTAAGTCTTGCCGGGCTACAACGCCTAGCCTGATTGCCAGGCCTTGCATGAACATGGCGACAATGATGGCTAATGCGAGCACGGCTAAAAGCCGGTACTGAAACTGACCGCCACCGGCTAGGGATGTCAACCAGTTGCCGGGATCCATATAGCCGACTGCCACTAGTGCACCGGGACCGCTATAGGCTAAAAATTTGCGCCAAAAGGCCGTCTGATGAACGTCGGGAACCGCGACGCTCTGATTGATTTCTTCAAGACTTTGATGACGATGCGATTGCATGGTTCGACGCCTCCTGCTTTTGGATAGCGAGGTCAGCCAGAAATTGGCTGAAGCCGGTATCCTTATTCATCGGTGGTACTAAGTCAAACCGATCACCACCGCTTGCCCGAAAGGTTTGATAATTTTGAACGTAGTCTTCCTCGAGGGTTTCCAAGCAGTCCACGACAAAGGATGGCGTAACTACTAATACGTTGCGTTTGCCAAGTTCGACCAACTGCATGAGCTCATTTTTTAAGTAAGGCTTCAACCACGGCATCGGTCCGAACTTGGACTGATACGCCGTAATGACCTTATCAGCTGGTAATTCTGGTCGCTCCGTCAACACAGCTTTGGTCGTTGCCTCACATTCTCGTTGATAGGGATCACCATGGCGTACCATTGCAGTGGGGATGCTGTGGTAGCTGAAGATGACCGCATCATAATGATGCGCCTGATAGCTTTGCCAGACTTTGGTTGCTAGTAAGTGAATGTAGGTCGGTTGGTCGTAGAAACTGTCGATAAAGGTGTGTGGTAATCCAGTTGCTTCAACTTGACGATGGATGCCGCCGTGCGTGCTCTGGGTGTATTGCGGAAAAAGTGGTAAAATAATTGGCTTTTCACACCCATCAGCAACCATGGCTTTCAAGGTCGCACCGATATCGGGTTGACCGTACGTCATTGCTAGTCGGACGTCCCAATCGGGTAATGCTGCTTGTACTTGTTGGCAGATGGCTTGACTGTAGACGATTAATGGTGAGCCTTGTGGGAGCCAACTATCCTGATAAAAGGTGGCCGAACGCCAAGAACGGGTCGGTAAGATAATACCACGCAACAGCGGTTGCCAGAGTGCGGCTGGCATCTCGATGACGCTTGGATCACTTAAGAATTCTTGTAAGTATGCTTTGACATCCTTAGTCCGTGGGGATGCCGGGGAGCCTAAATTGACGAGTAATAATCCTGGGTGCATAGAAACCCCTCCAATGCTCTTGATAAATTAATCATAGCATAATCGTCAGCTTGTATACGGGGTTAATGGTTTGTTTATTCGATTATCTAGTGATAATCAATTTACTGCTGAAATAAATAAAATCTCTTGCTAGCAACTGGCCGGGCTAGCAAGAGATCTGAAATTGATATTTGGTTTTGTTGCAGTTCAAAAATCGGTGCCGTCGGCTGGATCGTACTTTAAAAGTAGATTCAGAAATGCCAGCAAAAGCCATGACCATGTTCGTTTTCAGGTCGTCAGCATCAAAAGACGATTGCTGGGTGGACTTGGTGAGTTGAGCTGACTAACGGGCTTACTTTGCGGCGTGGGTCCGTCGATAACGTTGATTGAGATAGTAGCCTAGATAGCAAATCGCCACGAAGGGAATGGTGTAATACAAGGCAATCCGCTGGTTAGGGTCAAACCAAATCAAGATACAAGAGAGCCCACTTAAGATAAAGGCCAGCCACGGGACGACCGGGTAGCCGGGCGTTTTAAAGGTCAATTGATCAAGCGACTGCCCACTTTTCAGGTAGGTTTTGCGGAAGTTGATCTCCGAAAGGGCAATTGCCATCCAAACAATGACGACGGCAAGTCCTGAAATGGATACTAAGACCAGGTACACCGAACCGGCGGCATAGACACTCGACAATAGGGCCAGAATGCCACCCAGCATGCTAGTAATTAGGGCGACTAACGGCACATCACGCTTCGTGGTTCGTTTGAAAACCTTTGGAATGGTTCCCTCGTTCGCAAGTGACCACAGCATGCGGGTAGACGCGTAGAGGCCAGAATTAGCGGCCGACATAATGGCGGTCAATACGACGAAATTCATTAAATCAGCGGCGTAGGGAATCCCAATCGCTTTGAAGACGAGCACGAATGGACTTTGCGTCACACCTGCTTGTTTGTAAGGAATCAGTGCGGCCATGACGGACATGCTACCGATGAAGAAAATAATCAGGCGCCAGAGGGCCGTTTTGATTGCGGTCGGAATGGTGTGGGCCGGATCCTTAGTCTCACCAGCTGTAATTCCAATTAGCTCAGTTCCGGAAAAGGCAAAGTTGACCGTTAGCATAGTCGTAAAGACGCCACCAAAACCATTGGGGAACCAACCGTTACGCGTATAGTTGCTCAGAAACGGGGCACTGGTATGACCGTGAAGTGGCAGGATACCGACCATTGCCAGTCCGCCTAACACAATAAAAGCAATGATCGCGATGACTTTGATACTGGCAAACCAGAATTCCGCTTCCGCAAACCAGCGTACGGAGAGGGCGTTAACGGTGAAGATGACCACCATAAAGACGAGGCTCCAGATCCAGGTCGCAATGTGCGGAAACCACGTTTGCATGATGAGCCCCGCTGCTGTAAATTCTGAACCGAGGGCAATCGTCCAAGTCAACCAATATAGGATGGCAACCGTAAAGCCTGTGCCGGGACCAATATATTTTTTCGCATAGACGTGAAACGCCCCGGTGTAGGGCATTGCAACTGACAGCTCACCTAGACAGAGCATGACGAGATAGACGAGGATGGCTCCAATGGTATAGGCGAGCAGGGTCCCAATTGGCCCCGCTTGATGAATCGTGTAACCGGAACTTAAAAATAATCCGGTCCCAATCACGCCACCGAGCGAAATCATCAGTACGTGTCGTGATTCCATCTGGCGACTGAGGTGGGTTTGTTTTGACATAATGTACCGGCCTTCCTTACTTGCAGAATTAATATGATTAGACTATGATTAGAAAATCAACAATGTTATTAGAATAACATAATTTATAAGTAGAAAGGAAGGCAATTATTGCAATGCTTTCATTAACTGAACAATTGAACCGGGGCCCAGTCGTCTCGGACGGTGCGATGGCTACGGAATTAGAAAAACGGGGCGTGGCAACCAATAGCGCACTGTGGTCAGCCACGGCAATGTTGGACCATCCGGATGCGATTCAAGCGGTCCATCAGAGCTATCTGGATGCGGGCGCAAAAATCATGACAACTAATACATACCAGGCCAACGTCCCTGCATTTGAGCAGGCTGGTATTGCTGCCGCACAAGCGCGTCAATTGATACAACAGGCGGTGACAATTGCGCATACGGCGCGTGATGCTAGTCATGTCACGGATGCTGTGATTGCTGGTAGTATTGGCCCGTACGGTGCTTACTTAGCGGATGGTAGTGAGTATACGGGTGCATATCAGTTAACGCCGAGTGCTTATCAAGACTTTCACCGCGAACGCCTGGCGTTGATCATGGCCGCCGGGGTGGACGTGCTTGCATTAGAAACGATGCCACGTTTAGACGAAGTACAGGCTTTGGTACAACTAATCACAACCACTTGGCCGCAACAACCATACTGGGTAAGCTTTAGTATCAAGGATCCACAGACATTATGTGATGGGACGTCATTAGCTGCGACCGCAAAGTGGGTGGCGGCCCAGCCGAACGTGGTCGCTGTGGGGGTCAATTGCACTACGCTGGAAAACATTGCACCAGCGTTAGCCACTTTGAAGGCGGCTGTAGCGGTTCCGTTGATCGTTTATCCTAATTCTGGTGATCAATATGATCCCGTGACGAAGACTTGGCAAGAAACTCATTTGAGTCATCAATTTGCATCCTTTGTCCCCCAGTGGTTAGCCGCCGGGGCCCGCATTATCGGCGGCTGTTGTCGCACAACGCCGAAGGATATTGCGACGGTGGCACGGGCTCTCAGTGTTTCGGATTCCGCCAAGCTTTGAAAAATGTTAAGAAATGACGGTGTTTTAGTTCATGGTGGGCGTGTCTCCGAGATCTAAGTTGTCTTGGGGTGTTCGTTACATACTAATTATTGATTTAATTATATTTGAGCAAAACAATACCTAGCGTGCTGAGCGTCACTAGGTATGGCTAGCAATTTAATTGAAACTGGTGAAAAATCACTAGTCGGGCACTGCTGATACGGTAGTTGTTCACGACTAGCGATTTTTGTATGTCAATAAAACTGTTCATATCTTGGTCGAGTAACGTAAAATATGGTAGGGTAAAGATAGTGTATAGATATAACAGATGAAGTGGTCAATCGTCCGTGCGTACTCGAAGTTTTTGAACTCGGTGACAGGATGAGTTGATTTTTCAGATTGAGAAGGGAACGGCTAGGTGATGTATTATTTTGTGGGTACTGGTTTAGGATTGAAATTGACGGGAATTGAAAAGGCACAGTTGAACCGACTGGCGCTATTTGACGCCACTGGTTATCAGGCTCGATGCGTCTATGTCACTTATAATCCGCGTTTACATGAGCATGCGGCCCGCTTTGGTGCGGAAGGAAAATGCTTTAGTTTGTATGATTTCTTTCAGGGGACGATGCCTGAAGCAGTGACTAAAATCCATCATGATTGGATGCACTATTGGCAAGCTGTTTGTCACTTTAAGGTGATTCAGGTTCCAAATACGACGGATTTTCGCGTCCTGGATACCGATGGTCAATATTTGATGTACGTTCATTTTGTGGACGCCGGGCGACAACAATTGGATTATGTCAATTATTTTGATAATCAGGGTGTTAAAGTCCGACGCGAATTTTATGATAACCGGGGCTTCCTGAGCCGGACAAGCTTTTTAGTGAAACATCAGGAAGTGCACACAGAAGTGTATTATGATTTACAAGGGCAAGTCAAAATTATCAAACAGTATGATATTACCGGGCCAGAGCCAAAACTACGACTGATTACGTTGAAGAACTATCAACAAAGAGACTTTTTCTTCAATACCGAACAGGCTTTTCAGACATTCTTCTTCAATGAATTGGCCACTGCTGATGACGTCTATTTCTGTGATCGTAACCGACAAACGGCGGCGGCCTTAGGTCATACGCGCCCCGCAATTCGCGTGTGTTCAGTCTTACATAGCACGCATCTACGGATTGGTGAGGACGTGGTAAGTGGGCATTTGAAATCGGTCTATCGGTATGTCCTAGCCCATCCAGACCAATTTCACCGAATTATTGTGTCGACCGAGCATCAAAAGCGTGATTTATTGGCCCGCTATGATAATTTACCACCAGTTGTCGTGATTCCAGTCGGCTATACAACGGTTCATCCGTTTAAAATTGATGGTCGTGACCTGCACCGAATTATTAGTGTGGCGCGCTATTCGCCGGAAAAGCAATTACCACATCAACTGGAAGTGGTTCGTCGGTTAGTTGGTGAATTTCCCGACTTGACTTTGCAGTTGTTTGGGCATGGGCAAAAGATTGAAATGCAAATGCGTCAATTTATTCAGGCCAATCAGCTAGAAAAAAATATTGTTATTCGGGGTTTCTTGCCCAATCTGGCAGAAGAGTACCAGCGGGCAAGCCTCGCCTTAATGACGAGTGTGGAAGAGGGTTTTTCGCTAGCCACAATGGAAGCTGAAAGCTATGGCGTGCCGGTTATTGGCTATCGAATTGCGTACGGGCCGGAAGATATTATCGAAGATGGCGTTAACGGGTACTTAGTGACACCCAATGATGTTGATGAGTTGACAATGAAAGTTCGTCAGTATTTACAGCACCCTGAACGACAAGCACAACTGATTACGAATGCCTACAATTCAGCAACTCGTTACAGCAAGCAGACAATTATTGAAAAGTGGCGCCAGTTAATAGCAGCACTTTAAGAACTGGTGATAGGGGCAAACAAGGCGTCTACCTAGTTTGAGAGACTAGGTAGACGCCTTGTTGTTATCTAGATATTAATAAAGTAATAAAATCAGTGCCAACTGAACGGCTACGTTGATCATGAGATGTAACCGAGTACGGCCAAAGGACTGTTGACTGAACCAAACAGCAATCGTGATGAGAATTGCAACGATCGTTTGCCAGGTCAGCGGCTGCAGGAAGATGGTAATAACAAGTAGCAGGCCAGTGATGGCCGAAATCAATTGATTGATTTGGCGTTGACGGCTGAAGCTCGGAACGTATAGGAAGACATAACTAGCCAGCATGGGGGTCAGCTTCCAGAGAAAAGTAGTTGATAAATAGTTATTTTGTAAATCGAAGACGGCCACTGGGATCGTGAACGTCATGATGACGCCGAAAACGACTAGACCAAAGTAGTTTTGCATACCGAAGCGTGGAACAGCCATCACGAGCAACCACGCACTGCACGTTAATAGCAGGTACAGTAGTTCGGATTCCTTGGCAATAATGTTGGTAAATGCAAAGGCCACGGTAATTCCAATTGCAATGAGGCTCCACTGGGGAGCAATCCGCTGATCTAAGATAATGAAGACCGCGGCGGCCACGGCTAAGGTGTAGCCAATCAGTGGTAACTGCGCGGCTGAAAATGAGGCCGTTTGAAATGAGCGCCCGTAATCGAGGGCGGCCCACCAACTAATGATGCTTTGAACGATGGTAAAGATCGCCAAGGCGATGTAATCGCGTTTAATATGTAATTTTCCGATTCGAATCATATTGTCAACACTCTCTAATTAGGATAATGAGTTAATCGTACCGGTCGGGGCAGTTCCCGTCAATAATTTGACAGAAATCTTTAAAAAAAATGGTGATTGTGATAACCTTATATAGTTATGAGCCGTTCCCGAAAGGATAAGTTTAGCTTGTTCAATGAAGAATAAGTGATGCTTAGATGCCTTGTAACCGAAATTATCAAGGGGGAATTTATTGTGAGTGAAAGACACTTATTTACATCTGAATCTGTCTCTGAAGGTCATCCTGATAAGATTGCTGACCAAATCAGTGACGCTATCTTGGACGCAATGTTAGCCCAGGATCCACAAGCACGGGTCGCTGTTGAAACTTCAGTGACGACTGGATTAGTGCTGGTCTTCGGTGAAGTTTCGACCAAGGCCTACGTTGATATTCAAAAGGTCGTGCGTGACACGATCAAGTCGATTGGCTATGTTGACGGTCAATACGGCTTTGACGGTGACAACTGTGCCGTCCTTGTCTCATTGGATGAACAATCACCAGATATCGCGCAAGGGGTCGATGATTCCTTGGAGACGCGTTCTGGCGATGCTGACCCATTAGATCAAATCGGTGCTGGTGATCAAGGGATGATGTTTGGTTATGCCATCAACGAAACCCCTGAATTAATGCCACTGCCAATCGCATTGAGCCATCGGTTGATGCGTAAAATTGCAGCGCTACGTAAGGATGGTACCATTAAGTGGTTACGTCCAGATGCTAAGGCCCAAGTCACGGTCGAATATGACGAAGACAACCAACCTAAGCGAATCGACACGGTGGTCTTGTCTACTCAGCATGATCCTGATGTTGATTTGGACACGATCCGGCAAACGGTCATTGATCAAGTCATCAAGGCTGTGTTACCAGCTGATTTATTAGATGACCAAACTAAGTATCTTGTGAACCCAACTGGTCGTTTTGTTATTGGTGGTCCTCAAGGGGATGCCGGTTTGACTGGTCGGAAAGTCATCGTGGATACGTACGGTGGTTTTGCCCATCATGGTGGTGGTGCCTTTTCTGGTAAGGACGCGACCAAGGTTGATCGTTCTGCAAGTTACGCTGCTCGTTACATTGCCAAAAACGTTGTGGCTGCCGGTTTAGCTGATCAGGTCGAAGTGCAATTGGCATATGCCATCGGGGTTGCCGAACCAGTTTCGATTGCAGTGGATACTGCCGGGACCGGGAAGGTTAGTGATGAAGCGTTGATTAACGCCATTCGCGAAAACTTTGATTTACGCCCAGCTGGGATTATCAAAATGCTCGATTTGCAACGGCCAATTTATCGGCAAACTGCGGCATACGGCCACTTTGGTCGGACCGATATTGATTTGCCATGGGAACATACTGATAAAGTGGATGCCCTAAAAGCAGCATTTAAATAATGCGGTAACGTTGATTCGTTACGGTCTGTAGGTACTCGACGCTAAAAGCGACCTTTTTTCAAGGTCGCTTTTTTTGCGGGCTATTTTAGATGCATGGGGTTTTAAAATGATTGATAGAGAAGGAGAATTACTAAGATGCAACAGCGTAAAACTAACGTAATGGCGGTTACGGTTGCCATTTACGTCGCGACGTTTATGAGTGCGATTGAAGGGACGATCGTGTCGACCGCCTTGCCAACGATTGTTGGTGATTTACACGGGGTTTCATTGATGAATTGGGTTTTCTCAATTTATTTGTTGACTAATGCGATGATGACGCCAATTTATGGAAAGCTGACTGACTTGGTCGGCCGAAAACCAGTGATGCAAGCCGGACTAATTATTTTTATTATTGGGTCTATGATGAGCGGTTTGTCTAATTCGATGCCGGTGCTAATTTTTTGGCGGGCCATTCAGGGGATCGGTGCCGGGGCGCTAATGCCAGTCTCAATGACAATTATCGCAGATATTTATTCATTCGAACGCCGGGCCAAAGTGCTAGGCTTCAATAGTTCAGCGTGGGGCATTGCTTCAGTGCTGGCACCGCTGATTGGTGGACTAATTGTCGATAAGCTCAGCTGGCATTGGATTTTCTTCATTAATGTGCCAGTTGGGTTGATCACCCTTTTCCTATTTCAATTTTATTTACGAGAACCCAAACGTCACAATAACGTGAAAATCGACTACTTGGGTAGCTTTTGGCTGATGCTCTTCTTGCTGTGCTTGATGCTAAGCTTCCAACTATTGGGAAACGCCACTATCAGTTGGGTGGCCGTTGGGACTGCTTGGATCATTAGTGCGCTCAGTTTGTGGCTATTTATTCGTCGTGAAAGTCGCACGGATGAACCAGTGATTTCGATGGATTTATTCAAAAACCACACGTTT
Source organism: Lactiplantibacillus sp. C232 (assembly GCF_023806725.1). NCBI lineage: Bacteria > Bacillati > Bacillota > Bacilli > Lactobacillales > Lactobacillaceae > Lactiplantibacillus > Lactiplantibacillus sp. C232. The sequence continues at coordinate 16,544 of NZ_JAMSKZ010000001.1, forward strand.
ATTATTCAGAATGCCGTGGCGGCCTTAGTCAGTGGTTTCCTAATGGCCGTTGAAGTTTATATTCCAACTTGGACTCAGGGGATACTGGGTGTACCGGCTTCTTTGGCGGGATTCGCAGTGACACCGAGCTCGTTAATGTGGATCGTCGGGTCATTCGTGACGGGGCGGTTATTGGCAAAGTGGGCGCCGAGACGGATTTTGTATCTGAGTTTGGCTTTCATTCTCGTGACAAGCATTTGCTTAGCGTGGTTGCCAGTTAATACTGCTTTCCCATGGTTCTTCCTGATCACAGCGATTGGTGGCGTGGGCTTCGGAATTACAATTACAGCAACGACCGTCACGTCGCAACACCTTGTGCCAGCTGAGAACGTGGGCGTCGCAACGTCCTTCAATACATTGAGTCGAACGATTGGTCAAACGTTGATGATTTCAATCTTTGGAATTGCGTTGAACGTTGGGATGAACCAAGGTATTCAGCACCATGCAGGAACGAACATGGCGATGATGAACAAGTTGATCAATCCACAGACAGCAACGCAATTACCGTCTCATTTGTTGCCGACACTTCATCGTATCTTATATACGGGCTTACATTGGGTCTACCTGATTGGCCTTGGTTTGGTTATTCTAGCCTTTATTGTGAATAGTTTGGATCGCGGACCACAAAAAACGGCAGCACAACACGCGGCTGATTTAAACCAAAATCAGGATTAGTCGGCTTAGTATCAACAAATTAATTGTCAAAGTGACTCATAATTTGTCGTTTATTTGATATTGACGTAAAAAAATCTGAAAAATTTTCAATAAAATTTCCATAAGTGTTATAAATAAATTTTAAGTTGTTAGACGAGTGTAATGGGCTTTATGAGGCCTATTACACTCGTTTTCATTAATATTATTTATTTGGTAACTATTTTAGGAAAATTAATGGAAAACGTGTAACAAGATTGACGGTATCAACTATTGCCAACAAAACATAATCATAGTATTATGAGTGCATAGCCTAACGATTGATGGTGTATACCAATGATGCTATATATGTGTTTTTTGTATCATATATAAACGGGTTTGATTAGGTTAGAGAAGGAAGGCAAAACCATGAAATTTCTGAGACATAAATCTTTTAGGGGAGATCCGCAAGTTCACTACAAGATGTTTAAAGTCGGCCGTACTTGGGTATTTACGGCGATGGCATCATTTGTATTGACTGCTGCACCTCAGTTAGTATCTCATGCAGATACGGTTTCGGCGGATACTAGTAGCGATACGGCAAGTAGTGCCACTAGTAGTGCCAGCTCGGGGGCGGATACGTCTTCTGCAGCAGCGAGTGCGGCGGCACTAGCTGCTGCAACGGCAAGTAGTACGTCAACTAGTACTACCAGTGACTCGTCTACGGCATCTTCTTCGAGCGAAACTGCCTCGAACAGTAATTCCGAATCTTCATCGGATAGTTCAAGCAGCGATGACAGTGCTTCAGACGCAAGTTCTGCGAGCGAAACAAGTACGACTAATGCGACAAGTACATCAAGTACTAGTAGTAGCAGTGTTTCAACGGCTAGTTCGAGCGCATCCAGCGCAAGTTCAAGTAGTAGTTCGAGCTCGTCAAGCGCTACTTCATCGAGTTTAACTGATAGCAGCAGTTCTTCCGCAGCTAGCTCAAGTACGACGAGTTTGTCAAGCAGTGCTAGCGTAGCGGCAAGTACTGTCTCGACAGCAAGCAGTGTTGCCAGCACGACTAAGTCTGCAAGTACGGCGGCTTCAACGGCAGCCATTGCAGCTTACTCGTCGGAATCGGCTGCCAGCTCAAATACCGATAGTACCGCAGCTAAGGCGGCTTCATCGTCAGCTTCATTAGCCGGTTCATACGCCACACTTGCCAGCAGTTATGCTAGTTTGGTCAATAACCTAACGACGCAAGCAGCAGTGAGTGCGGCCCAAAGTGCCTATCAAGAAGCGCTTAACGCGGCTGATTTGTCACGGCACTACAATAGTATTGCAAACATGTACTTAGACGCAATGACAAATGGTGTGGGGTCCAATGTAGATAATACATTGGCATACGCTAATGCCAACTCTTTAGCATTTAGTGCAGCCAGTGCGGCCAGTTCATACGCAGCCCTGGCTTCAACGGCCACCTCAACGGCCAGCAGTGCTGCTACCCAAGGCTTAATTAATTTAGCAAGTAGCAATTATTCCGCCGCATCTAGTGCGGCATCTGCAGCCACGGTAGCAGCCAGCTCGGCAGCTGAAGCAGCCAACAGTGCATACTTAGCCATGCAATACGACAAAAATAATACGGCCGTTACCTCAGCTTACACCGTTGCTTCTAGCACGGCAGCTGCGGCTTCAACGGCCGCGGTTAACGCAACGACCGCTGCGGTGGCAGCTTCCTCAGCCTATGCCGCGGTAAGTAGTAATGCGGCAAATAATGACTATGAAGCCACTAGTACTGCCTATGCAGTTACTTCCTCCGCCGCAACGGAGGCGCTTGGTCAATATGCCGCCGGGAGCACCGCTACTAGCACCGCTAGTTCGGCAGCCAGTTTTGCCAATAGTACTGCAATTAGTGATTTGGCGAGTGCGGCTTCTTCAAGTGCAAACGTGGCGAATACAGCAAAGAGTACGGCTTCAAGTGCGGCCAGTGTGGCAGCAACGCAAACTGGTACTCAAGCGTCAGCTTATGCTTCAAGTGCTTCAACGGCCGCTAGCTCTGCTTCATCAGCCTACGCCGTCGCAAGTACGGCTGCAAAATCTGCTGTCAGTGCTAGTGATCCTGCCACTGCGGACTCATACGCTCGGGTGGCCCAATCGGCATCTTCATTGGCTGCTAGTTACGCTGCAACTGCCGAGTCTAACGCGACTTTAGCTGCTAAGTTTTCGACGGATGTCGCTAATGAACAAACCGTTAGTTCCAATGCGACTTTAACGACGAGTACGGCAACGCAAAGTGTCTCGACTGGAGATACTGTGACAATTACCAACAAGGTGGGTTTGGACTCAGGGTATTCAGTAAGTGGTACACCAACTTATGTTTGGTACGTCTCAACGGATGGGACAACTTGGACGACCATTAGTGGTGCAACATCGGCAACGTATACAACAACTGCAACTACTTCAGGGACGTATTATTATCAAGCAGTCGTGACTGGTAAGCGAGTCACGGCATTAGTCTTCACTTCAGATTTTAAAGCAGCTGGTAATGTGATTACCATTGTTGTCACTAATCCAGAAGGGACCTACACTGAAATTGCCAGCAGTTATGCCAGCCAAGCCAACAGCGCAGCCTCAGTGGCAACCTCTCAAGCCGCCGCTGCAAGTAATGCAATCAGTTTGGCCAGTTCTTCAGCTAACTTGACGGGCTCATTAGCTAGCTACTACACGTCACAGGCTAATTCTTCATACAACGCAGCTAGCTCATATGCGAGTGTGGCTTCGGAGGCGGCAAGTATTGCAACTATGGCCAGTACTTCGGCCGCTTCTTATGAAGCCGAAGGGGCGTATACCAGTGCTAATATCTGGGCAGGAATGGCATCGAGTTATGCGAGTGTTGCAACTGAATATGCTAGTTCTGCAAGTAGTGCGGCATCTGAGGCAGCAGCTAGTCTCGATACTGCTTTGAAAAATGCGGTTAATGAAGATGGTGGTGATACCGCTGCTGATTATTTAGCATCAAGTTATGCCAGTATGGCTGCGTCATCGGCAAATGTGGCCGGTGACCAAGCCTCGTTAGCTGCATCCTATGCGGCCAACGCTGCTAATGCATATAACGTTGCTGGTTCTTCATTTAATACCACTGCAACTAGCAGTTATAATGCAGCGGCAAGTTCTGCAGCTGTAGCGGCTAGTTCATACGCTGCGGCAGCTAGTGAAGCAGCAAGTCTTGCTGCTTCATATGCAGCGGACGGGAATTATAATTCGGCTGCCTTGCAACAAAGCTACGCGGCTTTGCGTTTAACCTATGCCACAGATCAATTGAATGCTGCTTCGAGTGCGGCGAGTGCGATTACCCAAACGGTCGTGCAAGCACAATCCAGTTATTATAATTCGATTGCAACGGCTGCTTCTAGCGCAGCGTCAGCAGCTGAATCGGCAGCCGGGAACGCAATCAGTGTCGCGAGTTCATTAAGTGCAAAGTATGCGTCAAACACCACGTTGGGTAGCTCATACGTTGCACAAACTAATAATTATGCCGTGACAACTCTGGGTGCAGCGGCGGCCGCAACTTCAGCTGCGGAAATGGCAGCTCAGTATACAAGCCAGGCTTCATCGGCAGTAGCTGCGGGCGATTATGCTATGGCCAGCTCATATGTGACCAATGCCTCAGCAGCAGCTAGTGAAGCAACCTCATATGCGGCATTGTCTACATCCAATGCGGCTTTAGGTAGTACGGCGGCTAGCAACGCGACGAATTATTCAAACAATACGAATTCATATAAAAGCACTAATACGGGTAATGCAACGACAATTCTAGGGATTGTTATTTCTGGTGGGATGACTTCTCAACCCGCAGCAGTGACGTCGACCGTTTCTGGTGGGACCTTTACCTTGTCAGCTTCGTCAGCATTAGGACTAGGTGGGGTTGCACTATCATCAAAAACAACTTGGTATGTTCAAGTCAACGGCACTTGGATGACCTTAGATAAGGCCAGCGCTTATATTGAATCATATGATGCAGTTGACAGTGCTGGTTTACTGTCAACCAGTAGCTCATTAACAGTTACTATCAAAGCGGGCTATACTGGATCATTACTATTCCAAGCCGTACAAGGGTTTTCTTGGGACTTATTAAACTTGGCTACAGTTTATACATTTGCAAGTAATTTAGCGGAAGTAGATGTTTATAGTAGCAATATTCCAGCAACAAACATTTCCATAGCTGGTGATGATTACGTCATTAATCCAACGAACAGTTCGAGTGGCTCAAACGATAAGGTTACTAGCCAGTTTACATCAACGACTAACCCTGAGAATGCTACGGGAACGATTACCTGGACGACAAGTGATTCAAGCATTGCGACAATTGATGATTCTGGCCTTTTGACCGTTGTGTCTAATGGAACGGTGACAATCACAGCAACAATTACAAATGCAGACGGAACTAGCTATTCATCTTCAAAGACAATTACAATTGGTAGTGGCCTTGAGGATGCAACTGTTGATGCAGGAAGTGATTTGACGTGGGTTCCAGATGGCTCGACTACGGGTACTGGGACTAATGTTACTTATCAATGGTATTATTCTTCAACAGCGGACGGTACTGGAACAGCGCTGAGTGGTCAGACTGGTACGACACTTAATCTGTCGGATCTGACAGTAGGGCAATCCGGTTATTACTACCTAGTTATTACTGGATCCAATACGACTAACGGGACTACTACCACGACAACTGTAACTTTAGGCCGGGCTTACTTGACTGTTAATGCTGTTTCAACTGAAGCGGCAGATTCTGCAGCTAGCGAAGCAGCTAACTACGCAAATCAAGCGACGGAATATGGTTCAGTTGCTAGTTCTTATGCGAACATTGCGGGCGAATATGCAAGTAAAAACTCAGAAGCAAGCTCCTACGCAGAACAAGCAACGGCAGCAGCTTCTGATGCACAGTCAGCTGCAACAGCTGCTTCAACTGCAGCCTCTAATGCGGCAGCCGCCCAATCAAATGCAGATTCTGCGGAAGCTGCTGGCGAAAACTCGGCTGCTTCCAGTTATGCAGAGGAAGCTAAAAAGAAAGCGTCCGAAGCATCTGAAGCTAAAAAGAAAGCTTCAAGTGCCGCTGATGATGCAGGCTACTATGCTGATTTAGCTGCTAATGTTAGTGAAGATGACTCGGATAGTGATTCTGACGGCGACAGTGATTCGGATAGCGACAGTGATTCGGACTCTGACAGTGATTCGGATTCCGATAGCGACTCGGACTCGGACAGCGACTCGGACTCGGACAGTGACTCCGACTCCGACAGTGATTCCGACTCCGATAGCGACTCCGATTCTGACAGTGACTCGGACTCGGACAGCGATTCAGATAGCGACAGTGATTCCGACTCGGATAGTGATTCGGATTCCGACTCAGACAGCGATTCAGACTCCGATTCTGACAGTGATTCCGACTCGGACAGCGACTCGGATTCGGATAGTGATTCCGACTCAGACAGTGACTCGGATTCGGATAGTGATTCGGATTCAGACAGTGACTCCGACTCGGATAGTGATTCCGACTCAGACAGCGATTCAGACTCAGACAGCGATTCGGACTCGGACAGCGACTCCGATTCTGACAGTGATTCCGACTCGGATAGTGATTCGGATTCGGACAGCGATTCTGACTCGGACAGCGATTCCGATTCCGATAGTGATTCGGATTCGGATAGCGACTCCGATTCTGACAGTGATTCCGACTCTGATAGCGACTCAGATTCCGACAGTGATTCCGACTCCGATAGTGATTCGGATTCGGACAGCGATTCGGATTCGGATAGTGATTCAGACTCGGACAGCGATTCCGATTCCGACAGTGATTCGGACTCCGATAGTGATTCCGATTCCGACAGCGACTCGGACTCCGATAGTGATTCCGATTCTGACAGTGACTCGGACTCCGACAGTGATTCGGATAGCGACAGTGACTCAGATTCCGACAGTGATTCCGACTCAGACAGTGATTCGGATAGCGACAGTGACTCAGATTCCGACAGCGACTCAGACTCGGACAGTGACTCCGACTCGGACAGCGACTCGGATTCGGACAGTGATTCCGACTCAGACAGTGACTCGGATAGTGATTCGGATTCAGACAGTGATTCCGACTCCGACAGTGATTCTGATTCTGATAGTGACAGTGACTCAGACTCGGACAGCGACTCAGATTCCGATAGTGATTCCGACTCAGACAGTGATTCGGATAGCGACAGTGACTCAGATTCCGACAGCGACTCAGACTCGGACAGTGACTCCGACTCGGACAGCGACTCGGATTCGGACAGTGATTCCGACTCAGACAGTGACTCGGATAGTGATTCGGATTCAGACAGTGATTCCGACTCCGACAGTGATTCTGATTCTGATAGTGACAGTGACTCAGACTCGGACAGCGACTCAGATTCCGATAGTGATTCGGACTCGGATAGTGATTCAGATTCCGACAGCGATTCAGACTCAGACAGTGACTCAGACTCGGACAGCGACTCCGACAGTGATTCGGACTCCGACAGCGATTCGGATTCGGATAGTGATTCGGACTCCGACAGCGACTCGGATTCCGATAGTGATTCCGACTCGGACAGCGACTCGGATTCCGATAGTGATTCGGACTCCGACAGCGACTCGGATTCCGATAGTGATTCCGACTCAGACAGTGATTCTGATAGTGACAGTGACTCAGACTCGGACAGCGACTCAGATTCGGATAGTGATTCTGACTCGGATAGTGATTCAGATTCCGACAGTGACTCAGACTCTGATAGTGATTCGGATTCGGATAGCGACAGTGACTCCGACAGTGATTCTGACTCGGATAGTGACTCGGATTCTGACAGTGATTCGGACTCCGACAGTGACTCAGACTCCGACAGTGACTCAGACTCTGATAGTGATTCGGATTCCGATAGTGATTCCGATTCGGACAGTGACTCTGATTCCGATAGTGACTCGGACTCAGACAGTGATTCCGACTCAGATAGTGATTCGGATTCCGACAGCGATTCAGATAGCGACAGTGATTCCGACTCAGACAGTGATTCCGATTCCGACAGCGATTCGGATTCGGATAGTGATTCCGATTCCGACAGTGATTCCGATTCCGATAGTGACTCCGATTCGGACTCTGATAGTGATTCGGATAGCGACAGTGACTCCGACTCGGATAGTGATTCGGATTCCGACAGTGATTCGGACTCGGATAGTGACTCGGATTCCGATAGTGATTCGGACTCGGATAGTGATTCCGATTCGGACAGTGATTCCGACTCTGATAGTGATTCCGATTCTGACAGTGATTCTGACTCCGACAGCGATTCAGACTCAGATAGTGACTCAGATTCCGACAGCGATTCAGACTCGGACAGTGATTCGGATAGCGACAGCGACTCAGACTCGGACAGTGACTCAGATAGCGACAGCGATTCCGATTCTGACAGCGACTCAGACTCTGATAGTGATTCTGACTCAGACAGTGATTCGGATAGCGACAGCGATTCGGATTCCGATAGTGATTCCGACTCAGACAGTGATTCGGATTCCGACAGCGATTCAGACTCTGATAGTGATTCCGATTCTGACAGTGATTCGGATAGCGACAGCGACTCAGACTCAGACAGCGATTCAGATAGCGACAGTGATTCGGACTCGGATAGTGATTCTGATTCCGACAGCGACTCAGATTCTGACAGTGATTCGGATTCGGATAGCGATTCCGATTCCGACAGTGACTCCGACTCGGATAGTGATTCAGACTCGGATAGTGATTCCGACTCTGACAGTGATTCCGATTCTGACAGTGATTCCGACTCGGATAGCGATTCTGACTCCGATAGTGACTCAGATTCGGATAGTGATTCCGACTCAGACAGCGATTCCGATTCTGACTCCGATAGTGACTCAGATTCGGATAGTGATTCCGATTCGGACAGTGATTCGGACTCGGACAGCGATTCGGACTCGGACAGCGATTCGGACTCTGACAGTGATTCCGACTCGGATAGTGATTCGGATTCCGACAGCGACTCAGATTCTGACAGTGATTCGGATTCGGACAGCGATTCGGATTCCGACAGTGACTCGGACTCAGATAGCGATTCTGACTCGGATAGTGATTCCGATTCGGACAGCGATTCCGATTCCGACAGTGATTCGGACTCGGACAGCGATTCGGACTCGGACAGCGACTCGGATTCCGATAGCGATTCCGACTCGGATAGTGATTCGGACTCGGACAGCGACTCAGACTCAGACAGTGATTCGGATAGCGACAGTGACTCGGATTCCGATAGTGACTCCGATTCGGACAGCGATTCCGACTCAGACAGTGATTCCGATTCGGATAGTGATTCCGATTCGGACAGTGATTCAGACTCGGATAGCGATTCAGACTCCGATAGTGACTCGGATTCCGACAGTGATTCAGATTCGGACTCGGACAGCGACTCAGACTCAGACAGTGATTCGGATAGCGACAGTGACTCCGATTCGGACTCGGACAGCGATTCGGACTCGGACAGTGATTCGGATAGCGACAGTGACTCGGATTCTGATAGTGATTCGGACTCAGACAGCGACTCGGATTCCGATAGCGATTCAGACTCTGATAGTGATTCGGACTCGGACAGCGACTCAGACTCAGACAGTGATTCGGATAGCGACAGTGACTCGGATTCCGACTCTGACAGCGACTCAGACTCAGACAGTGATTCGGATAGCGACAGTGACTCCGATTCGGACTCGGACAGCGATTCGGACTCGGACAGCGATTCGGACTCGGACAGTGATTCGGATAGCGACAGTGACTCGGATTCGGATAGTGATTCGGACTCAGACAGCGATTCCGATTCTGACAGTGATTCGGATTCGGATAGCGATTCGGATTCCGACAGCGACTCGGATTCCGACAGTGATTCCGACTCGGATAGTGATTCGGATTCCGACAGTGACTCGGACTCAGATAGTGATTCAGATTCCGACAGTGACTCGGACTCAGATAGTGATTCCGACTCGGATAGTGATTCGGATTCCGACAGTGATTCCGATTCGGACAGTGACGCTGACTCAGACAGCGACTCAGGTTCCGACAACGACTCAGACTCTGACAGTGATTCGAATAGCGACAGTGACTCCGATACAATCACAGATTCAGATTCAAATGATGGAACCAATTCTGGCAATGGTAGTAATTCTGGCTCAGATGGAAGTTCCAGTTCAAATACTGGATCAGGTTCGGGCAATACGACGGGCTCTACTGGAAATAACTCAGGTACTGGCACTGGTACGACAACTTCATCGACTGCTTCTAGCAACGGTGCTGCTTCGACAAGTACGACTAGCTTGAGTGCTGCAGCAACAAGTGGCGTCTCGGCCACAGCCGCAACGTTGGCGGTTACGACACCATCCAGTGACGGTGCTGCAACAACGTCAGCAACTGCTGCTACATCAGTGGTTTATGCCGCTGCTAGCGCTCAAGACGTTGATGCAACTTCTGATCAGACTGATTCAGATTCGAAGAGTAGTAATGATTCTGATAAGGATAAGAAGTCAGCTGATACTGATAGTGCTGATGATAAGGTTGGCTCAAGTAATACTGACGAGAATGGTAAGACTGCATCTGATACAAGTAATAATGCCGGAACGATTTTCGGTGGCTTGTTGACCGCGGCTGCAGCTGCTGGACTCGGCTGGTGGTTCTTCTTGTTCGGTCGTCGTCGTAAAGATGATGATGAAGATGACGAGAATCAAAAATAGTTAAAATTTAAAGCTGATTTGTTAGTACTGCTAACGATATACGTTGTAAAATAAGACTATTAACCAAAACGGGCGTGAAGCCCGTTTTGGCGTACATAAAAGAAAATTGAAAGAGGTAAGACTAAGATGCAAAAATCTACTGTCACCAAGCTTAAGCAAGCACTGATTGCAACTGGAAATTTGAAAGATTACGGTACAAGTACCGTAACCTTGGCACTTTCGGTATCGGATCATCGACATCGGGCCCAAGTGCGATTCTATCGTTGCGATTCTTTCAAGCAAGCTTGGATAGCAGTTGCACAACAATTAGCCAAAACCCCTCAAGCGAGTTGGGTTCGATTAGAAGCAGTTCAATCAACACAGAAGTTACCAAGAGAAACTTTTGAAAAGCGATTGGCAGCTACTTTTCGGATGAACTATTGGCGATACGGTATTAGTTTTGATGCAGATTTCAAGACAGCCTTATTGGAGATGGAAAGTAATGGACAAGCATTTTTCCGTCCTAGCAAAGCGCATCGAATTGGTAAGAATCGTTCGGGTTCTTGGGTCGACTATGATCGAGTAGAGCCGTATCTTAACAAGCGTGAAGGAGCGCTACCAGTCGATATTCGAAAGACAGAAAATGTTTGGGTCTTTACAACCGCTGGTGTATTTACTGACGGGCAGAAAATCTGGAATCTATCTGAGCAAGAGGATTGTGGTAAGGGCGTTCGGGTGGTGACTGACGAGCAGAGCGAGCTGCAATCAGCTATTGAACATGGTGAAACTTTCCTAATTAATCAGTTAAAAGGCAATGGAAAATTTGTCTACGGTTATTTTCCGGCTCGTCAAAGAGTTCTTAGCAATTACAATGTTGTGCGGCATTTTTCGTCCTTATATGCCTTGCTGGAAGCCATTCCATTCACAAAGCGTACTGAAGATTTTGCAAAAGTTAAGTTAGCGATTCAGTGGGGCTTAAAAAACGCCACGATTGAAAAAGAGGGCGCAATCTTCGTCGATGATAATGGCGAGCTAAAGTTGGGTGGACAGGCCTTGTTAATACTTGCATTGAGTAAATATCAAGACGTTACCAAGGATGATACTTTCGTGCCAGTTTTAATGAAAGCTTTTAAAGGCGTCCATTTCTTCCAAGAACCGTCTGGTAAGTTAATTCATGTCCTAAATCCAGATTTAACGGTCAAAGCAGCTTATCGAATTATCTATTATGAAGGAGAAGTCGCATTTGCGCTTTCCCGACTATATGAGTTAACACATGATAAGAATGTGATGGATCTGGTGAAGCAAATCTTGGATTACATGGTGGCTAATGACTACGGTAAATACCATGATCACTGGATTTCTTATGCAATCAATGAAGCATTACTGGTATTCCCAGACAATCATGATTATATGAAACTGGGTTTGAAAAATGTATTCAGTCATCTAAAATTCATTGAAGAGCGTGATACCACGTATCCAACATTACTTGAGTTAGTTGATGCGGCCGTCAAAATGACCGATATGATTAAACGTTCAGGTAATGAAGACTTGATAGCACCTTATGACTTGGTTCGTTTACGGCAGGTATTGCGGTATCGTGCGTTGTATGAGATTACTACTGGGTGTTTTCTACCTGAGATTGCAATGTATCTCTATAATCCACAGAAGTTCATTGGTGGGTTCTATGCACGTCATGACAATTTCCGGACACGGATTGACGATTGTGAACACTTCTTATCTGGGTTGATCAACTATTATAACTACACATATCGACAAGCATAATACTAGGTAACAGAAAGGGTGACTGTATGTTTTACTTCATTAATGAATATATTTTAGGCAAGAATTCGAGTGTTGAGCACGCGGCAATCAACCGGGTGAAATTATTTAACCACTATAAAGCGCCAGCCCAGATTGTGACTAAGATGTATGACCGTTTGCTACATCAGACCATGGGAACTTTTCAGTTAGCAAACCAGCAAGTGCTGAATATGTTTGATTACTTTCAACAAACCACGGATGTGCCAACTAAAGTTCTGCATACTGATGACATGCATCTGCCAGTTGAATATGCGGTAGAAGTGGGTGCCAACTTTAGCAAAATTTTTAATGGTGATGAACACGTTAGCAACGTCGGCTTTATTCCTGGAACGATTGGGCGCGTCTTTTACCAAGAATTCTTCGACAATCAAGGTAACTTATCTTCAACTGACCTGTGGGATTGGCGAGGCTTCAAGTCCAGTACACAATATTTTGGTCAGAACGGTAAACTGGTTTTGGAACGGTTTTATAATCTACAAGGCGAGACCGTTATTGAGCAGTACTATGTACCTGACACTAACGGTAATCCGCTAGCGTCACGTTTGATTTTAAAGAATTATCGTGATCAAGCAGAGCGCTTCTTCCAGGACGCGAACCATTTATTTCGTTTCTTCTTGGCCGAACTCAGTCATTTGGACAAGCAAACGACGACCTTTATTAGTGATCGCCCAGGTACCAGTGTGAAGCCGTTGTTGGAACTTCAGGATGATTCTCACAAGTATGTGACGGTTCCAATTTATCAGGCGAAGGATATTAATGACCCAATTCATTCCCCGTTGGACGGGTTCTTAACACCGGCCTTCGATAATCTGCAACACTTTGATGGTTTCATTACAGCTACTGAAAGTCAGGCTCAGCATCTGCGGACGCGGTTCCCTAAAGCTAAGGTGACAGTGTTACCAACTGTAACTACGAGTCCGTTGGCGCAGAGTAAACTACAGCCAATCACGGCCCGCCCCAAGCAATTGCTATACGTTGGGCGGCTGGCGCCGGATCGGCAACTGGATCAGTTAATTCGGACCATTGCGTTAGTTAAGCAACAGGTCAAAGAAATTCAGTGTGACTTTTACGGCTACGGCGATCCAGAGTATCTTAAGACGCTGAATAAGCTGGTTGAAGAATTAAAATTGACGAATAATGTGCATTTATTAGATTATCATCCTGATTTAGAAACACGTTATGATGATTATCAGCTGTTGCTCAATACCGATATTGTTGATGGTGGTCCAATGAGTATGCCGGAAGCCATGAGTCACGGAATTCCAGTGATTAGTTATCGCTTTAATTATGGGCCTAAAGATTGGATTGATGACGGTCATGACGGTTTCATCGTTGATCCTGGCAATCAATTGGCGCTGCGTGACCGGGTCATCGAATTAATGACGGATACGAAGAAGTTGACGGCATTCAGCGAAGCCGCCTTTAAGAAGCTTCATACGTCACAAACTGACTTAAAAGTTTGGCACCGTTGGCAACAATTACTGGGTATTAAGTAGGAGGGCGCATATGTATTATTTCTTAAACGATAACATGCAATTTTCAAAATCAGGAATCGAACAGGCGGAAATCAACCGACTGACTTTATTCAAGAAGCACCATGTGGCCGCTAAAATCGTGACCCGCGTATTCGCAATGAATTTGCACGATGTGCTTGAAGGGGCCAACATTGCCGATGCTGATTTTGTTAATCTTTTTGACTTCTTTTGTGGTAGTCAGTCGGTCAAGCGTCAAAGGTTTGATTTGGCCGACTTTGAAGTGCCAGCCGATGCTATCAAAACCCGGAAGGATAATCAGATTCAAGTCATGGAACGTGGTAAGTTAATCATGATTATTTACCTTCGGGCCGGTACGGAAGCTGTTAGCAATGTGCAATACTTTGACGTTAATGGTCGTACGCTCAAGATGAGTTGGTGGGATACGCGGGGCTTTAAGTGTCTTGAACAATTATTTGACTGGGACGGTAAGATTGCCCAAGAAGCGTACTTTGGCCCGGATGGATTGATTCACGTGGAGAAGTTACACTTGTTAAATCACGCTGGTCAGGAGCGAATCACGTGGCGCGTCTTGAACTACAACGAGCAGAGCCATACTTTTAATGGGATGAATGAACTGACCCGTTACTTCTATGATGAACTTAACCAGTTGAATGATGAACAAAATGTCTTCATTTGTGATCGGACCGTTGAATGTGCCTGGGGCTTATTCAATATGACCACACCAGCTAAGAAAGTCTTGCATCTACATAATAACCATGTGAGTGATGCTAAGGATATTATGCATTCTACCTTGAACAATAATTATGCTAATGCGCTGAATAATTGGGCGGCTTGGGACGCGGTCATTTCTGCGACACCGGAACAAACTAAGGACGTGGAAGCCCGCTTTGGTAAGGATATTCCAGCGTTCACTATTCCGGTTGGCTATGTTGATAATGCTACGTTAAAAGCCGCGCCGGTGAAGTTTGACCAACGACAAAAAGACCTCGTCGTGCAAGTTGCGCGGCTGGCACCTGAAAAGCAACAGAATCATTCAATCGAAGCCTTTGTTGAAGTTCACAAGCAGTTTCCTGATGCCAAGTTGGAATTATGGGGTTATGCGAACGGGGATATTGAAAAGCAACTACATGCACAAGTTGCTGCAGCGCACTTGGAAGATGTGGTATTGTTCAAGGGGTATACCACGGATGTCAATGCCGTTTACAATCGGGCCCAATTAGGACTTTTGCCAAGTCGAGCTGAAGGATTCTCATTGATGTTGTTAGAAGCTCAAGCCCATGGGTTACCAATGGTTGCCAATGACGTGAAGTACGGCCCGAGTGATATTATTCAGGATCATAAGAGTGGAATCCTAACGACAGACGGCGATGTGCAACAATTGACCAAAACGATTTTAGAATTGTTGAAGAATCAAGGGCAGCTGGCACAATACAGTGCTCAGGCCTATGAAAATGCCAAGCGTTATTCAGAAGAAGCCGTTTTCAAGCAGTGGCAAGCATTGTTAGATTACTTTAAGCCTGCTAAGATCACGGCTTAAGTAGATTTGACGGCAAGGGAGGGCGCAAAATGTTAATGCTTATGACCATTTATGGGACCGTTAAGATGTTTACCCGAATGATCGTGTACTGTGGCATCGGTGGTCTTGTCCTAATTGTTCGTCACCATAATCGTAAGAAGCGGCGTAACGAGATGGACGAGGGAACTAAGCGGATCATGCGTAATACCCCTAAGGATGAGAACGGTAAGTATCCGTGGGAGAAGTAAGGTACCATTGGTTTTTAAGTTAAGTATCTAATTGAAAAGACCTGTCAGACGAAGCTAATCGTCTGACAGGTCTTTTCGGCTAATTTATCGTTAAATTAACGTTTCTGAATGGCCAACAAATATGGCGGCACATGGACTTGATTAATAAACTGATATTGTAGGACTTGGAATTGATGCTGGTCTAAATTCGTTACGTAATCCAAAACGGCTTGTGCTTCTGTCGCACCACCGGGATGACCAGCATAGACTAGCAGGATAATGAGTCCGTTGGTGACGAGGCGTTCCTGAATGGCTTTTATGGCCGTTAACGTTGTCGTTGGTTTCGTAATGATTTGTTTATCGCCACCTGGTAAATAGCCCAGGTTAAAGACGGCACACTTGATAGGTTGATCAGCGGCAATCTTATCTGCGATGTGTTCATGGCCCGTTTGCCACAGAGTGACTTGATGGGTGAGCGCTGCTTTATCTAAGGCAGTTGTCGTCGCTTCAATGGCCGCTGATTGAATGTCGAACCCGTCGACGCGACCAGTAGTCCCGACCAGCTTGGCGAGGTAGACGGTATCATGGCCGTTGCCAACCGTCGCGTCAATCACATGGTCACCGGGATTGACGACTTGGTTCATTAGCGCGTGGCTATAAGCTAATGCCGAACTGAGTTGAATGAGTGTTACCCCCTTGTTGAATTCATGAATTAGGGCCGCAATCGAAGCGGTCCGTGCCGATAACGCGTACTAAAACGCGCACTTATATATAGTAAAACACTTCCAAGTAAAAGGCCACCGATTGTATCGCTGGGATAGTGGACGCCCACGATGACCCGGCTGATCATCATTAACAAGATGGCCGTTATGCCGAGGGCAGTGAGCCAGCCAGTCAAGGCATTGCGGTGCCAGTAGTCAAATGCCAACACGAGCAGACTACCGATAAGAACGGTCGTTGTTGTCGAGTGCCCGCTGGGGTAACTATACCCCCCAATTTGGACAAGTCGCCAAGCGGTTGGCCGTGGCCGCATGATGACCTGTTTGATGAGATAATTACCGTAGCCGGCAATCAGCCAGGTGGTGACCCAAAAGAAGACTGCGCCGCGTGGGTTATGGCCCAGCCAGAGTGCCAGGCCGATAATCAACGTGATTATGGTGATGGTGTGGGGATTGCCAAGCTGCGTATACGTGACCATCACGTGTTGAAACCACTGGGGACTATGATGCCAAAAATTAGCAACCGTGGTATCAAAGTGTGTTAACCAAGGCGCCCGTTGCCATACCGCGGCCGTCCAGCCTAACCAGCCTATAAATATAAGTAGAATCAAACTGTCCGAACGTTGCCAGGATCGTTGCTTCAATACTGATTCCTCCGATAAATAAATTATTGCCATTATTATAGCATTTTTTATCAGGGGTCCGATTAATGCCGATGATAAAATTTATCGCCAGCGGGGCTTGGGCCCTTGAAAAAAACGTGCTGGTTTGCTACTATGAAAACAATAACTTTACGACTCTGAGAAGGAATAGTAGTGGCTGGTGTTTTGCAGAAACTCCGTGGTAGTTGCAAACGGGGATTCACCAATCATGAACTCACCTTCGAGTCTTCCGGCTGAACAAGATTGTAGGTACGGACGTGGTTTCGCGTTAAGATTCCCAAGAGGCCACGGTAACGTGGAATCATAGGTGGTACCGCGGAACCCGTTTTCGTCCTATAAGCTTAATTGGCTTATAGGATTTTTTTGTTTTTTAACCGCTTTTACTGAGTTGAAGCATGAAAATGCCATCTTGAATAGTCAGTTGGAAAGTCGCAATGCTAGCTTTTACATACAAGGCAGCAAGAAAGGGGCACTACTATGGCATACAACCATAAAGTCATTGAACGCAAATGGCAACATTATTGGAAGGAAAACAAAACCTTCAAAACATTAGATACGACGGATAAGAAGAAGTATTACGCCTTAGACATGTTCCCATACCCATCTGGTCAAGGATTACACGTTGGACATCCTGAAGGGTATACGGCCACGGATATTATGTCACGGTTCAAGCGGATGCAAGGGTACAATGTCTTACATCCAATGGGTTGGGACGCATTCGGTTTACCCGCTGAACAATATGCGCTCAAGACGGGGCATAACCCGAAGGACTTTACGGCCAAGAACATCAAAAACTTCAAACGTCAGATTCGGTCATTAGGTTTTTCATATGACTGGGACCGTGAAGTGAATACGACTGATCCAAGTTACTACAAGTGGACGCAGTGGATCTTTGAACAGCTCTATAAGAAGGGCTTGGCTTACGAATCTGAAACGTTGGTCAACTGGGCTCCTGATATGATGGGTGGAACGGTTGTTTCTAACGAAGAAGTGGTTGATGGTAAGACGGAACGCGGTGGCTATGATGTTTACCGGGTGCCAATGAAGCAATGGAGCCTCAAAATCACGGCCTATGCGGACCGGTTGATTGATGACCTGGACGATATTGATTGGCCAGAAAACATCAAAGAGCAACAACGTAACTGGATTGGCCGCTCAGTTGGCGCATCCATTCGTTTCAAGGTTGCTGGTCAACCTGACGATACCGAGATTGAAGTGTTCTCAACGCGGCCAGACACGCTGTTTGGCGCAAGTTACATGGTCTTGGCACCTGAACACGACTTAGTTGAACAATTGACGACACCCGAACAAGCGGACGCTATCAAAGCATACAAAGCTAAAATCGCCAGCAAGTCAGACCTTGAACGGACTGATTTGAATAAGGACAAGACCGGGGTCTTCACTGGTAGCTACGGCATCAACCCGGTTAATGGTGAAAAACTGCCAATCTGGATTGCCGATTATGTTCTGGCTTCATATGGAACTGGGGCCATCATGGCAGTGCCTGCTCATGATGATCGGGACTTTGAATTTGCACAAAAATTTGATTTGCCAATCAAACCTGTCATTGCGGGTGATAATGATTATGACCAACAAGCTTACACTGGCGACGGGGAACACATCAACTCAGGTTTTGTTGACGGTTTAGCTAAGCAACCAGCTATTGATAAGATGATTGACTGGTTAGGTGAACACCATGCCGGTGAAAAGAAGGTCAACTATCGGTTACGTGATTGGATCTTCTCACGGCAACGGTACTGGGGCGAACCGATTCCAGTTATTCACTGGGAAGACGGCGAAACGACGCTGGTTCCTGAAGATGAACTACCATTGCGGTTACCAGCAACTAAGAACCTGGAACCATCAGGAACTGGTGAAAGCCCGTTAGCGAATATCGACGACTGGGTAAATGTCGTCGATGAAAACGGTCGTAAGGGGAAGCGTGAAACCAACACGATGCCACAATGGGCCGGGAGTTCATGGTACTTCTTGCGTTACGTTGATCCGCACAACCGTGAAGCTTTGGCCGATTATGACAAGTTGAAGTACTGGTCACCCGTTGACTTATACGTGGGCGGTGCAGAACACGCGGTCTTACATCTGCTTTACGCACGTTTCTGGCACAAGTTCTTATATGACTTAGGCGTTGTGCCAACCAAGGAACCATTCCAGAAGTTAGTTAACCAAGGGATGATTTTGGGTGATAATCACGAAAAGATGTCTAAGTCGCGGGGGAACGTGGTTAACCCCGATGATATTGTTGACCAATATGGTGCCGATACGTTGCGGTTATACGAAATGTTCATGGGACCATTGGAAGCTTCGATTCCGTGGAGTACCGATGGGTTACATGGTGCCAATAAGTGGATCGAACGGGTTTGGCGCTTAATGATCGATGAAAACAATCGTGTTCGCGATCGAATCACGACTATCAATGATGGTAAGTTGACGAAAATCTACAACGAAACCGTTAAGAAAGTCACGGAAGACTATGAAGCTATGCGCTTTAACATTGCGATTTCACAAATGATGGTCTTCGTAAACGAAGCATACAAGGTCGACGATTTACCAATCATTTATATCGAAGGCTTTGTGAAGTTACTGTCACCGATTGCACCACATTTGTCGGAAGAACTATGGTCATTATTAGGCCATGATGACACGATCACCTACGCCACTTGGCCAACGTATGACGAATCTAAGTTAGTAGAAGACACGGTCCAAATCGTGCTTCAAGTTAATGGTAAGGTTCGCTCGCACGCCGAAGTCGCTAAGGATATGGGCAAGGATGAACTTGAAAAACTAGCCCTGGCGGATGAAAAAATCCAGGAATTTACGGCCGGCAAGACAGTTCGTAAAGTGATTGCCATTCCTGGTAAACTGGTTAACGTGGTTGCCAACTAAGTACCACGACCAGTATCAACTTAAATGAATATCGCTTAAATTAATCGTGATGGTGACTGACAATTGTTGGTTGCTATCACGATTTTTTAACTACTCACAGAACTAATTAGTGCGGTTACGATTGATTTGGTTAAGTGAATAAAGATTCTGAGGACGTTCTGGTTCGGTTTGGGAGACAAATCACACGTGTTTTTGGTGGGCAGAGTGTGTGCAACCGCCTATGCTTAACTTAAAACTAGCAGTAACGTGGTTTAATCAGCGGAAATGGATATCATGGCGGCACTCTGCTGTAATCGAATTTGAGACCGCATCGTGGCCGCTGGTAAAGCGTACGGATTGGCCTTTTTTCTGTATCAGCCATAGGGTATCGGACGGCGGTACGGTTCGCCAATAGCTGGTGCAGTTGTCAAGACCTTATCATTAAAGTTCGGTTAAACTCACGCATAAGGCCGGAATTGAATTGCAACTTGTTTGTTTTTCATCTAAAATGATTAGGATTGAATTAAGAAAGTGGGTTACGAACATGTCTGAGGAATCAAAAGCTAATCAGCCCCAGAATGCACACGTGAATTCTGAAGCCGAAGCGCACCAGAAGATGGTGCGCGGGTCGGCTTGGATGACGGCTGGGAGTCTCTTTTCACGGGTGCTCGGGGCGATTTATATTATCCCGTGGGTTATCTGGATGGGCGCTGATTATACGCAAGGTAACGCGCTTTATGCCAAGGGATATAATATTTATAGTTTTTTCCTGCTAATTGCGATCGGGGGAATTCCGTCCGCAATTTCTAAACAACTTTCCGAATATAATGCGATGAATGAATATGCCGTTGGACAGCGCTTATTCAAGCGGGGCTTGTTGTTGACGTCAGCCTTTGGGATTATTGGTGCCATTATTTTATGGTTTGGTGCTGGCTTGATTTCAACAGCTTTTGGGGGCTATGATGCCAATCTGATTCCCGTCTTGCATGCGTTGGCTATTGCCTTGGTGATTCTGCCATCGATGTCTTTGACCCGGGGATTCTTCCAAGGGTATCAACAGATGGCGCCGTCCGCAATCTCACAGTTCGTGGAACAAGTTTTTCGGGTCATCTATATGTTGGGTGCGACGTATTTCATCATGCGCGTCGCTCACGGCGATTGGGTGAATGCCGTGACCCAATCGACATTCGCAGCATTCGTCGGGGCGGCTGCCAGCTTCTTATTACTCGGTTGGTATTATTTCCGCAAACGGCCCGAGCTAAATGCCTTAGCTGCTCAGAGTGAGAACAAACTAGTTATTCCAGTCTGGCAATTGTTCCGCGATATTATTATTCAGGCGATTCCATTTATTGTGATCGATACCGCGACGACAGTCTTCAACCTGTTGGATCAAGCAACGTTCCAACCGATGATGCGGCTGGTTTACCATTTGGGTACTAAGCAGATCGATACGTTGTATGCTTACTTTGCATTTAATGCGAACAAATTGGTGATGATCATTGTGTCATTGGCGTCTGCGATTGCCGTGACGGTCGTGCCGATTTTATCTGAATCATTGGCCAGTCATAATATGCGTAATATTCGTAAACAATTGGAAGATTCGATTATTTTATTCCTATTTATCATGATTCCCGGAGCGCTGGGGATGGCCGCAGTGGCACAACCACTTAACACGCTCTTTTATAGTTATGATCAAATTGGGACCTTGATTCTGCAGATCTCAGCATTTACCGCGATTGCTTTAGGCTTTTTTACGGTGATTTCGGCGCTGATGCAAGGCCTATCACGCAACCGCGATATTATTCGCTATTACTTGATCGGCTTACTGGTCAAAATCGTGATTCAGTTACCATGTATCTATTTCCTATCAACGGCGGGGCCCCTGGTTGCGACCGCGATTGGGATGATGGTTGCGAGTCTGATGGCGATGTATGATTTGGAAGTCAACTTTGGAATTCGGTACGTGAAGTTATTACCAAAAATCAATCGAATTTTAGTTTATTCGATTTTAACGTACGTCACGGCACGATTAGTTGTTTATGGGCTGAACTTTGTGTTGAATGAGCACAGTAAGACGCAATCGTTCTTGATCGTGGCCCTAGCAGTTATCGCTGGTGGTGCGGTTTACGTTTACTTAGCACTCCGTTCACGGATGGCTGATTTGATGATTGGAACGAAAGCTGCTGGGTTACGACGGAAATTACGGATTAAATAGGTGAATTATGCGAGTAGATAAATTTTTACATGCGATGCGAATTGGTACGCGGACTCAAGTACGTCGTCTGATTAAAGATGGTCATATCACTGCCAATGGTGAGCCAGTAATCTCTGGCAAACAACAGATCAACCCTGGCAGTGACACCGTCTTTTTAGATGACGTGCAGGTCCGTTACCAACAATACTTCTATTATGTGATGAATAAGCCAGTCGGGGTCATCACGGCAACGACGGATTCCGCTGCGAAAACGGTGATGGACCTGTTCAATACGACGGATTTTCGTGACGATCTATTTCCCGTGGGTCGTCTCGATAAAGATACTGAGGGAATCTTGGTCATTACGAACGATGGGGCCCTATCGCACGACCTATTGTCGCCGAACCACCATGTTACGAAGGTCTATGAGGCTGAAGTAACGGGGGAAATCACTGCAGCTCAATTGGCTAATTTTAATGATGGAATCACGTTAAAGGACGGGACTGAACTGCAACCGGCTCAGGCTGAGATTGTTCAATTCCATGAAATCGAGAACTTTACCACGATTCGAATCATGATCCATGAAGGCAAGTATCACCAAGTTAAGCGGATGGTCGGAACGTTAGGTGAACGGGTCGTCGGGTTACGGCGAATCAAGTTTGGTTCGTTAACGCTACCCGTTGGCTTATTAGCGGGGAACTATCGTGCGCTGACTGATGACGAACTAACAGCGTTGAAGGCGGATGCGAACCAACCCGTAGGCGAATAGTGCGTGTTACGAATTCGGCCACTCTGTTTTAAATTAAATCATTAAGCCCCAACTAACTATGAATTCAAGCATGGTTAGTTGAGGCTTTTTTAGCATAATGTCGTTGGCTTTTTCGTGTTCATTATGGTCCAGCTAGCTAAGGGCGTTCAATCTGACTAAAGCGGTGCATGTAAGTCGGAATGCGGGCACTGATTTGATGCGGCAAGACGACGTACCGCGTTGCAGCGAGGTCATCGGCAATGGCACTGTGCAAGTAGACCGCGCTGAGAACGGCATCGGTGAAATTATGAAATTGACTTACGAAGCCACCAATCATACCAGCCAACGTGTCACCCATGCCGCCGGTCGCCATGGCCGGAGTGCCGCCGGGGTTGAACCAGACTCGTTCGTCAGTGTAGACGGTCGTGCGATGAGCTTTGACCACGGCCGTAACACCTAACCGTTGTTGCGCGTCATGATTGGCAGTTGGGGTTTGATCTTTGATCGCGATACCGCTAAGTCGTTGCCATTCCATTTGGTGTGGCGTGACCACGATGTCCGTGGCGGGTAAGGGGCGGGCCTGCTGTGCAAGCAAGGTCAGCGCCGAACCATCGATGACCAATCGTTGTGGGACGTGCGTCGCAGCGAGAACGGCGGTCAGTAACTGATCAGCGACGGTATCTGTTCCAAGGCCTGGACCGATGACGATAACGTCCATTCCTGCCAGCAGGTTTAATAAGGTGTCCGTTTGGTGATAGTCAATGACCATGGCTTCGGGTAGCCGAGCATGTAGACTCGTGAAATTAGACGGGTCGGTAGCGACCGTCACCAGACCGGCACCACTATATGTTGCGGCCGTTGCGGCCATGATGATAGCACCACCAAAATTTTGATTACCCCCAATCAGCATGATTCGACCGTAATTGCCTTTGTGAGAATCAGCCGGTCGTTTGATAATCGTTCGGCTAACAATTTCAGTTGTAATAGGTTGCATAAAATGACCAGCTTTCTAAGTTAATTTACTTTGAGTATACCATTTTCCAAAAGCGGTTACTTACGATTATTAAGTTGACGACAGCTATGATAAAATTGAGGTAACAATATGTGGGAGGAATTTAACATGTCAGTTGATTGGAAAAATGAAGCAACTAAGCATCAAGATGATTATTTAGCAGATTTAACCACCATGCTCCGCGTACCGAGCTTTCGTGACGATAGCCAGGCGACGGATGATGCACCCTTAGGCCCTGGTCCTAAGCAAGCGTTAACCACGTTTTTAGCGATTGCGGAACGCGATGGCTTTAAGACCAAGAACATTGATAACTTGGTCGGTTATGCTGAAATTGGTGAGGGGGATGAAACCTTGGCAATTTTAGCCCATGTGGATGAAATGCCTGCTGGTAACGGCTGGGATACGGACCCCTTCGAACCAACCATCAAGGATGGCAAGATGTATGCCCGCGGCGTTTCCGACGATAAAGGCCCGGGAATGGCGGCCTACTATGGCTTAAAGATTGTCAAAGAACTTGGCTTGAAGCTCAATAAGAAGATTCGCTTTATCGTTGGGACCGATGAGGAAAGTAATTGGACTGGAATGAAACGCTACTTTGAAGTTGAACCAGCGCCAACCTTGGGCTTCTCTCCAGATGCCATGTTCCCGTTGATCAATGGTGAAAAGGGAAATGTGAGTCTGCAATTACACTTCGATCATGAAGATAATGGCGACTTTAACCTTGTTTCTTTTGATTCTGGCTTGCGTGAAAATATGGTGCCGCGTGATGCCGAAGCCGTGGTCGCGACGGATGACAACGAGCAGTTGGCGGCCGACTTCACAGCGTTCCTGGACCAGCAACCAGTAACTGGTGAATTAACGGTCGTTCCTGAAGGCGTTAAGCTGGAAGTTGTTGGAAAGGCCGCCCATGGGATGGAACCACGTAACGGGATCAATGCCGGAACCTACCTTGCAACGTTCTTGACTAACTATGCCTTTGCTGATGATGCCGCTGCTTTCTTAGACTTCGTGGCTAATAAGCTACACGATGATTCACGGGCGAACCAGTT
This sequence comes from Lactiplantibacillus sp. C232, assembly GCF_023806725.1. Taxonomy (NCBI): domain Bacteria; kingdom Bacillati; phylum Bacillota; class Bacilli; order Lactobacillales; family Lactobacillaceae; genus Lactiplantibacillus; species Lactiplantibacillus sp. C232. The sequence goes on from NZ_JAMSKZ010000001.1 coordinate 41,293, forward strand.
AGGCTTAGCTTACAAGGATGACGTTATGGGTGATTTGACGATGAATGTCGGGTTACTCAGCTTCGACCATCAAAAGGGTGGTGCGTTAACGTTGAACTTCCGTTATCCGAAGGGAATCGAACCTGCTGATTTAACGGCGAAAGTCCAAGCGCAGTTACCAGCTGGTGCCACGGTCACGCAGGGTGACTTCATGGTGCCACATTACGTTGACCCTGAAGACCCGATCGTCAAGGATTTGATGGACGTTTACCGGCGTCAAACTGGTGACACGGCCTCACAACCACAAATTGTTGGTGGTGGGACTTATGGCCGGATGATGGCTCGTGGGGTTGCCTTTGGGGCACTCTTCCCAGATACCGAAGATACGATGCACCAAGCCAATGAATTCCAACCAATTGACGAATTAATGGCTGCAATGGCGATTTACGCTGAATCAATTGCCGTGTTAGCAACCGACAAATAGTGATCCTTTAATGGAGGGTGATGGTTATGACGATGGTTAAACGCATTTTAGTCGGCATCGATACGAGTCCTCAGTCCCAATTAGCTTTAACGAAAGCAATTAAGATCGCGGTCGAGCAAAATGCCGCTTTGGATATTGTGACGGTCATTAATACTGAGAAATTTATTGGTGTGACTCAAGGGCCGATGGGTTTTGGCGCAACGACACCGCAGGCATTGAACGAGTTGACGGCCGGTCTTAAAGCGAATCTCGCTAAGGCCCGCCAACAAGCGATGGCCGCGGGTGTCAGCGATGTGCGGGTTCACTTACATTCAGGTAATTCGAAGTTATTGTTAGCGACGACTTTACCAGACCGCTATGGCACTGACTTGATCGTTGTTGGGGCCACAGGTCTTAACAACGTGGCACGGGTGTTAATTGGCTCTAATGCTGCTTATGTGATTCGCAATGCTACCTGTGACACGTTGGTGGTGCGCACAGATGCTGATCAACAGCCAGTCAAACTGCCAAAGCATACCACTCGTCGGCTTTAATTGAAATTTTTAGGACATCCGATAGTGTCCGGATAAACATTTGAGCGGCTTTTTCAAGCTCGATATCGGACACAGAGAAAACTGACTCACGGTGGACCGTTATCATCCATGACAGATTAACTGGTAGGACACAGACTAAATAGTTGTTTCGAGAATGTACAAATTCTTGAAACAACTATTTTTTATTCACTCCGAATTTGTTGGTGGGGCGCTGTTTATGAAAAAAATACATAACCCATACGTTATTTTTACATTATGCCAACATTCCCGATACGTTGGTCTGGCATGATTAAAGAGTAATCTAATAAATTACAAATAAAAGGTCGAGGGGATATGAATATGGGAATTACCTTGCAGAACATCACAAAGACGTATGATAAGGCGAAACAGCCAGTTTTAAACGATGTAAATGCTGAGATTCAAGACGGGGAGTTATTCGTGATTGTTGGGCCATCCGGTTGTGGTAAAAGTACGCTGCTGCGGATGATTGCCGGTATTATTCCAATTACTAGTGGAAAGCTGGCCATCAATGGTCAGATCATGAATGCAGTCCCACCAAAAGATCGAAAGCTGTCAATGGTTTTTCAAAGTTATGCCTTGTACCCTTTTTTGGACGTGGCTGCCAACGTTGCGTTTGGTTTACAAGCACGAAAAATGCCGGCCGCGGAAGTCGAGCGTCGGGTCAATGCCGCGTTGAAGATGGTCAATTTGACGGCTTATCGTGACCGCAAGCCGCGCGAACTATCTGGTGGTCAAAGGCAACGAGTGGCTTTGGCTCGGGCGATTGCCAGTGATGCTAAGGTTTGCCTGATGGACGAACCGTTATCAAACCTTGATGCGCAACTACGCGTGCGAATGCGGACCGAAATTCGCGAACTGCAACGTAAGCTCGGATTGACATTGATTTATGTCACCCATGACCAAACTGAAGCGATGACCATGGCCGATCACGTAATGGTGTTAAATGAGCGTCACGTGCAGCAGATTGATACACCGTTAGATATTTATAATCATCCTGCTAATCATTTCGTCGCTGAATTCTTCGGTACGCCACAGATTAATTTACTGCCAGTGGTGACGAAAACCGCTCGTAATTTACACGTCGCGGAGGGCTTTCAGATTGCGCTTAACCAACCATTAAACGCGGGGAGCTATACGATTGGTATCCGACCTAATCAGCTAAACGCAGTACCAGTTACTGATGAGCGCGGTAATGGCAAGGTTACGAATGTCGAGACACTGGGCGAGATGACGATTATCGAAGTGCAGGCTGATAACGGGACGGCATTGCGAATTGCACAATCTGGTCAGGTCCAATTACCACTTGAGCAGCGGGTGAATGTAACCGTTAATGGTAAGATCTTCATTTTTGATGAGCACGAACAACTGATTGCTGAAGAGGAGGGTGTTACTAGTGATCAACTCGTTTCCGTCGATTAAGCGACGCCTTAAGCCGAAACAATCGCCAGATGCGCATGACCAAGCAAATGTGCAGACCGGCAGTTTTGAATTAAAGCGTAATGATAAATATTATGCTTGGCTATTTCTTGGGCCCTCAATACTCGCCCTCAGTGTTTTTGTTTTCTATCCAATGTTACGCACCTTGTATCTAAGCTTTTTCTTGACTAATAGTCTTGGTGAACCAACCGTCTTTGTTGGTTTGCAAAATTACCTTAATTTGCTGACGACTAAGAGTTATCTTGCTAGCCTGCAAGCCACTGGAATCTATGTCGTGGGTGTGACAGTGTTCACGTTAATTGGGGGGTTACTGTTAGCGGCCGCTGCCAATCAAAGGGTTCGGGGTATCGAGCTATTTCGAACTATGTTTACCTCGACTATGGGAGTGTCTGTCTCGGTCTCCGCAATTTTCTGGTTATTCATGTTTAATCCATCCGTGGGCTTGTTGAATAAGGTGGCCATCTGGATGCACTTACCGGCAATTAATTGGTTAACGGAGCCACACTGGGCCATGGTGGCGATTATTATGACGAGCGTTTGGATGCACCTCGGATTTACTTTCCTGATCTTTTTTGGGGCATTGCAAGTTGTGCCTAAAACCTTATATGATGCGGCCGATGTGGCGGGGACCAGTCGGCGTTATCAGTTCATCCATATCACGTTGCCAATGATTTCCCCCACACTCTTCTTTGCGGCGGTGATTACGTTGATCTCAGCGTTCAAGAGTTTCGGATTGATTGACTTAATGACTGCGGGTGGGCCTACGAACGCCACCAACTTATTAGTTTACCGTATTTATCGGGATGCCTTCGTTGATGGTAACTATGCGCTTGCTAGCACGGAATCGATCATACTAGCAATCATTATTGCAGCGATTACGGTAATCCAATTCAAACTTTTAGCAAAGCGGGTGCATTACTAATGGAAAATACAATGGCTACTCAAGCCCTGATTCGACATCGAATCGGTATCGGATTCCGGTACTTGTTATTAATTACATTAACGTTAGTCATTATTTTACCGTTTGTTTTAGGGTTGTGGACCAGCTTTTTACCAACGACGACTATTGCGAAAGGATCACTGAGCGGAACCCTTTCTTGGCAGAACTATCAGGATGCGTTCACCAAAACACCCATTCTTCGCTACTTATTTAACAGTTTAGTGATCTCAATCATTCAGATGATTGCTCATCTGTTTTTTGCATCAATTGCCGCCTACGCCTTTGTGTTTTTAGAATTTAAGTATCGGGATGCGTTGTTCTACTTGGTCTTGGCAACTATGATGCTACCATTTGAAGCTGAAGTGATTCCGAACTTTCACACGGTCCGTGCGATGCACTTGTTGAATCACTATGCGGTGATGGTTATCCCGTTCTTAACTTCGGCCTTTGGTATCTTCATGTTACGCCAAGCCTTTCTGCAAATTCCACGAGACTTAAAGGAAGCCGCTGATGTTGATGGTCTCTCACACTGGCAATTTTACTGTCGCGTTGCCTTACCATACTCACGGATTAGTTTATTGACGCTAGCTGCTTACAGCTTTTTAGGAAGCTGGAACCAATATTTATGGCCAATGCTAACCACGTTTTCAAATCGGCTACGTCCGGTCCAAGATGGATTGCGGCAATTGCATTCGGAGGAAACCGCTACGAATTGGGGACTCGTTCAGGCGAGTGCCGCCATCGTGGTGATTCCAACATTGATTGTCCTTTTCTGGGGGCAACACTACTTTAAATCTGGATTGAATGAAGGTTCGGTGAAATGATGAAGATAACGCGAAAGTGGCAGTGGCTAGCCGGTATGATGGTTGTCCTCTTGGTAGTGGGTGGGGTCGCTTATAGTCGGACCCGTGTCCATGCGGATAGTAGTCGCATTAAAGTGGTGTTTTGGCATGAGATGAAAGGTCCTGGTCAACAAGCGATTGACGCCTACGTTAAAGCGTTTAATCACCAACAGTCCAAATATGAAGTTGTAGCCGAGTTTGAGGGTGGCTATAATGGCGTCATTCAAAAAATCTTGAATACGCATGGGACGGCCGCGTCACCAGCGCTATTTCAATCGATGGATATTTCCACCAGTCAGATGTATCACAGTGGTTTCACGACACCGATGCAGAAATTTATTGACCGTGACCATTACGATGCTGATCAAATCATTCCGGGCGCCAAGGCGATCGTGATGCGCGACAATCAATTGCTAGCAATGCCGTTTAATGCATCGCAAACGGCGCTTTATTATAATAAGAGGGTCTTGCGTCAGTACGGGATTACGCCGCCACCAGTGGATCCGACTTACGATGATATCACGCGAGTCGCTAAGGCCATCCACGACAAATCCCACGGCAAAGTCAAGGGAATGACAATGGAGGCCTATTCGTGGCTATTCGAGCAGCTGGTCGCTAACGCAGGTGTTCCCGTTGCCAATCGTGATAATGGTCATACTGGCAATGCGACTAAGGTCGACTTTACGAGTCCCGCGGCGATCAATGCGATGAAGTGGGTTAAAGAAAATATTGACTATGGTGACTTTATGAACTTTGGTTCGGGTGGTAATGCTGCTGCAAATGAAGCAGCTTCTTTCTTGGCAGGCCATTTGGGTATCTTCATGCAATCGTCCGCGAACACGGGTCAGTTGTATCAAGTGCTCAAAAATGATCTAGGTGTCACATATTTCCCACGGCCGAATGGTCAGAGAGCCAACGGAATCGCAGTTGGTGGGGCGGCACTTTGGATTGCGAACGATAAACCAAGCGCGGTCCAAGATGGCGCGTGGGAATTCACTAAGTTTCTCGCTAGCGCACAGACGCAAGCCGATTGGCAAGCTAAGACTGGTTATTTAGCCGTTAATAAGGGGGCTAAGGACGAGCCAACGCTGAAAAAACTATTCAAGAAGTCGCCGGTCCTAGAAGTTTCTGGTAATCAGATGCTACGAACGAAGCCTAATAATACGAACTCAGGTGTCTTTGTCGATGGTTGGGTTCCCGCACGGACAGCGATTCAAACGGCGATGCAACAGATTTTTGCAGGCCAAGATATTCGACAATCGTTGCAAACGGCTGAAAATACGTACAATAAAGTGTTAGAATCAAATAACCGTGCAAACGGTCGTCATTAATTGGAAAGAGTTGAAGAATTGTGCCAAATATGTCGTTGATTTATGGTCATCGGGGCGTTCCCGTTAAGTTTCCTGAGAATTCGCTAGCTGGGTTTGCGTATGCCATCAGTCATCATATCGATGGCTTAGAGTTTGACGTCCATCTTACCCAGGATCAAATACCAGTGATTATGCATGACGAACGAATCGATCGAACTACTAATGGGCAAGGGGCCATTGCGGATCTGACCTTCGAACAGTTGCGTAGATTTGAATTAGCAAATGGAGAGCCCGTCCCATCCTTACAAGAATTTTTAAACTTAGTGAGTGGAGAGCCCGTTCACTTGAACCTTGAGTTGAAGACTGATCGACACTATTATCTTGATATCGAGCGGATTGTGCTACGGATGGTCCGGCAGACTGACTTAATTTATCCGGTCGTTTTTTCGTCGTTTAATCTGAAGAGTTTACAGCGGGCCTACGCCATTGATGCCAGCCAGAAATATGCTTTTTTGACTTCAGCGCGTCTGGGTAATCCGGATGAGTTTGCGACTCACGAACACTTAGAAGGGGTGCATCTTGAACACTATCAACCTGTACACCATGTTGCTGAACGGGTTTGGACAGTGGATGAGCCAATCGTAATGCAACAATTGTTCGCAGCCTCGGTCAATGCGGTGATTACCAATAACTTTGAGTTAGCCCAACAAGTCCGGGCAGCCATGTAATCGAGCGCAATTGTGCTAGTGCGGCATTCAAAGATTGTCGTTTGGTAATGCGACACTACCCGCGCTACCTAGTTAGCTGGTCGCGAGTCATTAAGAAGTTTCTGTATTGTTTGCTCGCTAGATTGTGCGCAATAAAAGCGCCAGTCCCCATTATCGGGACTGGCGCTTTTAGCATGATTAATTAAACTGTGGTTGGATTGCGAATCTTGCCTAATTCAGAATCGATTTGAGCCAGCACTGCTTGTTGGTTAGCAGGTTTTTCCAAGTCGTACTGTTGTAAATCAATCTTCATTTTAGGGCTAGCATCGTATTCATCGTACCATTTCCGATAAGCGGTCCACATCTTATAGTAATAAGATTCCAGTTCAGGGTTGTGGTCGAACTGTTCGTAGTCGCGACCACGCTTCTTGATCCGGTAAAGAATCGTATCGAAGTCAGTTTCAGAGTAGACCATCAAGTCTGGTGCCTTCTTAGGCAGTTCAGTCAATTCGGTCATCATATTGTCTAGTAGTTGCAAGTAAACATTCAATTCAGTGTCAGAGATGTTTCCTTCAGCGTTGTTTTCTTTGGTGAAGAGGGCATCTTCATAGATGGAGCGGTCGAGGACGTTGTTATCGTCGGCCAATGCCTTCTTGATCATTGCAAAACGTTTGTTGAGGAAATAGATTTGTAATAGGAACCCGTAATTCTTAGGATCCGAATAATAAAGTGGCAATACGGGGTTGTCGCCAACCGGTTCGTAAAATGCCTTAGTTCCAAGGTGGTCAGCAATTAACCCCGTTAACGTGGTTTTGCCGACCCCAATCATTCCTGCTGTTATTATCACCATGATAGCCCCTCTTTATAAAAAATTGCACAATATATTGTATCTCAAAAAAAGTTTTAATACCATATAGACTTTTAATGAAAAATTTGCTTGGGAGCTATTTTCACTTATTTTTTAGCCTGTTCCTTTAATAAATCACGAATTTCTTCTAGATATTGCGCGGAAACATCGACTTCTTCTTCCTCGGGTTCTTCTGGTTCATTTTTAACCACTTTATTAATAATTTTCACCAGAATGAAAACGACGATGGCGACGATGAAGAAATTAATGATGGCATTTAGAAAGGACCCGTACTTAAAGGTAGCATCACCGATACTGAACTTTAGATTGGATAAATCAACTTTGCCTAAGAAAATCCCAATCAGTGGATTAATTAAGTTGTCTGTCAACGATTTAACAATGGCCGTAAAAGCGGACCCAATAATAACCCCAACGGCCAAATCAATCACGTTACCGCGGGCAATAAATTCCTTGAATTCTTTGATCATGCGACTCGCACTCCTTTATTAATTGACTGTTAACAGTATAGCCAAAATCAAACGCTGACTCAATCAATATACCAATCTAATTTAACCGTAAGCTTGTCCCTAACTAAAGCATACCCATACTAATTTGAGGTGGTATCATGATTAGTTTTGTTTGGATAGTGACTTAATGTTGTTATGAATGATTGTTGTGGTGCATTTGAGACTAGTTAATGGTTTTAGCTGGTTGGGCTGTTGACTGACAAGTTAGGTGACTTAGCGTGTGTGACATCCGGTCAAAATGAGTCTGTGAAAAGCAGTCTCAAGTAATGGGGAAGTCGTTTCAATATTAGTAGGGATTTTCACGAATACTAATAATATGGTAGTAGGTTATGGTGTTGACCAGCGAATCAGAATTAACAGCACCATTTGGGTAAAGTCGTCAACTTAGTTAGCTGCTAAAAACGACTCTCTCTGATATAGAGAAAGTCGTTTTGGCAGTGTTTCGAGATCATAAATCCAAATAACTAATTCGTTTTATTGTCAGATGCTTTAGCTTGAGCCTTTCGCCGAACCAACGTGGCTAACTTACTCTGAGTGGCTTTGACGGCGACGGGGTCTTCAAAGTCAATTTGAGCCAGCCGAGGGTAACGACGGATAAAGAACAACCAGGTCAGAGCAATAAACAGCATTAGAATCAGTGCTAAGACGCCCATCTCAGGAAGAGCAGAATTACCAGTCATCAAGGTCTGCCGCAAGCCGTTGACGCTGTAACTCATTGGTAACCACGGGTGGATTGTTTGGAAAAAGTGACCTGACAGCTGAATTGGATACGTTCCGGCTGAACCACCGAGCTGTAAGACTAGTAGTACCATACTGAAGAAGGCGCCAGCTTTGCCGAAGACAAGGTTAAGCCAAGCGACGATCGTCATGAAGAGTAGCGCCGTTAGCGTGAGTAACAACCAAGTGGCAAACGGATGAATCGGGCTGAGTCCGTTGATTAACATCATCAAGCCGAGCATAATCGTACTTTCCATGATTGAAAAGACGAGCATGATGCTGGCCTTGCTACTCCACCAATCCAGTGCCGATTGCGGGTGTTTGCGTGGGGTATACATATCAAACATCATATTGAGGGCGAGCGCGCCGACAAATAACGAGACACTTAACATATACGGCGCCATACCAGTACCGTTGTTTGGTACATCATCACGGTCCTGGTGAGTTGTAGTGACGGGTTTGGCAACTTGTTGATACGTCAGTTTTGATGGATTGAGATTCCCCTTGCTTGCGGCCGTTCCTAATTTGGTCGCTAATGCTTGGTTACCAGTTTGAATCTTATTACCAGCGGTTGTAACTTGGTTAGCACCCACGGCTAGTTGCTGAGCTCCGGTGGCTAATTGCCCATTGCCACTAGTGAGTTGCTGACTGCCATTAGCGAGTGCAATACCCGTTGTGCCGAGTCGATGTAAGCCAGTGGTGACTTGTTGACTGCCCGTAACTAACTGTGAGATGCCAGTTGTTAAGCTGGGTAGGTTGGTCTGTGCAGATTGAAGACCCGTAGCCACGCGGCTGGCACCTTGTGTTAGCTGGTTGCCCTGGGTGCTGAGTTGACGCGTGCCCGCGGTCAGCTGTTGAGAACCCGCGGCAACTTGCCCCGCACCCGTAGCCAGTTGGTGACTTCTCTGATTGAGCAAGTTGGTGTTAGCATCCAGTGTTTTAAAGCCTTGGGTGAGCTGCTGGCTATTAGTTGTGAGCGTTGTTGTTCCGCTAGCCAAGTTTGTCGCACCAGTAGTGACGGCCCCAATGCCATTAGTGAGATTAGGTAGGACCGTGTTCAGCTGGGTTAGACTAGTCCTCAGTTTGTTAGCCGCGTTACCAGCAGATTGAATACCGGTCGTCAGTGATTGCGCACCGGTAGTGAGTTGGGTGACCGTGGAGACAAGGTCAGCCTGCTGTTGAGTCGTGGCGCTGAGGGCCCTAGTCAAAGCAGTCGTATCTACAGCCGGTTGCGTCGACTGGGCGATGGCCGTGGTTAAACTCGCAAGGGCGGCGTTGATGGCGTCACGGTTAGCGGATTGATCAACCGTTGCCAAAATGGCTGATTTTTGTGCCGCAGTCAAATTTTGACTGTCAGCGGTTGCGGCGACATTGTCGTGAAGCGCCGCACTAGTTTTAATAGCCGATGTCAGCGCACTTAGCGCGGTTTTAACGGACGATAAGTCGGTACCAGCAGCCTGCTTTTTCAGCGCTGCCACGGTTGCGCTAATCGTGGCTTGATTGTTGGTTGGTTGCTTAAGTTGCGTCTGCAATTTTTGCAAGTCGATGGTGAGGGACTGACTGTTCTGACCTAGTGTCTGGATGCCAGTAGTTAGCTGACTTGAGCCGCTCGTTAGGGCCGTCGTTTTAGCCGTTAACTGAGCGGTCTGTGCTTGTAGTTGATTAGCACCTTGACTAAGCTTGTTGGCACCAGTGTTGACCTTGCCGACACCGGCCGCATAAGCGTTTAAACCGGAACTAAGTTGTTGCGTACCAGTCGCCAGTTGAGCGGTACCACTACTGAATTGTTGCGTGCCACTGGCCACCTGATGGGCACCAGTATTGACTTTGACAGTCCCAGTATTCACTCGCTGGGCGCCAGCAACGTATTGATCAACACCTTGATTTAAAGTTTGAACCCCGGTGTTGAGTTGAGCCATGCCAGCAACTAACTGATTACTTTTGACGAGCAGTTGTGTTAGACCGGCAACCACTTTTTGGTTACCCACCTGTAGTTGTGAAATGCCATTAAGATATTGGTTTAAACCGACCGTCAGTGTTTGACTCCCTTGTTTTAGTTTCAGCGAACTAGTTGCGAGGGTGTCCAGGTTGGTGGCGATTTTTTGGTTGGCAGTTTGGAGCTGCTGACCACCGGTGGCTAGCTTTTGATTATTAGTAGCAGCTGTTTTGAGGCCACTGTCAAGTTGTTTGATAGCGGCAAACATCGTTTTGGCATAGCTCGTTGTAATCGTTTGGGCGACGGATGACCGAATCGAAGTGACCGCCGAATCGGCCATCTTGCTAGCGACGAAGTTATGTCCAGCACTTGTATCATAATGTAGCACCATGGCTTGTGGTTGGTGATTGAGTAAGGTGGTCGCGTGGCGCGAAAAATTGGTTGGAATCGTGAGCACCATATAATAGCGGCCATTTTTCAAGCCAGCTTGTGCCTGACTCGCGTTGACTTGTTGAAACTTCAAAGCGCTAGATTTTTTTAAATTCGTTGTTAAATTGCGCCCAACACTGAGATGCTTCCCTTGGTACGTGACTGGCTGATCATGATTGACGACGGCTACAGGTAAATTATTTAACCGACCGTATGGATCCCACATTGATCGTAAAAATGTCACGGCATAAATTGATGGAATGAACATAATGATTGCCATGACGATAATCATTAGTTTGTGTTTGCGCATATACGCCCATTCTGCTTTAATCATCTTTGCTTGCGCTCCCTTAATTGTCTATTTTGTATGAAACCCCGTGTGTGCATTAAAGAGGATAACAGGTTTCAGAAATAGCACCACATCATCAAGACAGCATGTGGGGTTTAAACCCCATTTTGAGTGCAAGTGGGGTTTAAAATTAAGGGTAAGTTATGATTTTAAAAATATTATGGGTATACATAGCATGAATTGAGCTGTCATCAATTATGATAAAAATGTGTCGTTAGGTTACTGGTCATCAGCAAATGCGCGTCTTACGCGCACCTTCTAGGCTGGGTGGCCATTGCTATAACATAGCCAACGTCGATTCGGCTGCGGGATTGTCCGAACGTGGAAAAGAAGCCCCTTACCATGATATTTCAAAGTAAGGGGCTTGGTATGAGATAAGCAGTTAAGATTTCCAGACAATTAGTTCATCTGGTTTGAAGTAGAGTTGTTGGCTAACACCAAACCGAACTAAGTATTGATCTTTAGCTGCGTAGTAGGCAATGATCGTTCCCACAATTTCCAAATATGGTTTTGGTAACTTGACGGTTGTTCCGATTTTTAAAGTTGACATGATTGAAAACCTCCTAAATTTTAGTCATTATCAAGGCCGTGACGACGGTAGGCATAGAAGAAGATGCCACAGGTAATCACGAGCCATCCGAGTTGCGTCAGTACCTCACGAAGCGTCCATGAAAAACCATTAGTGGCATATGAGGCGGTAATATAGTGATTAATCGTGCTGGTATAAAGATAGCTACTAATGGTTTTAAGGGTGGTATTGAACTGTTCGAAATTCGGTATCAGGCTTAAAATCAGCATCATTGGAATACTGTAGACGCCTGCTTGAGTTTGACTATTAGCAATCAGACCAATAATGTATCCGAGCACGAGACTCGTTAAACTAGTGATAATAGTAATCAATAAAAAGTTTCCTAAGTGAATTTGCGACCAACTGGCGCCGCTTAGGGGGACCAGTATCAAATTGGTTACAGTCATAATAGCTAGTGGTGGCAATAAACTACCGATAAAAAATTCGGGCCCGGTAATGGAAGAGGTCATTAGGACACGTAACGTATGGTGTTCTTTTTCTTCGGCTAAGGGATAACTCGTCATCATGATGCCACCCATAACGATATTAAAGCATAGTCCCATTCCCAGTAATAGGGAAATCAGGGCGACGTGTGATGGTGCTTTACTTTGCATAATACTCTTCATGAAAACGACGTACAAAATGGCCATGATTGGGGCAGTCATTAGACTCATATTTGAAATGATCAGTCTTAATTTAAGACCGAATAAGGCTTTTATTTTGGTTACTGATAAACTCATTTTAGGCTCCTTCCAGTTACGGTTAAAAAGACATCTTCAAGGGTCGGCTCGCACGAGTGAATCGTCTCAAGTTGCCCAGAAAGCATCCACTGATTAATCTGATAGGTCGTCTCAGGAGATGCTGGGAGTAACAAATCTTGCGCTGCCGATGCAATGTGGACGCGATACTGCTGGTCGCGATTATATTTTAATTGCAATGCTTGTGGGGCTGCACATTCTGCGATGCGGCCAGCGTTGAGTAAGGCGACACGATTGCAGAGACGAGTGGCTTCCAGCATATCATGAGTCGTTAGCAGAATCGCTGTACCCTGGTCGCGTAATTCCCTAATCAGTGCGTGAATTGCTTGGGTCGTGCGGGGATCTAAACCACTGGTTGGCTCATCGAGGAACAAGACTTGCGGTTGGTGAAGAATTGCTCGGGCCAGAACTAGCCGTTGACGCATACCTTGAGATAACTTACCAGCGAGTTTTTTCTTATGTTGACTGAGACCAACTCGTTCAAGTAACTTATCAACACGTGCAACCGGGACACCAAACATTTTCGCGAAGAATAGTAGGTTTTGGTATACCGATAATTTGTCGTAAAGCCCACTTTGATGCGTGACGATGCCGATTTTTTCATAGCGGTGTTCGTCGTATGCTTGGACAGACTGACCCAGGACGTAGGCTTCACCGTTCGTTGGTAATAATTGTCCGGTTAGAATTTTAATGGTGGTTGTTTTTCCCGATCCCGAGGGACCTAAAAAGCCAAAAATTTCACCTGGTTGGACGGTAAAACTAACTTGGTCCAGCGCGGTCGTATTTTGAAATGATTTGGCAATGTTAATCACTTCGATTGCATTTTTTATTGTCATCGTTGATCGCTGACTCCTTTAAATTTGATTTGGAAGCGTAGTGGCTTCTACAAAATCTAGTTTACTGGAACAATCGTCGAATGTGATTAAATCAAGGTGTAATGGGGCATATTGGGGCCGAATGGTGCATTATTTAGGCTGAATGGTGTCCTAAAAATTGATCAAAGCTTTTAAATCAGTGAGTTTACCGCGAGAGAGGGGCAGTTTACTTTTGTTTTTCAAGATTAACGTGTAACTATTTCGGGAGTAACTGATTAGTTCCGCGATTTGTTGTAAATTAACCAAGTAAGAACGATGACAGCGGAAGAAGCCGAGCGTCGTCAATTGTTGTTCTAATTCGCTCATTGTTTGCGATGACGTGAATTGTTCGCCACTGACGTTCAGTTGACTGACCCCGTTGACACTTTCAATAAAATCGATCTCGTTGGGGCTGAAAAAGACTGTTTTATCTTCAACCTTACTTGCAATTTTAAAAATTGGTCTAGGTGTATCTTCTGAAGTGTGTGCGGAATCGGAACTGCTTTCGGTCGCCAAATCAGTCAACTCGAGGCCCTGGTTTGGTCGATAGCGGAAGATAGTCGTACTGGTTAGGACAAGTTCTTCTAATGAGTAGGAGGTCAGCAGTACGGTGACGCCGTGTTCGCGAGTATAGGCTAAGGCTGCTAAGTACAGCTCAATGCCAGCGTTGGTCAAGTTGGTCAGGGGACTTTCAATTAGTAACAAGTCCGGTTGTAGGATGAACGCCCGCAGTAAGGCCAGACGTTGTTGTTGATCAAAGGATAAGTGCTTGATCTTAGTATGGGCGACGTCTTTGAGTGCGAAATACTGCAAAATGTCATCCAGGTCCGTCTCAAAGGTGCTGATGTGTTGAAAGGTCTTCAAATAAGTCGAGACTGTTAATTGCGGATAAAAGCCGTCATCATGAAAGATGGCTTGGATACGTGCGGGAGTGAGGCCAGTCATCACGCCACTAGTTTGGGGTGTCGTTTGGCGTAATAGGTTAAAGAGGGTCGTTGCCTCAACGTGGCTCATCTGAATGCCGATGTTACTTTGCGCTGGAATGGTGAGTGTGAAATCTTTTAAAATCGTTTGGTGTGCTTGTTGTTTAAAGATGTTGCTTAACTGAATTGTTTGCATGGTGAGAACCTCGTTGTTTTTAGTGTCTGAGTGAGGTGGTTAGAAAAAGGCCATATCACTCAAACAAATTGGCAAATCTGATGTAGACAGTAACAATATACCATATCGAAGTAGGCAGTTGTGGTTTGTCCTGATTAAGACCGTTATGTCAAAATGACAGCTGACATGATGCAAAATACCGCAATAAAAACAGGACAATGGACGGCCGGCATTCGTATGGCGGGTCAATATCCTGTTTTTTAAAATTAATGTTTGATGATTGAATGACTAACGAGATTGATCAAGTGGTCATAAAACACTTGGTCAATTGATAATAATAGCAATATCAGAAATGACCAGCCAAACGGTATCTGTGGGCGATTATAAGCAATTACTGGCATCACTTGATGCCAACCTAACGTTAGCCCATGTGGATGAAACTTCCTAATATAATCAGCCACAAGCTGATTAGGGCCCATTGCGATTCTTGCCGCATGTTTATGCGCCTCCATAACAATTAAGTATGGCACAGCGATTAGTGCTTGACCAATTGATTCCAGAAGCAGGCAAAGTCATCAGTTGTGACTGAACCGCCAAGCTAGAATTTGTTTTTGAATTTCAACCAATTTAGATAGTGATCATGGGCTTTTTTCAGTTGTCGGTAGCGCCGGGGTTGTTTGCGGTAAAAATCCTGATGATAATTTTCTGCTGGCCAAAATTGCTGTAAGGGCTCAATGGCCACGACAATTGGTTTTTGATAACGTTGCGAGTCCACAAGCGCTTGTTTGGATGCTTGCGCAATGGTCAATTGATGTTGATTAGCATAAAAAATGACTGGCCGGTATTGGCTACCGCGATCATTGATTTGTCCAAAGCGGTCGGTCGGATCAATTAGTTGCCAATAAATATCGACAAGATTTTGATACGAGATTTTACGGGAATCGTATCTGATTTCCACGGCTTCAACGTGCCCCGTATATTGACCAATAACTTGTTCATAGGTCGGTTGGGCCCACGAACCACCGGTATAACCAGAAATCACATTATTAATACCGGGACGCTGATCAAAGGGCTCAACCATGCACCAAAAGCACCCACCAGCAAAGACTGCCCGTTCTTCATAAGGCGAACTAAGGGGTGGGTAAGCCGATACATTGTTTTTAGTCGGCATGGGTGCGTTGCCAGTGATGGCAAGATAAAAGTCCATAACATCCGGGGTCAAGTTATTCCGCATAGCTAATGGTCGCAAATCAGCTTCGAGCTGTTTTAGTTGCCCAGTCGGCGATAGCTGTTGCCGATTATTCTTGGCCTGGACTAGTAAATGGCGTTCCCAGTCACGCGTCGCCGGGTTGATGATTAAATTGTATAAGTCGCGCATTAAGGCTTCAGGTTTTGTTTTCATGGTGTCTCCTTAACTGGCTTATTTGCCGAGTATTAGCACGTACTTGCATTTTGACTGATTTGATTTTAGCACGGTGCTTTGGTAGCACATAATGTTATGATTTGTTTTCTATCACCCTGTCGTAAGCTACTCTAACAAGAAATGCAACCAGATGATATTGATGTGATCGTTAGTTGCATCATAGTTATAAGCACCGTTTGGCTGACGTCAAAAATGGCGGCTATTATTGTGGGTATTATTCACCCAAGTCCAATTTGATTGGAAAAGCTTGCTATGAAGTATGGTTGATAGTTTATAATGAATCGCATGCGAAAAAAGGAGGAACTAAAATTGGATGATGAAGTCGCCAAATATACAACCCAAGAGATTTCAGTATTAGTTGGAATGAGTGTCTCTCAGGTCCATTACTATGATCGCCTGGGGATCGCCTGGGCCTAATTCCTAATCTAAGACGATCTGAGAATGGGTATCGTGTTTTTACGGAAAAGAATCTGATTTGGATGAAAAATTTGAAGATTTTTATTGATTCCGAAATGCCGTTGAAGGATATTCGTCAACTAACTGATTTAGTTGTTCAAGGCAAGCAAGCAACAGCGGAAAAGCGTCAAGCGATTGTTGAACATCATCTGAAAGAATTAGAGAAAAAACAGGCTGAACTTAAGAAACAGGTCGCATTCATGAACGGGTTTATTAAAACATATCAGCAAATGGAAAAGGAGTCCGATGAACGATGAATACAGTTTTAGTTATTGGTGCAACTTCGCCAACTGCCCAGGCCTTCATTAAATTAATGGAACGTGATTATCCAGAAATGACTTTAAAATTATTTGTTCGTAATCGCAAAAAGGTCCCGGCCTATCAGAAACGAGAACATGTTATTTTTCTGGGAGATGCAGCGAAATATACTGATTATGTAGCGGCACTCGAGGATGTCGATTATATTTATGATTCCGTTGGTGGGCTGAGCACTGGTCCGTACGTTAAGTTATTGTTACGTGCAATTAAGGAAACACAGGCAACAATTAAACGAATAGTCGATATTTCGGCAGGTGGTATTTACGGTGAATATTTGTCTGGTAATTTACCTTATTTATCGGCTGTTCGCACGCAACATCCTCAGTATACCCATGATCAGTTAGACAAACCGTTGTTATTTGCAAATAGTGGTATTCCCTTTACAATCTTTAGACCAGGATTAATTCAGAATGGACCCGAAACAAAAATTATTACGCACGGTCCTGAATTTAGAGCGATACCGGAGTCTGAATTTGCAATTAATCGAGATACGTTTGCTAGGGCAGCAGCCAATGCCTTATTTAATGATGACTACCACAATCAAAGTGTTGCTATTTCTAATGGTGAACTATTATAGAGGAGAAACTTTTGTATGAAGCGTTTAGTTGGAACTCTGTGCGGTATTATTAGTGCCGCTTTATTTGGGCTAGGTGGAATACTAGCACAGCCTTTGTTAAGTGAGCAAGTTCTGACTCCGCAACAGATTGTATTGTTACGGCTGTTAATCGGTGGGGCAATGTTGTTGCTATATCGTAACTTGTTTTTCAAGCAGGCTAGAAAAAGCACGAAAAAGATTTGGACACATTGGCGAATTTTAACACGAATTATGATATACGGCATCGCCGGCTTGTGCACGGCACAAATTGCCTTTTTTTCTGCGATTAATTACAGTAATGCAGCAGTTGCAACTGTCTTTCAGTCCACTAGTCCGTTTATTCTGCTTGTATTTACCGCGCTGAAAGCGAAAAGACTTCCCAGTTTATTAGCAGGAATGAGCTTAATAAGCGCATTGATGGGAATCTGGCTTATTGTTGAATCCGGATTTAAGACCGGATTAATAAAACCGGAAGCAATTATTTTTGGCCTGATTGCGGCTATCGGGGTTATCTTATACACCAAACTACCTGTTCCATTGTTAAACCAAATTGCCGCAGTGGATATTTTGGGATGGGCACTAGTTATTGGCGGTGTGATAGCGTTGATTCACACACCGTTACCAAATTTAGTTAGATTTTCAAAAATGCAGCTTTTAGCGGTTCTTATCATTGTTATTCTAGCCACCGTTGTTGCGTATGATCTTTATTTAGAAAGTTTAAAGCTAATAGACGGGTTTCTGGCAACTATGACTGGACTATTTGAACCAATCAGTTCCGTACTTTTTGGCATGTTATTCTTGCACCAAATCTTGGTTCCTCAGGCCTTGGTTGGTATTATATTGGTTGTGGGTGCAATTATGATACTGAATTTACCTCACCATATCACGGCACCTGTTCCCAGCAAACCCTGTCAATGTACGATGTCTAATCAGTAGGGAATGATAAGCAATCAATAATATCAAAAGTACTGGCTTTAACAACATATTGAAGAAATACTGCCAATTAAAACGTCGATACTGCGATTACCTTTTCGTAATCATATAAAGCTATTGTTTTTTGAAAGTTGGGTCATTGAGCACAGTAATTGACTGTTTCAGTTTTAGAAATTGATTCTTAGCAGGTCGCATTTTTGAAATGTCTTAACAAACGACTAAGTTAAATTTCACAAATGGCTGTAGCACCTATAATTGCACGCTGTGCTAAAAATTGCGCGTATGTATGGATAAACATTGAGATTTCAACGCAAAAATAAAGCGGTTGCATTTCCGCACGTCTTTCGCTAGAGTGGAATAGTAAACCTAAAATGACCAAGTTTCAGATGGTCAAGCGGATGAGAGGGAACTTTAATATGTATAAAATGATTGTTTGTGACTTGGATGAGACCCTGATGAATGACGATGGTACGTTGTCAGAAAAGAATGCGGCGGCAATTCAAGCTGCGGCGGCTAAGGGTGTTTATTTTGTGCCGAATTCTGGTCGTAGTTATACCTCGTTTCAGAACGATTTGGAGACGATGGGGTTGCGGGACCAACCACATCAATATTCGATTTCTTATAATGGTGGTTTGATTTTAGAGAATAAGGATAATCGGCCATTGGCGGTGAATGCCATGCCATATGAGGTTGCTAAAGGGGTGTTTGAAGCGGGAATTGCGAATCAGCAGGCGGCGACGCATGTGTACACGCAGGATACGTTATATATTTACAATCCGGTTCCAAGTGATTCAGATTATCTACAAAACCGGGGCGTGACGTTCACAACTATGACGACGCCGGACTTTGAACAATTCAAAACGATGAACGTCATGAAGATTATTATGGCCTTGCCAACGATGACTGACCGCAAGCAAATGCGCGCAGACGTTGAAGCTATTGTTGATCCAAGCAAATTAGCCGTCACTTATTCGTCCGACCGTTACGTTGAGTTTAATCCGGCTGGCGTTGACAAGGGGACCGCAGCGGTTCAATTAGGAAAGCTACTGGGAATTACGGCGGATGAAATTATTGCAGCTGGCGATAACAGCAATGATCTCCCCATGCTGAAGGCGGTCGGACTGCCTGTGAGTGTCGCCAATGGTATCGATGCAGTCAAGGCCGCAGCTAAGTACGTGACGGTCGCTGATAACAACCATGACGCGTTAGCAGAGGTTATTAACAAGTTTATTTTATAGTACAAATTTTATTTAGAAAATGAAAGTTGCCATTTGGCGTTCAACTTTTACAAGTGGTATCATGATAATTGAAAATGTGGTAGTATGAAATAAATTATTTGTTACAAATTACTGAATGGGGGAACACGCATGAGTGCGATTCGCGACGATTTAGCTAAAGCGATTAAGAATACCAACCTCGTTGAAATCTATTCCAAGGGAACCAATGAGCAATTTAGTGTTGGCTATGTGATTCAGCAGGATGAGAAGTTTGTGCTGGTCCAAGCCGTTAATGTCGATGGTGAACTAGATGGGTTAGTGGTCTTTCGTAAGGCATCGTTAGCCCGCGTAATTAGTGACACTGATTATTTGAAGAGCATGGCGACGATCATTGCGCTGGCTAAGCAACGGGGCTATTATGATGTTTGGAACACTGAACGATTGATGAATAAGCTGCTGAAGAAGCAGAATAAGACTAAACATTCGCTCTTAAAAACATTGTTGAAGCAAGCTTTTCACCACGATCAAGTGATTCAGCTATCTGGTCGAATCAAAAAACATGGTGACAGCTATGCTGGCTTTATTCATAGTGAACATAAGAAATATATTGAATTTAATTACGTTGATATGTTCGATCTTGCAAAGCGCCCACAAATTGCTATTCGCTACGCTGAAATTGATGAGGCCAGTTTCCATAGTTTTGAAACCTTTAATACAACCGCGGTTATCGAGAGTTTTATGCCGGGTGATTTTCACTAATAATGATCTGTGAGCGGCACCGTTAATGAACGGGGGTCGCTTTTTTTATACCGTCGATCATGTGTGTCTTTTAAGACAATAAAGGCGTGTATAGCAAGCTTTGGAGACGGTTACGGGTATTAATTGGTCAGTCAGCGATTTGGTAAAGATTGTTAAGTTTTTATCGCACAAATATACAAACTGGCCGTATTTCGCTACAATGGTAGTATTGAGCATCATGCGGGGAGGGGAGCAGTTATCGTTTACGTCTATTGGTATATTGCAGCTTTTGACCATTGGTACTCGGTCATGTTGGTTTTTTTACTGCAGATATTAATCAATCGTGAGCTTCGACAGAAGCGAGTCTATGCGACCGTTGCGGTTATGACCGTACTTCTAACTGTGATCTACATGTTGTATGACGACTATTCGGATATCATCACGTTCATTGTGAACATGGGGTTACTGGCGTTTGTACGGCGCAAAAAGTACTTTATTGTGACGAGTCTAACGGCCACACTCGCCTACATTCTTTTTAGTTTCTTTGGCAATTATGCGACGGAGTCGATTTTTCACTTATTCAACCTGGGTTTGAATGACTGGAGTGGCTGGCTATTTGAAGCCATCGGTGAAACAATCGTCACAGCTTGTATGTTGGCAGTCGCCGCTAGTTTCAAGGTCTTAAAGAAGCGTTATCCGCGGCAATTTGTAGACGGTCTAACGTTGAACGTGATTGTCAGTGCTTTAGCCGTAGTCGCGGTCGCGTTTTTCACCATCACGACTGCAGCGGACAATTATAATATTGGCTCAGGATTTTTGGGGATTCTAATGTTGATTCTAGTGGCTATCTTGCTGATCAACGCCGGAACGTTTCTTTACCTGTTCTATAGTTATACATTGCGGGTTCAAAATAACCGGCAAGCTTTGGAACGGCAACAATATGATATTTATGTCAAAAACTTGGAAAATAGTTATCAAAATTTACGTAAGTTTCGCCATGATTATCAAAACATCTTACTGTCCTTGGGTGAGTATATTCAGACAGCTGATGATCCTGAATTACAACAATATTTTCGTCAAGTTGTAACCAAGTCTAAGCAAAGCCTAAATCGTGATTTTGGACACTTTGACAATTTAGAACAAATCAAGGACAAACCATTGAAAGCCATTATTCAGAGTAAGTTTTCCGTTGCGCGCCAAGCTGGAATTCAAGTACGCTTGGAAGCCAACGACCCGATTGCGGCAATTGCAATTGATTCAGTGACGTTATCACGGGTGAGTGGCATCTTGTTAGACAATGCCATCGAAGCGGTGAAGGGTCAGAGTGGTGGTCAGATTGCGGTCGCACTTGTTAAGTATCCCCGCATGGTGGAGTTGATTTTTGCCAATTCATTGAATCATCCGATTGAGCGCCTGGATGAGCTGATGGTTGCTGGGCATACTTCGAAAGGTGCTGGTCATGGGCAAGGGTTAGCAACCGTTCGTGAGTTGTTAGATCCATTAGCTAACGTGACTTATGAAGTGAGCTCCCATCAACGATTCGAATTTATTATTAGTATTGAAAGTGAGTGAGCAGCGTGTTAAAGACCTTTGTTGTGGAAGACGATCCTGAACAATTAGCAACCTTAAAGCAAATCATTAAGAATCATATTATGATTAATGATTTTGATATGGAACTGACCTTAGCAACCGGACAAGCACAAACGTTGTTGGACTATGTCGAGACCAATTCCGATCTTGAGGGACTCTACTTTTTAGATATTGAATATCCTGGGCAAGACTTAAATGGCCTAGCACTGGCGACTCGAATTCGCGAGGCGGATGTTAATGCGCGGATTGTCTTCGTGTCGACCCATTCTGAAATGGCCTTTTTGACCTTTGAACGACGAATCGAACCACTGGACTTTATTGTGAAAGATTTGGGTCAAGAAACGGTCAAAGCCAAAGTGGAGACAGATATTCGGGTTGCTTATGAACGTTATACCAAGCAAGCAGTCACCAGCAAGGCCATGTTTTCTTACTCTAAGGGTGGTCAGCTCTTCAATGTTCCATTAGATCAGGTGTTATTTATCGAGACTGGAGCAGTTCGTAATAAGCTGGTTCTCCATTTAACAGATCGAATTGTTCAATACAATGGTAAGATTAGTGATGAAACCGTGGCCCACCCAGAGTTATTCCGGGTTCATAAGAGTTTCTTGGTGAACCCGCAAATGCTAGTACGAATTGATAAGCAACATCAGCTTGGCTACTTTGAAAATGGCGAGTCGGTCGATATTGCGATTCGTAAAATGCATGATTTAATCGCATTAATCAAGCGTTCCGAACTGGCAGTCACGTTTAGCTAGCTTCGCTTAAGACTCTAATGTAACAAAATCGTTAATCAAAAGTGAATTTTTATGACGTTGGTGCAGGCTATTATGAGCTTTGCACCTTTTTTGGCTTTTTAGATTAATTTGCATGTATGCTTAGACTATTAAATGCCAGCTGTGGGAGCTGGTCTGGAGGTGGCGTCATGAAGCAGTTCTGGTCACTAATCTTAATGATTTTGGCCGGTTGTTTGTTAATATTTGGTTCGGAATACAGCTTGCAAGGTGATTATCATCGACGAATTCATCGGCTCACTGTGTCAAAGGTGGTTTACCATCAAAATGCTACCTCTGCAACAATCAGTGGCCGTACCAAGCACGGTGTCATTGTCACCTTAAAGAGTGGGAAACATGTCCGTCAGGTTATTTCGAATAAGCAGAGTGGTCAATTCTATGTTAAAATGCCAGTTCATAAGCGGATTACAATTAAAGTCGTGGGGCTAAAAGCCAAAGTACTAACAGTACCAACCGGGACAAAGAGTTAGATGGGTGAGCGGGCAAGTTGCCGGCTCTTTTTTGATGGTTAATGACTAGGACAGCGTGCCATATAAAAGCTACGGTGAACTACTCGAATTTATTTAGTTGTTAGTCGCGTTACGGGGTTGCTAAAAAATCATTAAGCTTCTAGTTTTGCGCTAGGCGTATTGTTGATTTTAGCGTACAGTAACAATGACAAGAAAAGGAGTCGTGGCTGTATGTTAGTGGTTGGCATTATTTTGGTGATTGGAATCATCGGGACACTGGTTTTACGATTTCAATTTCACTTTCGCCTCGCGATGGGCACCATTACCGAGACGGCGTTTGCCTGCTCATTGTTGAATATCGGGGTATTTTTGTTGTTTATTTTATTGGGTCAGTTAACGGGACCAATCCTGCTATCAGAATGGGCCTACTTGCCGATTTATCGGTTGTTACAAGGAGGTTTGATTCCCGTTATTGGCATTGGCTTGGCAATTCTGGGAATGGTGCGTGAGAAAGGCCTGATGAATTGGTGGCTATTACATTTTAATGTGCTATTTTTGATTTTTGACGTGTTATTAGTCTGGCAGGGGAGTTATAAAAGTTAGGGTGGCCAGTGCCGTGACGAAGTTGTGCGTGAAGGTCGTCAATGCAGTAACATGATGGTAATTGCTAGGCTATTGATCACAAAGTGGAGCGCAATGGCCGCGCGAATTTTACGGGTCAGCCGATAAACAATAGCTAGCACGAGTCCCATGGTGACGTATATGAGGAAGCTCGGTAAGGTTGAACTACTATGGAGGCTACCGAAAACAATCCCGCTGAGCCCGACCTTGAGCCATTCTTGTTGAAAGAAAAGGTTAGTCAGAACGCCACGAAAAACTAACTCTTCAACAATTGGAGTCAAAAAAACGGCGCTCAACGCCATAAGCCAAAGCGACAGAGGACTGCCGGCCATTAAATTTTTAATGGCGGCGTTGTTTTGTGTTTGATTCTGGTGATACAGAAGCTGGTTTATAAATTGAAAGCCGCCCTCAAAAATTAAGATGGTGAGATAGGCCATTCCAATAATTTGCCAGTCATGGTATTGTAAGTTTTCTGATTGATAGTTGCCGGTATAGTGCCGCATTAGGGCGGTTGCCGCCAGTGCTAGGATCACAAAAATTAACAGATAGACACCTGCCAAGGTGATCTGCCAGGCTGTGAGCTGATGCTGGCGATATAATTGGTTAATTAATTTAAGTAACATTGGTGGGATCACGACCCCAACAATTAGGCCAGCAGTGAGCAACACGCGTCCGAGCCACCCCAAGCCGCGGTCAATAATTTCCATCGGACTTCACCTCCCATGGTTGATTTTACCGCAGTGTTCAGGTTTCGACACGGATTTGCAAATCTGAGAAAGGCATCGATGCCAGGCACAAGCGGATGATATTAATCTGGTTGAATGCTAAAAATATAATAATTGTAGAAATAATGGTTGATGCTCTATAAAAATAAAGAATAAAAAAGCATAATTCGGACAAATCTTCACACTTTCTTCACAATTATGTAATAGTATATACTTGTACCTAATAGTTATACACTTGTTCATTTTACTCCCCCAAAGTGGATGGACGAGCAAGTACAATCCCCCATATTGTACTTAAACCTAACTCTTTGGCCCTACTGCTACTAAGTGGTAGAGTCATTTTTTTGTTGCACGTCCCCAAAGTCACCGAATACAGTACCTGCAAAAAATCGTCCCTTAATACATACTTAAATTATTTTTAGCGGTCTAAACTATCAAATTCAACTGGGTTTTATCATTTGATTTATTTTTTGCGGAATTAATGTGGCTGCAAACACCCATAATTATTTGATTGGTGCTAGCTAACGATTGTTCATATTAGCCTTGAACGGGCTAGTCTCAAAACAAAGTGACGCTAGTGTCAAAAATCAATTGGTTTAATCGCAACAAAAAAGGCCGAGGTTAGAAAAACCTCGACCTAGTTAAGCAGTCAGTTAGAATGCTTCACCAGAATAGTCGACCTTTTTAGGATCGGCATTTTTGATGTGTTCGGAAGCAAAGTTAACCGTTTCGCGAATCTGGTTATAGGTTGCTTCATCTAAACCAAGTAAATCCATGCAAGAATTAACGTGGGCAAAAATCTCTGGTTTAGCATCGATGGCTTTTTGCGACAACGAGATGTTGACTTGGCGTTCATCGTCCGTATCGCGCTTGCGTTCGACCCAGCCTTGGGTTTGCATCCGTTTCAATAACGGGGTCAGAGTCCCGCTATCAAGGTTAACGTGTGAACCAAGTTCCCGGACCGTCATCGGACTCTTTTCCCAGAGTGCCAATAAAGTGATGTACTGCGGATAAGTCAGCTTGAAAGGTGCTAAAGCTTCGGAATAAAAATGATTATATCGTTTGCTGGCGGTGTAGAGCGCAAAACAGAGCTGTTCGTCGAGCAAAATGTTTTTTGTTGGGGTTGCCATCAAACCGCCTCCTTTACTATCTATTTTAGTACATTGTACGCAATTAATTCGCCAAATGCAATTAATATTGCGCAAATACATTGTTTTCGAACGATTTATTTATAAAAGCGGGTTAATTAATTGACCTGTTGGCGTTGTTGGGACTTAATGCATGTCAGGAATAACTGGGCCATGGCCTGCTGATTGATGGCAAGTTGATGGTTGTCCGTGAACGCATAAAGTGGAATTTGTGCTGGCAATGTTTTGGCCGCGTGATCATCAACTGGAATCAGGCAGGCGACTTTTGTTTTGTCGTGTACAAATTCATGAGCGTCACGTGGGGCGGCCTTAATCGTCAGTGATGCCAATACGTGATAACCGGTCGGCATCATGTGTTGCGCGTGTTTGACATGCACCCCGTGTAGTCGGGAACGTAACTGGAACCCAGACGTGGTGGTCAACTGTAACGCTTGCTTTAATTCCAATAAATAAGTTTGTTGATTATCAATATTTTTCAACCGGATCTTGAAGTGTCCGAATGGAATGGCGCGATCCTGATGTTGGATGGCTAAGGCGTGTTGTTCGACCCGCATTTTATCCTTAACGGGCTCAAAGGTATATTGTTGTAAAAGTTGTGTTGCTGTTTTCAAACTATCACTCCCTACGATTAATTTAGTCCTTTAAAAACTTGTGGTCAAATAATTGGTTACGTTTGCGAGTGACGTCGTTTTCAAGTAAAATTAAAGTGATAGGGGGTTGGAAAAATGTTTATGACAACTGGTGATTTACAGCGCTCCCATATGATTAAGGGCGTCGTCTCCGTCACAAAACACCTGATGTTTGAATCTGATGGTGTTGATCAGTTTGAACGGTTTGACGATTTAATCGAGCAAGTCAAGCCACTACTGCTACAAAAGGCAGAGGATCAAGGTGGCGACGGGTTAATTTATGTGAACTTCAATACTGAAGTCGCTCAGATGAGTGTTGCACCACGGTTTTTGATCGTAACCGGCTATGGGACGGTCGTCAAGCTCGTTGATGAATCAGTCTGATACTTAGGATCTGAATTTTCAGGTCCTTTTTTGATAGCAAACAAGTGATAGAAAGGAAGGTTTGATGACCAGTTATTCATTTCCACATGGCGCCATTGACGTATACGACGCTACCCAAAACAATTTAAAGCACGTTAGTCTTCGCGTTCCTAAATATGCAACCACGGTGTTCGTGGGCTTGTCAGGTTCCGGTAAGTCGTCACTCGTTTTTGATACGATTGCAGCGGCGTCACGGCGCGAACTGAATGAAACGTTTCCCAGTTTTACGCAACAATATTTACCGAAGTATGGTCAACCACACGTCGGGCATATCGAGCACTTGCCCGTTGCGATTGTGATTGCTCAACAACGCCTCGGCAAGAATGCGCGTTCAACCTTGGCAACCTATACTGGGATTTATTCGTTACTGCGGCTCTTGTTTTCACGGGTTGGGGAACCGTTTATCGGGTATTCGGACAGTTTTTCGTTTAACTTACCCCAAGGCATGTGCCCAACCTGCCAAGGTTTAGGTTATGTTGACGATATTGATGAGCAACAATTGATTGATCCTGAGAAATCATTAAATGAGGGGGCCATCACGTTTGTGAGTTTTGCACCGGATACGTGGCGTTGGCGCCGTTATGCGACGAGTGGTTTGTTTGACAATGGTAAACCCATCAAGGATTATAGTGCTGCGGAATACGATTTACTAATGCACGCACCGCAACAGAAATTAGCCCATCCTGGAGAAGGTTTTCCTAGAACGGCCCTGTATGAAGGCGTTGTTCCGCGGATCAAGCGCTCGATTATTGGTAAGAAGGAAGCCGAACACCATCGCGATGCGATTGCGGCGATCGTCACGCGCAAACCGTGCCCAACGTGTGATGGCACACGACTCAAACCGGTCGTGTTGACCAATCATATTAACGGGGTCAACATTGCTCAGGTGACGGCGATGGATTTAAAGCATGTTCTGACATTTTTACAAGCGATTGATGCGCCGTTAGCCCAAGATATTGTGCGGGAGCTGACGACCAAGATCCAATCGTTGGTCGATATTGGTCTGGGCTATCTGACATTGGATCGTGGGACCAGTTCTTTATCTGGTGGTGAAGCGCAACGGATTAAGATTGCCAAATACTTGACCAGCGCCTTAGTAGATATGGTCTACATTTTGGACGAGCCAAGCGTTGGGCTGCACCCACATGATATTCAGTTAATCAAGCAAGCGTTAACAAAGCTGAAGGATAAGGGTAACACAATTCTGATTGTTGAACACAATCCAGCCATGTTTACGTTAGCTGACTATGTTGTCGAGATGGGGCCTGCAGCTGGTCGCACTGGTGGAAACGTGACCTTTACTGGGACTTATGACGAGTTACTGGCTTCTGATACGTTGACGGGCCGGTGGTTGCGACAACCGCATAAATGGGGTCAAGAACGACCAGTCCAAGCCCACTTGGCATTACACCATATTAATGAAAATAACCTGCACGATGTCAGTGTCGACGTGCCCCTCGGTGTGATGACGGTCGTCTCGGGGGTGGCCGGTTCAGGGAAGAGTTCGCTGGTTACCGCGCTAAAACGGCAATTAAAGACGGCTTATATTGATTTAGCCCAGACACCAGTGGGCCTGAATATTCGCTCAACACCGGCGACTTACTTAGGAGTGCTCGACCAAATCCGACAACTATTCGCGAAAGCCAATGGCGTGGCAACTAGTTGGTTCAGCTATAATGGTAAGGGTGCTTGTCCGCGGTGTAAGGGTAAAGGCGTGACCATCACGAATATGGCCTTTATGGATCCCGTTGTGCAGACATGTGAATTGTGTCATGGGCAGCGGTATAATGAAACGGCGCTCAGCTATGCTTACCAGGGTAAGACGATTGCCGACGTGCTCCAGATGTCAGTCACAGCGGCGTTAGCTTTTTTTGCCACGATGGACAAAGTGGCTCAGCCATTGAAGAATTTAGACCGGGTCGGTTTGGGTTACCTAACATTGGCGCAACCGCTCACCACTTTGTCGGGTGGTGAACTGCAACGGTTGAAGCTGGCGGTTGAGCTAGGCAAGCAGGGAACGGTGTACTTGTTAGATGAACCGACTGCCGGTCTGCATTTGCAAGACACACAACGCTTATTAAAATTATTCGATGCCTTAGTGGCCGCTGGTAACTCGTTGATTATTATCGAACATAATCTGGCGGTAATTAGCCAGGCCGATTGGTTGATCGATGTGGGGCCGGATGCTGGTCAGTATGGCGGTCGAATTCAGTATAGCGGAACCCCACGAGCAGCAGTTGACGTGCCCACTTCACGCACTGGAGCCGCTTTGAAGGCTTGGCTGACGGCGTGATTAGAAAAATTTGATTAAATAAAAAAGCACGTGCAATTGCACGTGCTTTTTTAGAAGGGCGGTAGGTGGGAATCGAACCCACGCGTGCCGGAGCCACAATCCGGTGCGTTAACCACTTCGCCACTACCGCCATCACGTTAACTTTTCGTCAACATATCTAGTATACACTAAAATCGTGGGTTGCATAGGACTTTTTGTGGATTTTCAGAAATTAATCGCCTCAGTTTCTGAAGTGTTGGTGAAGGTTCTACTGTGACCAACAATTACTTAACCGTTAGTAAAAGGCCATAGTTCCCCTAACAATGGGAGCTACGGCCCGTTTGCCGTGGTTAGTGTGTCTAACGGATAGGTGAGGTGGACCAGCACTTATCGGTTGAGCAAAATTATTATGAATTCATCCTTATTGAAGAAATGCGTAAAAATCTTTGCAAAGGCACTACTTTGTTAAAATTCACAAAATAAAAGAGCCCAGTAAATAAGTGTTTACCGTGGCTCTTTTATTGCTCATAGACTAATTATGCCCCAGGCAGACATAGACAATGCTGTTATAATAGCGTTTTTAAGACATCAGCGACAAGCAAAGACAAATTTAAAAAAACGCGTTTTTTTATACTTGCTATTTATGCAATTAAATGAATGTTTATTATCAAAAATGAATACTGGATTTTGCTTCGTTTTCAGTCTGTGGGCGATTAAAAAGTTTGTCTAAAGAGCCGGAAATTTTTTCATCCGAGCGTGCTTTATACTCATCAATTAGGTATGCGTATATTCGGGACGTGGTGCCAATATCAGAATGACCAAGACGTTTCGATATAATGTATAGGTCAATGTTCTGAGAGAGCAGGAACGCAACGTGAGAGTGCCGCAGACTATGAAAGTGGAATCCTTTTCGTGTGATGCCCAATGCTTTTAAGTCAGAGCGTAGAACTTTATTAACGCCGTTAGAAGTTGGAATGTCATGGGCAACGTTCTCAAATACCATTTCTCGGTTATTTACCTTAAGTGCTTTCAGACTATCTAAAAATTGTTTATTAACACGGATGGTTCTATTTGAACTTTCAGTTTTGGTTGGCTTGAATCCACCACCTTCAACATAGTTCCATGATTTATTTATCGAGATAGTATTGAACGTAAAATTAATGTCTTTCCAAGTTAGTGCCATGATTTCTCCTAACCGTGCCCCGGTAAAGATGGCAGTCATGATCATGTATTGTGACGTGTAACGAGGATTGAGGTGATTCTGTACATAAGCTGTTAGTTGCTTAATCTCAGCTAGACTTAGGTAATCAATCTTAAGACTACGATTTTTGTCGTAAGTGATAATTACGTTGTAAGTGAAGTCAGTTTCAACATCTTTTTCGAAAACAGCATTGCCAACGCAAGCTTTAATTAGATTATGCAGTTTCTTCACTGAATCTTTCGCATGATTTTTGCCATATTGGTTAATGAATTTTTGGTAATCCTTACGAGTAATATCTGCAATACGTGCATGAGAAAAGTAATTTTCTATTTCAGTATGAACTAATTCATATCTACGAGTCGTGATATAGGCGAGATTAGGCTTGCGGTACGTCTCATACCACGAATAGAAGTACTTAGAGAACTCAATAGATGGCTTCTTTTCTAGTTCACCAGAAAATTTACTAACTTCGAATGAGTTAGCAAATTCCTCTGCGTCTCGCTTACGGGAGAATGTTTTTCGTTTACTTAGGTAGTTACCCGCGTGATCTCTATACGAAATTCTTACTAGGTAACCTTTTTTCACACGTTTAATTTGTGACATAATAAATTCCTCCTTGTGATATACTAGAAGGGCAAAAGGGTGCAACAGCCCTGTTAGTATTTATTCAAGTTAAGCACATCCATCTTCTTGGCGGGAGGGGATGTGCTTTTTTGCTCCTTACAGGTCGTTATTAGCGAATGTATCTCTTAAAAGAACTAATGCCAACAAAGCAATCCACATTAAAGGAGAATGAAAATGATAGTAGAAAACAGCAAATATAATTCCAATAACTCCTACGATCATTATCAGCCACGAGAGTAGGCTTGAAGTGTAATGTTTCTGATCAAGTGAAGGATTACTTTTAATAGCTGGTTTATATAGAGTAAAATGGGCTATTAATGAAAATATAAAGATAACTGGCAATATCCATAGTGAATCTGCAAATATTGATTTTGGATATGTTTCCTCCAATGCCAGCACTATGAAAAATGGGTAAAAGTCAATATTATTCACAAGAGCATATTTCCAATTGAAATTCATCGATCTAACCATCTCCAATAATTGTTAAGTTTTATATTCAAAAATTTAAATGCGAGCGGCAGGAGTCGAACCTGCGTGATGCTTGTTGAAAGCAGGAAACCTTGTATGACTTTTGCTGTTCTACCGTTGAACTACGCTCGCATGTTGCCCGCTAGGCTGGTAGTGGGCGAGCTAATATGATTAGCTTTAACCTTCATGAAGCTAATCAGCTTACCGAATGTACGTTCGGATGATGTGTTAAATGAAGCCCCTCATAGGGGACCTGTTAGTGAATAAGCTTAATCATAAATCCAACAATTGTACATGTAGCCGCTGCTACAGATATTACAGTAGTTATTAGCCAAACTTTTTGCTGAGAAAATTTAGTGTTTACAGATTCAAACTTAGTATCTATATGTGCCATCATTAAATCTATTTTATTATCAATATTATCAATTTTATTAGTTAGTCGTAATTCGCTATTTTTAAGTTCGGGATGTGTTACATATTTGTCCATTTCATTACCTCCGTTATAATTGTTGTTTCCACTATTATGGCTATTTTTTGAGGGATAGTCAATTGGGCTGTATGGAGATTGAAAATCAACAATTTTAGTTGATTTTGTTGTGTTAGTCATTGTTGGCCACCTATCTTTGGAGAAATCGAGAAGTACGTTTTGCTCGTATCAAGCACTTGATTATTTAGTGAAAGATTTATTATTGCACAATAATTGTAAGCCTCATTTAAATTGCTTTTTAGAATAAGGGTGGACTCAATTATGCTATTAACTGAAAATACAAATTTACTTGATTTTACAATTTCATTAGAAACCTTCATTTCATTAACCGCTGTTTGAGTAGAAATAAATAAACTGCGTTTAGTTTTGACCAGTGGTTCATTACGTTCATTAAAGATTTGGGTTTCCAGTGTGTAATTGCGATCTACTTTTATATTGAAAAAGCCAGCTTGAAAATAGATTGGGATCCTCATCTGTTTTCCAATTTGAAAGACGGAAGTTGGGCCGTAGGAATCTTCACTTAATTTAGGAAATAAATATTGAATTTTTTCAGTAATCAAATTAGAGCACTTCCTTCTAGATGTTTTTAGCTATCCGTATTTGGTCAACGCGAGCGGCAGGAGTCGAACCTGCATAGTAGTCCAAGAAAGAATGGGCTTCAAGACTTGGAATATTGTTCTACCGTTGAACTACGCTCGCATGTTGCCCGCTAGGCTGGTAGTGGGCGAGAGTGCTACTTTCGTTTGTGGATCCAGTAAACTAACATGACGACTAGCGCTATGAAGCAAATGATGCCAATTACAACGTTTAGGTCGAACACGTGTGTGCTGTACGTTCCTACATACAATTCCATAGATTTTACCCCGATTAAAATATATTTATACTAGTTCTACTTAGCATGTTTATATCCGGCTAAGCCGATAAAATATAATATCGCGATTGGCACCCAAATCACCATAACAATTGCTTGTGAAGGAATCCAGGTTGCCAGGATAAATAGCACGGCCAATATTGGTAAAAAAATGTGGCCTAGTGCTCCTAATATCTTCCATAGTGCTAGAAAGATGACTATCATTATTAGTAGTCCCATTTACGAAACCTCCGTCATTGAATGTTATTATCAAATAATTGGATATTGAAACCATACTCTTTCTTTCCAGACTTAATTCTAAGGTTTTTGGTAAAATCTGTTTCGTTTTCCTCTTGCTGCATTTCCTTTTCAACGTCCCAATCTTCGTCAAAATCGAATTCTTCTTCTTTTTCCTCAGCAATTTTATATTTACCACCAGTTAGTGTGTAGTTTATTTTTAGCGCGATGCTTCCATTATTTTGTTTCGTCATTATTTCACTTATATCTTTAGTGTTTCCGGCAGGAACATGTCCTAACATATATTCACCATCGTCAAGCGTAGCAATGACTTTGATTGCATTTTTATCATATTTATTATTTGGGTCTGTTCTAAATTCTATCGCGCTTATCAATCCTACAAGGTCTGTTTCATACACTTCTTCGTAAGGTGAGAATTCTTTGATGTCTGCAGCGGTATATCCATCGTAAGGGTCAAACAAATCATTTTTACGTGCGTAAGAGACCATTTTTGCTAGGTCATAGTGGGTGGTACCACGTACTTTAAAATGAAATATTTCTTGTCGTGAAGCTTTATCGGTGGCCTCTTTTCTCTTTTTAGCCAGTTCTTCAAGATGACGTTTTTGGTCTAGTTCTTGTTGGAGGCGCTTCTTATTAGCTTCTTCATTCTCTCTACGAGAATCTGACAAAGACTTTTCACCAATAGATGATAAATAAGTATCACCAACAGAATTATCCATATGAAAAGCTACGTCCGCCGCAGAGGAAAGATTTTCGATTAATATTTCTGGTTCAGAGTTTGAAAGACAATTTTTGCATACTTTTTCTCCAGTATCGACGGTAAAATACTTTGCAAAGAAGCCAATCTTATTTTTACAAATCACACATTTTGGCATATTATTTTCCTCCAAATTCCCCAGCTTTTACCGACATCCGTATCTGGTCTATAAGTTAACTTCTAGTTACTAACATTAGTGCGGAAGGCGTTAACGACATCATCTTCTAATCGTTTGGGTATACCAAAATTTTCCATAAACGGCATGACACTATTGTCAGCATACGTATCAACTTCGCTTAAATAAATTGGAATAAGTATTTTCAATGCTTCTAAATTAGCCATGCGCTCGTATTTAGATTTATTGCTAAAACTAGAAAAATATAATATTCCTTCATCATGGTTGATAACGTGGCCTAATTCGTGTGCCATTTGAAAGGCGATTTCAGACGGATTGTGCCATTTTAGGTTAATTAGAACGATGTTATTTTCCGGTTTGGCTGACGACGGAGTGTATGCATCTAGTTTGTCTGTTAAGATGCAAGATATCCCATGATCCCAAGCATACTGCATTAAACGCT
The DNA here is from genome assembly GCF_023806725.1 of Lactiplantibacillus sp. C232. NCBI lineage: Bacteria > Bacillati > Bacillota > Bacilli > Lactobacillales > Lactobacillaceae > Lactiplantibacillus > Lactiplantibacillus sp. C232. The sequence goes on from NZ_JAMSKZ010000001.1 coordinate 75,180, forward strand.
TGATGTAGATATTCAAATATTATCAGTCCTTCCCACCGTTTAAGATGCGTTTGATGTACTCCATATCTTCAGGAGGAATAGGCTTACCCTGATAGGTCATAATATAGTCGTCATCTGTAATATCAACTTGTTTGGGCTTCATTGAAGTAGAATTGTCATCTGTTTTGCCTAATAAGTAATCAACAGAAACATTTAAAACATCGGCTACGGAAGCCAAAGCTTTAGGGCTTGGATTACGTTTTTTCCACTGATACATATAATTTGCGCTTATCCCGGCTTTACGTTCAACCTCAGCAATTGAATATCCACGTTCTTTCGAAATTCTTTTTATCCTGTCAAACAGCGTCATGGTAGAGTTCCTCCAATGATTGGCAAGATAATTCTATAACATGTATAAAAAATAGTTGTAAAAATCTAAAACATGTTGTAGAATTATCTTTGTTAAGAAATATTGTTAACAAATTAGCAAAACTAAAAGAGCTTATTAATCATCTTGGCGGGCGATAAATAAGAGCTTTGTAGCTATTTCGTTATGTCTATATATTAAGACATGTTATAGACTTTTGCAATATCTTTCTTAATAAATATTAAAAGGAGGCAAAATGATGTTTATTCGTATGGAAACAAACAATAAAGCAGAGGCGATTAAATCGTGGCTGGCAAATCATCGTCAGTTAGAAAGTCAAGGGACTATCGCTGATCATTTCAAAAAATCAATCACTTTTGTAAATCTTGCATTGAATAAAAAGATAACGACAAACGGTGCAGAGCGATTAGTTAATGAAGTTTATGACTACCTTGTTAAAAAATACAAAATCTAAGGAGGACTAGATATGAACCAAGTTGCACCATTTAATTTTGAAGGCAATCAACATTAATCGCAGAAAGAAAGGAATGATTCACATGCAAGAAGTACAACAAGTTAAATTTAACGGAGATCTAATTTTAACCACTGAACAGCTAGCTGAGTTCTATGGAACAACTTCTAATCGAATTAAGCAAAATTTCAATAATAATCGAGACAAATTTATTGAAGGTAAACATTACTTCAAACTGGATGGCGAACGTCTAGCAAGCTTTAAATTGCAAGTCGCAAATTTCGACCTACAAATTAGCCCTATGACTCGTTCACTTTATCTTTGGGCTAAACGTGGTGCTAGCCGGCATTCAAAAATGCTTGGAACTGATCAAGCTTGGGACATGTTTGATGAGCTGGAAGAAAACTACTTTAACCCGAAACAGTTTGCGCTACCAACATCCCCACGAGAGATTGCCAGATTGGCACTGCAAGCCAATGAGGAGACTAACCAACGCCTAGATAGTGTAGAGGGCGATGTGAAAGACCTCAAAGAGAACCAAGTTATTCCTAATCCTGAATACAGCGCACTTAACCGGCGTGTTAATCAGCGCGTGTCGGAAGTCGCACATAGCTATGGTCATATCACACAGAAACAACGAGGTGAGCTGTTCAAGGATATTGGCAGTGGAATCAAGAAGATTGCTAACGTGAGCGCTCGGTCAATGCTACGCAAGAAGGACTACCAGATGGTAATGGACTTCATCAACGATTGGGAGCCATCTACAGCAACTAAGACGATTATTCGGCAGACGTCACTTCGATTAGGAAAGGAGCCAGCATAGGAGGATTAACAATATGACAAAAACACTAAAGCAACTAGTACACGTATTATGGGCAATCGAAAAAGACCTCCATGTTATCGCAAGTAACACGGAAGCCTTCAGAATGCGATATGTGGGGTGCGATGATCCAGGTCCAAAAGGCCCTTTAGGGCACCCCAACGTATCAAAGAAACAGGGCAACGATACGTTTAAATGATTTTTTATGTTTGAACGATTGGTATACAAGGTTGTTCAGATTTTCCATGAAGGTGAAGTTATCTGAAATAGTTCTAAGTAGAAACATTTCTGACCAAATTTCTGGATCATCATTGATGATCGGCATAATTTGATTAGCTAAAAAGTTGAAATGTGGACGATCTTCATGATTTTCCCGGAAATAAGTCAAAATTTGAGAATCTTCATTTTGTAAATCTTTAAAGTTGAATGAATTGATGTGAAGCGTTCGTTGAAATGCGTAGTTTTTGAAAATGTCAGAAGACAATGGATAAAAATTGCTCTTAGATAACCAGTTTAGCCAGTATCTTGAGGAACATTCACAGATGACTTCTTCAAACCACTCATCACGCATAGGCGGCCATTTCGAATCAACTAAGTAATGGCACAGCTCGTGAGCATATTGGAAAGCATATTGTCCCCAGTAGCATCCTGGAGAAGCATCTAAGATGATTGCATTTTCTCCGGCAACTTTTAGCGGATTCTTAGAAGAAGGAACGTTTGTTATTTTACCGATGGGCATATCAGTAATGTGAAATTTGTTATTGATGTTTACAGTTAATAAATCTAACAACTTGCATACTGATTCATGATAGTAAATATCGGCATCGGTTTTATCCAAGAAGGTTACGTTCCAATGAGATTCAGGAAGTACGTATGTGTTTCTCATATTTATCACCTCGATTAATTGGAATAAGTCAAGTATACAACTAAGCCAGCATAGAAAGATTAGCAATATGAAATTAGAAAGGAGACTCTATTATGCAAGCACTAAAAGTGGCAGCAGTTCCGATGCACGTTAAAAACATGGACCAATATGTATTAGTTGATACAGATGCGTATAACAAGCTACTGGATCAGACTACACATGGGCGTACATGGATAATGGACGATTTACGTATCTGGTGTGGAAACAAATCGATTAAATGGATTAAAGAAAATATTATTGAAAATCCAAAATACAGCCGACAGATTGGCAGAATGGAGCAACAAGGTCAAATAATTCACAAAGGACGCGGTAGCGCCTGGAAGTTTAAGGCTAGCGTGATGGCTGAATTTTTGGAATCTCATTGGGAGGAATTTCCATGGTAGAAGTAGCGGTATTAACCTGGGCGCTAACAACCGTGTGGTACAAGCGCCGAGAGATTAGAAACTGGTTTGGAATTTAAGGAGGAAGCAATATGTATGAAGAAGACATCGAACACGCGTTAAGAGCACGTAAGTATAACGCAATTCGTACAGATGAACGTGAGCTGATTAATGCTATCACTTACGATACAGACGGAATCATTAAGCGGCACCCGTGCTTTGGCTATTCAGAAGAATTTATTGGCGAATTGCAAGAACACGATATTAATGTTTGCGATCCAGATGAAGAAAACGACGATGGATGGACATTTACGTTGCCACCAATGTATCGGGAGGAATAACCATGAAAGTTCATGTAGGTGACCGGGTGAGTTTCAAAGCTGAATATAGTTGTGGTCAGCTGATAAGAGAAGCCGGCGTTGGCAGAGTAGTTGAAATCAAGTCAATTCCGTTCACGTTGCGTACAAAAAAAGATGTAGCTGTAGTTGAACAAAATGGACAGCAATTTGAAATCATTACTAATGGTATTCAAGTGCTCAAGTAGGAGGAATGATCATGCAAAAAGTATCAATTTTACCACTCCACGAGTGGAAACGAGCGCAAAAAAGCCATCGCTAGTAACGGCTAACGATGGACTAATGGAAGAGATGCTTAACACTAATATCTACTCTATTCCAAAGCAGTCTCGTTTGCAAGCTAAAAGACAAAAATACTCCCTACTGGAGTGGATTACAAGAGTAGGGAGCAAGAAAACAATTCAAGGTGTGCGTATATGCTAACGCTAACTCGAAATGTTTGCAAGTGCTAAGAAAGCGAGGACGGTAGTTATGGATAATCCATTACCTTACAAAAAACAACAGGATTGTATTTTTCAGGGTATTACACGGATTGGATCAATTGATCCACAAGAATTAACTCCAGAATGGATGCTAATTCAAAATAATATGGCAATGGCGTTTTGCTTGAATGCATGGATGTTTAATAGGGGGCTGAAATAAATGGTGGACTTACTATCTGAATGCCAATCGTTTGAAATGAAACTTAACCGTGTAGAAAAAAAGTTATCTGCGGCCACAAGCGCTGCTGACTTTGCCTACAGGGCGGTACAGACACGTCAAAAAATTGTTTCGTTTGACGACCTAGACGATGAGGAAAAGATTGCACTGTTTAACGAATATGACTGGTTGTTATTAGAACTAGAAGGTTACTTAGGTGGATTGCAACAGCAATTTGAAGATGCGGATGAAGGCTTGTCTGGCGGAAAATTTTTGCTGGAGACTTTAAAAGATAATTCGGTGATATAAATTAGGCAGAGGTGATCGTGTGGAACTGCTACCGACTAAGTTAATTGAAAAAGATGGCGAGTGGTATCAGGTTCAGAAGCTCACCCATAAGCCTAACCTTGACCATGTTGAGACGGTAAGTGGTTCTGCTGACGAATACTACACGTACTCTGAATTAGCTGACACACGTAAAGCTAGGCCGCAACAACGACGCTTGTTCTTCGCGTTGCTTAGTGACATCTATACGTGGTCAGGCATGCCGACAGACTTCTTGAAAAACTTGTTTTATTTGCAGTATGAGTCATATACGTTTGGCAAGCAGATTAGCCTGTCAGACACCACGGAATCGTCTGTGAGCGATGCTAACCAGTTGTTAGACCTAGTCATCGACTTCATGTTTGAGTGGCACGTGCCGTTCAAGGAAGGCTATAAGCTATTGCCGCGTGAGCAAGAATATTATCTGTTTCAATGTTGCCGTCATCGAGTTTGCATGATCTGTGGTAATCGTGCTGATATCCATCATGTAGACGTTATCGGAGCCGACTTGAACAGAACACACGTTGACCACACCAAACGGCACGTTATGGCATTGTGTCGAGTCCATCACAGCAAGATTGAGCAAATTGGATCCGTGGCATTTAGTGCAAAATACCACGTCCCGGTAGATGGCATAAAACTAGATAAAGAAACGTTAAAACGAATTGGCTTGAAAGGTAAATACAGCAGTGACTAATACACCGGGTGGGTGGAATGCCTACTAGTAAATAAGGGAGGATTAAAAGATGGCACAAAGGAGAATGTTTAGCAACCGTATAACCGATAGCGCTAAATTTTTAAAGATGCCGTTGAGCAGTCAGGCACTCTATTTTCATTTGGGGTTGCATGCGGATGATGATGGTGTTGTAGAAGCGTTCTCGGTTATGCGGCAAACTGGTGCAGTTGAGGACGATTTGCGAATACTAGTAGCTAAGAATTTTGTAAATGTTTTAAACGATGATCTAGTTGCCTATATCACGGATTGGAACGAAAATAATCGAATTCGAGCGGATAGAAAAGTGGATTCGATATATAAAGACTTGTTATTAGAAATCATGCCAAACCTAGAATTAATTGAGCCCAAGCCGCGTGCTGACACGGGTAAAGTTACTGGACGTCCAATGGACAACCAATGGACGGACAATGGACCGCATAGGTTAGGTAAGGTTAGGTTAGGTAAGGTTAGTAAAGGTAAGGTAAATAAAGATAGTCACCATTTGGCAAAGCCAAATTATGACCCGTCTTCTCAGCCATACAAAATTGCTAGTCATTTGTTGACCAGAATTAAACAACGGCAGCCTGACTTTAAAGAACCAAACTTACAAAAATGGGCTAATGATATTCGATTGGCACACGAACGTGATCATCGTGATTATGAAAAATTAGATTGGCTGGTAGATTGGTCACAGGACAATTCATTCTGGCAAGCAAACATTTTATCGGCAGGGAAGCTACGCAAGCAGTATGACACGCTCATGGGTCAGGCTGAACGGGATCGCCCGACTAATGTTGCGCCACAAACACGAGAGGACTGGTTTGGCTAATGGAAAATGTAACGAAGTTATTCAATCAAGCCACGATTCAGAAAGTAGTAGCGGCTAGAGGCATTGATACAACTAAGTTGCCAACCAAAGAAGAATTGGATCATCAAACAATTGATCGGGCGAATGCTGGCGTAATTGCTAACCGAAAACGGTATTACTATCGCATGTCAGTCTGGTCTGGAGGCGTGCCACTACGATTTAGCTTTAATGATTGGCAGGTTGATAAACAGCCTAATCAAGCCAAAGCTAGAGAACTTGGTAATCAGGCATTTAAGTTAGCTAGGCAATTAGAGACTAACCAGTTCAACGTAGCGCTTGCAGGTGGACCCGGCGTTGGTAAAACATCATTAGCGTTAGCAATCATGTATCAGCTAATGAATGCAGGACAGACAGCAATGTTTGTCTCAACAGCTGAGTTGCTACGGCTAGTTAATGAAAAGTATGAAGCACCGGATGTACGTCAACGTTTACTATACATTCTAAAAGATATGCAAAACGTTGATGTTCTAATTTTAGACGACTTTGGTACTGAAGGCGGTAAGCCAACTGAAAAAGGGTTCTACAAGCCAGTACACAAAGATTTGCAGACGCTGATGTATCAAGTGGCGAATGCGCGTTGCGATTTTGATCATAACGAAGTTAAACATATAACCATCATTACGACTAACAACACACGTAAGCAATTAGAAAGTATGTATGATGGCAAAACAATCGATCGCTTATATACCAAGGATACTAGCTGTCAATTGCTGTTTGACAACATGGAAGGAGTCAGAAGTGTATGAGTTGTGAATTATGTCATGGTAGTAAAGCTGTTCAGCAACCACTTGAAAGTTATGGTTTCACGTTTGCCCCATGCCCAAATTGTACGAATGAGATACACGCTAATTACGAACAAGAGCTTGAAAGGAAGTTAGCCTATGACAAGTAAAAATTGGTCGAAAGCGTTGGAAGTAATTCATAAGCTAGAAACGAGATATGGCAGCATGGACAACGTGCCTGAGAGCAAACTAGCTAACTTGCATAAGATGCCTGGAATTAAGGCCATATCGGGCGATTACATGGAGATTACGCGTACCCAGTATAATGCCATTAAATTAGTCATGGAAGGCAAGCAGGGTAAAACTAGGACGTCTCGGGAGCTAAAGCACAATAACGTTTGGCTGGATAGACGCATTCGTGCGATTGACGAAAACAAATACTACATTACGGAGGACGAGAATGCCTAAACACACTAAGAAGCGTTCAACGATTAAACGGAAGCACCGGCGAATGAAGGAACACGCCGAGGAAAATAAAGCTAAGACGCTGGATAGAAAGCAATTGGCCAAGGAATATGAGCCATACAATATTCGCAAGCGGGCGTTTGAAACGTTCGGGGAGGATTGAAAATGAGCACTAGAAATAAAATTGGCTTTGGAATAATCATCTGTCTTTCAATCGTACTTGGTGTGACAGCTCTAGTTAATATATTTATTGAGGGTGGAATAATTGTGGGAACAATTTGCACGATTGGTGCTATCTTGATTTCTTTAGCATTAATACTAATACACCCGGAGGATTAAAAATGAGTGAATCATATGAAGCAATAGAATGGATCTTAAGTCAATTGGCACAGGCCTGCTAGTGATAGGAGATGGCGACGATGATTAAGTTTAGAGCGTGGGACAACGAGTGCAACGTAATTAGAGACTATGACGAATTGAAAGGTTTGACCTTGGACGCCTTAGATGCAAGTGATTTTAAGCTTGAGCAGTTTACTGGCTTGAAAGACGTGAATGGCAAGGATATATATGATGGTGACATTGTGTCAGTTTTTAACGAGGACGGGAATTACTACAACGATGTAATTGAATGGTGCATAAAATACAATTACCCAGCATTTGAATTGAAATACCATTCACATTTATACGAATCTAATGTGTTGTCCGAAATCATGAATGCTGGTGTTGAAAATATCAAAGTTATTGGCAACGTGCACGAGAACCCGGAACTATTGGAGGAAAAGAAATGAATGTAGTTCAAGTTGATGAATTAAAGATTGCAGTCAAAGCACATAATATTAGCTTGTTTTCGAAACGGTCAGAATTTAACATTACTCCAAAACTCATTCGTATTTTTGAAGATGCAGGGAGGCAAGCGTGGAAAACACTGAATTATCATGATGTGACCGGACTCGGAAATGATTACTATGAATATTATGATAAGAAGCTTGATAATAATGGTTACCTTGGAATTAGGGATGATCGTTTAGTAATCGAGCGACCTTATGGATCGGATGAGAAGCTTTATCAATTCAATAAGGCCAGATTTGAAACTTTTATGTACGACTTGCATTTATGGGAGGGCACAAATGACTGACACCGAATACGCAAAAGCAATTCAAATGAAAGCCACAGTTGCCAACCTGGAAATGAACGCGGCACTGACAACTGAGCAACAGGCACAAATTGGCCAGGACTTCATTGCTGACATTGCGGAGTTGAGCAATCGCGATAGTAAACAAAAAGCCGCCTACTAAGGCGACCAGTCACAGGACCACTCGAATGACCGTTGTCAGTATAACATATAAAAGCGTCGTATCTGTTGAGGAGAATACGACGCTAGGAATTAAAGCAACTATAATATACACCACACGATATATTTAGGCAACCCTAAACATGTGCGCTGCTAGACTACAATATTTGAAAGGGGAACTGGTAGTGAAACGCTCAACTATTAGAAAAGTAGAAGATATTTTGCGCGATTATCCCAAAATTGACAAGTATATCGAGAAACGTGAACAGGAATTACGTTATCCAACTGTACCACGTGATGATAATGTTGGAGGTGGCAAGGCACAATACAAATACCCAGATACGGCGTTAAATACGCTCATTACAATTGACGATGATCGGCGCATTAACACATTGAAGCGTCAGCGAGAAGTAATTGATGATTGTCTAGACGGCGTTGGCCGTGATACAGAAGTAATTATAAATGAGCTATATTTTAAGAAACACCAGCAGTACACAATTGACGGATTAATTGCAAATCACATGATAAATGTTAGCCGTCGAAAAGCGTTCGACTTAAAGAAAACTTTTATTAACGATTGTGCTAAGGGGTTTGGATTGTATGAAATATAAAAACGTGCACTAATCGTGCACTTTTGACCCCTACAATCGTGCTAAATTGATAGTATGCCAAGCGTGATGATGATACGCATGAAGTAATCCTCAAAATTACAGACTGGTAATCGCTGTGGGCTAATTGGTAAGCCACAATGGGATGTAGGTTCGAGGCCTACCAGCGATATTAAGTATCAAGCTGGTGTATGAGGAACTGATAATTCCGCCCAGCATGTCTGCGACTGAACGATCGTTATTAGACGATAGCCTAATAATTATTGAACCTAGTTTTAATACAACTGGGTTGCAGTGAAAGAAAGCTGTTTCGATATGTAGATTATAGTAGCAAGTTTGAGATAAAAAGCATTGACGGTTGTGCCGACGCAAAGCCCAAGCAAATGTTAGTGTGAGAACTAGCAGAACCAAATGGGATTCTCAATAAGTCGGTGTTGTAGTTGAAACGGTAATACCGTTTATAAACGACCAGTCAAGTACCAGTAGGATAAATCTACAGACATACTAAAACAAAATTATGTTTAAAATATGCCTAAATCATCTGAACGTTGGTAGCCATGGTGCTAGCCCATGCCTTGTAATACATTGACAACTAATTAGGTAGCTCCTAAGTAGTAGGCGTTAATGAGCATGTAGCTTAAAATTATCGTAGCTAAAGCTAACTACGCAAAACAATGCGGATACTTGTTTGGCTCTGCGACAGAGACAGTGAGCTGTGGCGGTCTGTAAAACCGTTGTCGAGAGACTGAGTAGGTGCAAATCCTACCGGAGCCATTTACGACCTAAGTAAGTCGCTAAACTGCTGAAAGCTTGAGATGTGGATGAAGTCATGTTGGCAATTAGCTTCATAACATGAACTCCCATCGTCTTGTTTACATTGGCTGTGCTTGTGGCGGAATAGGTAGACACAACGGGCATAGTGGTATTTCAATGGCGTAGACAGGGCTCGCAACCCCGAAGTCAAGATACCATGTAGGGTGCAAATCCCTACCAAGCACATTAAACGAACCCGCGGCTCCAAAACGGGCAATCTTCAAACTGGCTCTCGCTTATTGGCAGGAGCTTTTGTATAGTTAGAGTAGTTTGGAGGAATTGAAATGGCACATATAAATTGGAAATTAATTGTTGGGGGATTTGTGGCCCTAGGAGTGGTACCTATAATCTTACTTGTTTGTATGCACTTTTTGAACTCTGTTTTTTTGGGTGATTCTAGTAATGATGGATGGCTTGGATTTTGGGGTGGCTATTTAGGAGCCTTGCTTGGGTTGTACGGCGTTCAAATGCAATTGAAATCTGAACAAAAAACACGTTTGGATGATAACCATCCTAAGTTTTACCTATTCTTTCGAATGTCGTTTGAACCTTCAAAGAAAGTGTATGTTCATTCATGTCAGCCCCGGGAGTTTTTAGGAAGTAAAGATCATCAAAAAAAGATGAAATTTGAATCAAAGTATTTTTATTCAGATTCAAATTTCATTTCGATAATTAATTCTAACAAGAAAAATGTTTACGATATCAGTATTTTAGTGACTAGTTTAGTTGCAGATAACAATGTTTGCAGTAAATATAAGAAATCAAGTGCGAATATTAATGGCAAAGAGGGTAAAGGCGATAATTCAGAATGGGATTCATTTAAAAGAGACACTAAGAATTGGAGTCTTGTGCACGAAAGTATCAAGGCTTCAAATCTGGAAAGCACTGAAAATGAGCTATTATTAGTTACTTATGCCCAGTTATATAACTATCCTAATGTGATTCAAAGCATTGACATTATTTTTCATACGAATAGCAATGAAATTGGATTGGCAATGTTTGAATTGAAAAAAGATAAAAATGGAATTCTAAAATTATCCAATGTTCCAAAAGTGGAATATTTCCAAGAAGGTGTAGTAACACACGACCTTAGTGAGAAAGAGAAATTGTTTAATGAAAATTATAAAAATACAGATATTATGGTTGTAGATGAGAATAACAAGGAACCGTTTATTTGGGAAAAAAGACGGCAAAACAGTAAAAGATGATGATAAACAAGCAAAATATCCGATTAATCAATAGATATCGGACGAGCAGTTAGTATTGGAAAGTAAGTCGTGGTGGTATGAAATGACAATAATGATACACAGCAACTATGGGTATGAGCCGCCTGAATGGGTAGCTGCAGATGCCCGGCTAGATAGATGGTACAGGGATAAGAAGCGTCGTGCTAAACAGCATGGCGCTTTTAGTTTGGAAAAGAAATGGAGGAAGCAACATGCCAAGGACAAGAAGATGCCATTATCCTAACTGCCATGAGATGGTTACATTCCCTGACCACTATTGTCAGCAACACCATGAGCATGAAGCTGAGTACTTAGCTAGTCGGCAACGTTGGACACGTAGCCACGATAAGCATTACACGCACAAGTACAACACGGTTACACGTTATCGTAATGACACTAAGCGTCAGCAATACAATTTCTATCGGACAAGGCAATGGTCACATCTAAGACAACAAGTCCTGGAGCGTGACCATTACTTATGCGCTTACTGTAAAGCTCAAGGCGCTATCACACCCGCTAAGACTGTTGATCACGTAAGACCTGTAGAAGCTTTTCCTGATGATAAAGATAATATAAATAACCTTGCTGTGATATGTAGAGAGTGTCATTACAAGAAGACTGAGTTTGAACAGAAGTATTATGGATGTGGACAGGGAAATACTATTACAGGTGCGAAGCCGATAGACGACATCAATGAACTTGCTTTGATTATGAGGGGGAATTGATTATGGAACGATGGAAAAGCATAGACGGATACGAGGGATTATATGAAGTTAGTTCTTACGGAAGAGTTAGAAGCTTAGATAGATTTGACAAGCTTGGAAGAATAACGTCGGGAAGAGTTTTATCGCCAACCAATAATGGATGTGGATACTATACTGTTCAGCTTTCCAATGGAGGCATTAAAAAACGCCATTATATACATCGACTAGTTGCCAAAGCGTTTATTAAAAACTACAGCAAGCTAAATGAAATAAACCACAAAGATGAAAACAAATCCAACAACAACGTTTCTAATCTTGAATGGTGTTCAAGGAAATATAATGTTAATTACGGGGATCACAATGCAAAAATGTCACATACTAAAGGAACTTTGTTTAGAGTAATTAATAATGTCACTCACGAAGCTAGCATGTTCTATTCGAAAGATGCTGCAGCTTCAATACTGCACATCGGTAGAGACAAGGTAGCAAAAGGCTTGAAGGACGGAAGCATAAGTTATTCTTTTAGGGGAAACAATCTTAGCTTTTCATTTGAAACGGTATAAGAAAATAATTTTCTAAAACGAGCAGATGAAATTGTGTTTTTAAATTTTCTAAACAACCCCCCGCCCCCTAACACGTCCCAGGAAGAGCACACACATTGCCGTTATTTTGTGATAGAAACAATTTTTGAAAATTTTTAGGTAGGGGGGGGTCAACCAATAATGAAAGGAGACATAGAAAATGAAAAAAGCGGATAAAGATGTCAACGATGGTCAATTAACGCGCACACCGCCAGCTTACTTAGGCCGGCAAGCTAAGGTTGTTTGGCGTCGATTAGTGCCTTTTTTAGAAGAAAATACCCCGGTTAAGCGCATTGATAGCGGGCTTGTAGAGCAATATGCTTCCCAATATGAGATTTATCGCAATGCGTATAAACATATCCAGGAAAACGGTGAAGTCCAAGCAATCTATAAAACGTTACAAGATCAGACCGGTAAAAAAATTGGTCGAGACTTCGTGGGTTACAAGCGTAATCCCATGACACAAATTTACGATTCAGCGGTTAAAAACCTGACTAAACTAGGCGCTGAATTAGGCTTGTCGCCAAAATCGCGCAGCGATTTGTTGAAGCTGAACTTAGATGATCACAAAGACGAGCGAAGTATCAGTGATCGCATGAAAGAATTTCTAGGAGACTGATAATGAAGATTGATTTAACACAAACACATGATGTTATTGGGGCTTATCAATCATTAGACTGCTCAGCAATTCGTCATCAATACACTGATGAGGGCACAAAATATGCTTTTGACGTCCTAGATGAGAAGGTAACAACTGGCTATTTGATCAAGCTAGCGGCTTTTCGTCATATCCGAGATTTGCAACGGCAAGGTAGCGTTGAATTTCCCTTTACTTATTCGGTTAAGAAAGTAGATCAAGTGCTTAAATTTGCTGCCATCTGTCCGAATGTTGATACAGGCGAACCAACTAAGCTTATGCCGTGGCAAAAATTCATTATGGCTATGCTGGTTGGCTGGCGTAATGATGACGGTGGTAAGCGTTTCTCACGGGCAATTGTTTCCGTTGCACGTGGACAAGGAAAGACATACTTGATGGCGATTATCACTGCTTATAGCTATTTAATTGAGTCATTGGGACTATCTAACCAAGACTATTTAGTTTCATCCATTAATTACAAACAAACGAGCAAGATTCTGGGCTACATTAAGTCAATGCTTGCTAAGATTGCAACTATTGAGCCATTTAAGTCATTGATTGCTGATAGTGGGCTAGATACTCGGACATTGTCTTCGCAAGCGGATCAAGTTGTGATGAGTAGTAATAACAATAAACTGCGGGCGATTAGTCATGAGGCTGGTCAGTACGATAGCTTTCATTTCACAACGGCTATATTTGATGAAATTGGTGAAATTAAGACACGACAAAAGATTTCTAAGATTGTTTCTGGCCAAGTTAAGGTACGTAATAAGCAATTTATTCAAATTTCAACGGCATATCCTGATCCCACTGTTCCGTTTCACGACGACGAGCGTATGATTCAGCAAGCCATGGAACAAGATTATTTGCGCGATGCTGATACATATTTGGGGCTTATTTGGTCGCAGGACAATCTGGACGAAACTTATAAGCCCGATATGTGGGTTAAAAGTAATCCCTTACTAGATTTACCGAGCCAACGAGAAGTGTTGCTGAACGGCTTGACAGATAAGCGTGATTCTGACGCTTTGTCGGGCACACTCAACGATTTCCAAAATAAAAACCTCAACTTGTGGCTAGAGCAATCGGCCGATAGCTTCTTGAAACTGCCTGACGTTGAGCGGGCTATTATATCATCATTTAGTTTTGATGACCGGCAAGTTTATATTGGCTTTGACTACTCGATGTTTAGTGATAACACGGCGCTAGCGTTTGTATTTCCTTATCGTGATAATAATGACAAACCACGATGGTTTATTTATCAGCATAGCTTTATTCCCTGGCAGAAAGCTGGTTCGATTGAAGCTAAAGAAAAGCAAGACGGTATTAACTATCGGGACTTAGCTCAAAAGGGATTTTGTACAATTAGTAGTCACCCTCAGGGGCTCATCAATGATGAGCAGGTTTACCAATGGTTGCTTAACTTTGTTGAGCGGCATCGACTGGAAGTTGTTTTCTTTGGTTATGATGCGTGGGGGCTAACGCCTACAATCAAGCAGCTAGATTTGAATTCAGGGTGGCCATTGCAAGCCATTCGGCAGCGGACTAGTGAATTGAAGGATCCAACTAAGTTTTTGCAGACGATGTTCGTCGAAGGCTCGGTAGACCGACTCGATGATCGAATTATGGAAAAGGCGCTACTGAATGCAGAAATATATGAAGACAAAATTGGTATTCAAGTCGATAAAGCTAAGGCCACATTGAAGATTGATGTGGTAGATGCGTTAATTGATGCCTTATTCCAAGCCATGTATCACTTTGAAGACTTTTCAGACGTAAACAATCCTGATAAACAGGTCGAACGTATGAACGAAAAACAAGTTCTTGAATGGTTTAATAACCCGGAGTCAGGATTGTTAGGAGATGATATTGATGATTTTTAAACAATTTTTTGCAACTATCTGGCATTATTTTGATGTGCTGTGTTTTATTCTAAGCGTGATTGCTGGGGTATATGCAGCCTTTTTATTTGGGCAGGCACAGGGCGTTCTAGCAATTGCTGTAGCTTTGTTTTTAGTTGGATGGCTTTCAGAAGTTGTAACAGCTGGCCAAAAAGGAGGTGATTAATAATGCCCTTTTTTGAACCACCAACGGCAATAAATAATTCAGTTAGTATTCAAAGTGTGCCAGTAGAAGACGATAATATTGTTAACTTTTTGTCGCCAACTGGTAGTAATGAGTATGTTAGCGCCAAGGATGCTTTGGAAAATTCAGATATTTATTCAGCGGTTAATCAAATATCTGGAGACTTAGCCACGGTACAATTAATGGCTAATATGCCACGAGCGCAGGGAATACTAAACAATCCTAGTACGACAGCTAACGGTCACACGTTTTGGCAGTCTATGTATTCACAATTGTTATTGGGTGGTGAATGCTTTGCATATCGTTGGCGTAATCCTAATGGCTTAGATCTACGCTGGGAATATTTGCGACCGAGCCAAGTGCAAACCTACTTATTGGATGACGGTAGTGGCTTAACCTATACGGTTACTTTTGATGAGCCTAACTTGGGCGTTCTTCAATATGTACCACAGTCTGACATGATTCATATTCGCTGGGCTAGTACTGATGGCGGTATGACGGGTAACAGTCCATTAAAAGCATTATCGAATGAGTTACAAGTCAAGAGTTCATCTAACAGTTTAACGTTGGCTGCATTAGCACGTTCAATCAGCGCTCCTGGCGTGCTATCTATCCAGCACGGTGGACTGTTAAGTGAGAAGATGAAAGCTAGCCGTTCACGTAACTTTATGAAGCAGGTGAACAGTTCTAACGGTGGTCCGGTTGTTATTGATCAACTTGAAGATTACAAGCCATTAGAAATGAAAGCCGATGTTACCAAGCTGTTAAGCCAAACAGATTGGACGAGTAAGCAAATTGCTAAAGTCTTCGGTATTCCTGATAGTTATTTGAATGGCCAAGGTGACCAACAAAGTAATATTGACCAAATCAAAGGCATGTACACCAATGCCCTTAATCGCTATTTACAGGCGATTTTAGCTGAGCTGGATAATAAGCTTAATGCCAAGATTACGGCCAATATACGGACTGCTGTAGACCCATTGGGAGACTCGTTTGCAGCTACTCTATCAGGACTAGCTAAAGATGGCACGATTGCCAATAATCAAGCAACTTGGTTATTACAGCAGACTGGTTATTTTCCGGATGAAATGCCTGATGCTAAGAATCCAACGACACAACAAGTTGTGATTCAATCAGGAAAAGGAGGTGATAATGATGACAAAGAAAGTGATGATTAAAGGCGATATTGTTGATGATCAAACAGCCGGTTTCTATCAGTTCTTTGGAATGCCAGCAGTATCACCTTCAGGTGTTGCTGACATTTTAAATGATGACAGTGGCAACACTGACGATGACGACAGTGATGATGAAGCACTTGAAGTCGACATTGCTTCCAATGGTGGTGACGTTTTTGCGGCTAGTGAAATTTATACTATGCTAAAGAATTATGCTGGCAATGTAACAGTTAATATTCAAGGCTTAGCCGCTAGTGCGGCAAGCGTGGTTGCTATGGCTGGCGATCATATCAACATTTCACCAACTGCTCAGATTATGATCCATAAGGCTTGGTCACAACCAGCTGGTAATGCTGACGATTTGGAGCATGAAGCCAGCATTTTAAATGGTATTGATCAATCGATTGCCAGTGCTTATGAAGCTAAAACTGGCATGGATCAAGCTGACTTGCTACAGCTAATGGCAAATGAAACATGGTTAACTGCTAGTGATGCCGTTGATAAAGGCTTCGCTGACGAAATTATGTTTGCTAATGATCAACAATTGCAACCGGTGAACGCTATTTCACACATTCCACCTAAATCTGCAGTTAATAAGCTGCTGAATCTAATTTACAAGGCGGATAAGGATAAAACTAAACCGTCTAAAGAAGAAAATACTACTAATAGTCAATCTGCTGAATTACGAAACAGCAAATTGGCTATTTTATTTGGAAAAAATCAAAAGGAGGCCAACTAATGGCTAATATTAACACGATGAATGATGCTTGGATCGCCCAAGGGCAAAAGGTATCAGACTTAAACGACAAGTTAAATGCTGCTGTCCTTGATGACAGCTTCGATCAAGACCAATTTAAAGCAATGAAACAAGACCGTGACAATGCGGTTGCTCGGCGTGATGCTTTACACGAACAATTGGAAGAAGAACGCAAGGCTCAAAAGATTGCCAATATGGATGATAAGGACAAAACCCCACTTGATGATAAAGAAAAAGACATCAAAGATGAGTTCATTAAGAACTTCAAAGGCATGATTAAAGGTGACCCTAAAGTTATGAACTTGGTAACTTCATCTACTGACGCGGCTGGCAATGCAATTGGTTTGACTATTCCACAAGATATTCAAACAGCAATTAATACACTGGTTCGTCAATATGACAACCTTCAACAATATGTTAATCGGGAAGCTGTTAGCACCCAGACGGGATCACGAGTTTTTGAAAAATGGTCAGATGTCACTCCATTGATTGATTTAGATGATGAAACAGCCACTATTGGTGATAATGATGATCCAAAGCTTACTTTGATTAAGTATGTAATTCATCGTTATGGTGGAATTACGACGGCAACAAATTCATTATTGAAAGATACTGCTGACAACCTTATGGCATGGCTTACCCAATGGATTGCTAAAAAGGTTGTTGTTAGTCGTAACACTAAGATTATTGAAGCCATGAATAATGTGCCAAAGAAGCCAACCTTAGCTAAGTTTGATGACATCATTGATATGATCAACACGGCTGTTGACCCAGCAATTAAGGCAACATCGTTCTTGTTGACGAACACGTCAGGATACAATGAGTTATGCAAGGTTAAGGACGCTATGGGAAATTACCTATTGCAACCAGATCCAACCCAGCCGGACCGCATGATTGTCCGCGGTAAGCGAGTGGTTATGATTGCTGACAAGTGGTTGCCAAATACTGGGACGGCAGCGGCACCAGTTTATCCATTGTATTATGGTGACTTATCACAAGCGGTTACTTTATTTGACCGAGAAAATGCGTCATTGTTAACGACTAATATCGGAGCTGGCGCTTTTGAAAAGGATCAAACTAAGATTCGTGTGATTGATCGTTTTGATGTTGAAGCTACTGATACGGAAGCCTTTGTTGCAGGTTCGTTCAGTAAAATTGCTGACCAAACGGCCAACTTTGCGGCGAGCGCTGCTACAACGACTGACGGGAAGTAATTAGCCAACTATGTCGCCAATAAATACACAGTACAGTAACAATCTGGGCGGCTAAGTAAGGATGTGATTTAAGTGGCAGCCGATTTAGAAACATTGAAATCATCTTTGCGAATTGACGGGAATGATGATGACGAGCTGCTAAAGAGCTATTTGTCTGCAGCCACTAGCTACATTAAGCAGTCCATTGGTGATGAAAACGGCGTTACGGGTTTTTATGAAATGGAAGGCGTGAGTGACTTGTTTGAAACTGCTGTTTACGCCTTAGCTGGTTCATATTGGACTTATCGAACATCGATTACAGCCATCGCTGTTAATCCAGTTGATCTGGTCGTGGACTCAATCATTGGTCAACTCAGAGGGTTGTACAGTCAAAAGCAATATGAGGTGGGGACAAATGACGAAAGCAATTAATCCTGCACGAATGAATTTTAGATTGGAGTTTGGAACTCAGGAAGCTACTGGAAAAGTTAACCCTAATACTGGTAATCCTATTACTGATTTTGTCCCTCAATTCAGTTTGTACGCCGGCGAATGGTCATTGTCGTTTCAGCAAAGGTTAGCGTTAAATGGCGACACCTCACAACAGAATGCTGTTTACTTTGTGCGCCATAATCTAAAAATAGCTACTGGCATGCAATTACGACGCAATCATCAGGATGTTTACCAGATTGATGATGTGGCCTACGATGATGGTTTACCACCGGATGGTTTTGACCTCATAACTTGTCATAAGGTGGTGATTGGGCGTGGCGAATGAGATTAAACATGCAGACTCATTTGAACATATTTTAGATACTATGGCGGAAGGCTTTGGACGTGAAGAGAAGCTTAAAGCTAATGCAGCTGGAGCGGATCAGTTCATTAAAATTATGAAGCCTAAGATTCCTGTAGGAAAACTACGCAAGGTACATGGTCATGCTGAAAAAGTACATCTACGTGATTCATTAATTGCTGTAGATCATCCTAATGGCTCGGTTAACGTTGGCTTTACAGCCAAAGGTGAAAAAGGGTACATTGCACGTTTTCAAAATGATGGCTGGGACGTTGTTGACCGTAATGGTTCCAAACACAGCCATGTTTCCGGGAAACACTTTTGGGAGACTACTCAGCGTGAAGCAAAAGGCCAAGTTGGCAAGGCAGTTGTTGAACAATTAAAGACTGCTATGGACAAGAAGGTGGGCAAGTGACGCCGGTAGCTTTTATTAAAGGCATGATTGTTGCAAATATTAATGAAATACCAGAACTAGCTGTGGAACATATCCATAGCTTTTTTATTCCAACTAACGATACTTCAACTGACGAGCCTATTGTAGTAATCAGTGGGTTACCTGAGCGCAGTCAAGATTATGGCAATGGGATTCCATTCCAATCAACGAAGCAAGTCCAGATACAGCTCTATTATCCTAAAGATTACTTGGGCGATATGGATGCCATCGAATCCGGGTTAAAACAAGTGCTATTGACCAATGATATTCGTTGTTATAGCGATGCTGGCCAGACATTAACACCAGATTCAGAAAGTATCACGAACACTTTGAAATTTAATTATATAAAGGAGGCCATTTAAATGGCAACATTAGGTTTAAACATGTTATACACCGGTATTAAAGCTGATGACGGGTCAACGGTTATTGATGCAGATAAGGGGTTGTCGGCCGCTGGGGTATACCCCGTTGATACTAGCAAAGCAAACGGTAACTTGGGTACTAAGACTGCTAACATTACCGGGCTATCTGGGACGGTATCTAAGATTACTGGCAACAATGAAGTTGTGGACGTTTCTAATCCACCTTCGGCACCGTCAGTGGCAATCGACGCAAATGAAATTAATTTCATTGTCAAGCAAAAACTATTAGGCCGGGTATCAGATGGTAAAGGTGGTTACATTGATTCTGACACACCCGTTGAAGCTGGCCTTATTATTGAGTCACGTTCACCAGTGACACGTACTGCTGTTTATTTCTGCTTTGGTCGTGGGATTTTTAACGAAGCTGGCCAGAACATTCAAACGAACACGGATACAGCTGAAACTCGTGACGATGATAATTTGACGTTTACCGCCTTGAACTATGATAAATTCAGCGGCCAACCGTACAAGGTATATGCTGAGTCAGATCCTAAATTTGATAAGCAAGCGATGTTTGACGCTGTATTTCCTGGACAAACGTTTTATAAAAACGCGAGTAACGGCACCAGTGGTCAATAAAGTTACAACTGACACAGGCTCACAGACTAGTAAAACTGATAGTGACTCATCTGCGCCAACCAGTAATAAATGATAATTATGGTCGCCTAAAATAAATCCACAATACCGCTAGGGGCGGCTTTTAAACATGCTGAGAAGCGCATTCTAAGCACGGGTTCACAATAAATGATAATAAACAATACACAAAGGGGCATATAAATAATGGCAAAATCAGTTAAATTTGATGGCAAGAAAATTGGGACGGGCACGCAGTATACGTTGATTGATAGTGGTCAAAATGTTGAAAAAATGGCCGAAGCATATAAGAAGTTCATCAAGACTACTGAAGAAACTGAGGACAGCATTACAGGTGTAGTCGAATTAACACCTAAGCTTGCAAAGGTTGTGGCTGAAACGACCTGTGATTTATTGGAACTAAATGCTTCGCAAAAGAAACGTGTCATGTCCATGGAATTTTCGGTTAGCGACGAATACGACTTCTTTAATGACTGTTTAAAACAATTCTTGGGAGTAGAATTACCATCTGTAGGCAACAGCAGCGATCAGGAAGAGGAAGAAGACCCAAAATTGCCAAAGCCAGAATGATTTGGCAACTTGATAATTTTATTCAGGATATTGATTACATCGCTAATCAATTGATTTCACAAGGCATATTGCCTAGTGACTTTTATCAAAGCTCATTTAGTGAAATGCAAACAGCATTGAATGCCAAGTCACGTAAAGACCGTGTTCAAGATCCGCTCGAATTAGCACGTCAAATTGGTGCATTGTAAAGGAGGCAAAGTATGGCAACAGAGAAAATTCAAGGCTACGAATTCGCAATTAACATGGACGATGGTGGCATGACTCGCAAGTTAAGCGAATTAAAGAATGAAGCGAAATTACTAAAATCTAGTATGCAAGCTAACTTTGCTGAAATCCGTTCGGGTGAAGGTATTATGGCGGCTTATGCGGGTAAAGTCAAAGATGCTGGCCGAGCTATTGAAGCACAACGATTAGTAATTGAGCGTCTCAAAAGGGAGCAAAACGGATTAGACCAAACCACTCAAAAAGGCCGAGAAGCTTATGTTAAATATGAAAATCAGATTAACGCTGCAAAACGCTCAATCGCCAGTTTAGAGGGGCAACAAGAACGAGCACAGAAGTCACTTGATCTGCAAAAAAGTGGTGTCTTACAATTAAAAGATGCAACCGAAATATCAGCCAAAGTAACAGACTCATATGTAGCCAAACTAAAAGCCGAAGGCCACGAGTTTGAAGCCAACAAAGTTAAGGCTAGCGGGTTACATCAGTCTTATAATGAGCTTAACAAGCAACTAGAGGCTGAGCAAAGCATACTTAATAAGATTGCGAGTGCTAGTGGTAACAGTTCTAAAGAGTTCAAAGAACAACAGATTAGGGTGAACGAATTAGGTACTAAAATTGCCCAAACTCGGGTTAAGATGAAAGAGCTTGATGAGCAATTAAGCAAAAAACCACAGTCAGGATTAACGTCAGTCATTAGCCAGCTAAATAGAGTAAACGAGCACGCAGATAAGGCCAATCATTTATTTGGCAAAATTCTGGGTGCTCATTTAGTTGCCAGTGGTATTACGAGCGCTTTTCAATCAATTACTTCACATATTCACGAAGCTATTAGCGCTGGTATGGAATATGAAAAAGAGCAGCAAAAGATGACGGCCACCTGGTTGACTTTAACTGGCGCTGTTGGCAAATCTAACGCAATGGTTAAAACAATCAACGACTTATCTGTTAAGACCGGTCAAGCCGTAGATGTTGTTAATGAACTAGAGCAAGGCTTTTATCACTTACATTCCAATAAAAAAGAATCAGATGAATTAACCAAATCCATGCTAAACATGTCGGATGCGGTTGGATTAGATAAACAACAGATACAAGCAGTTACACAAGACATGGTTAACGGCCTGTCACGGGGAAAAGCCAATGCTGGTATGTTAAACCAAATTAGCCAGTATTTCCCGATGTTCCGTGAACAATTGGCCAAGTATGAATCTGGATTAAAAAAGACGGGTGATACGGCTGCTTCAACAGGTAAAGGTGCTGCTAAAGCCGTAAGTGCCTATAACAAAAAAATGACCTTGATGTTTGAAGGAATGCATTATGGAACAAATAATAGTTTATCTGACCTAGAAACATATCGTCAAAAAGGTATTGTCAGTGCCCAGCAATTTACAGTTTTTAGCAAGCAAATTGCAAGTGGGCACAAAGTGACTAATGCAGAAATTAAGCAAGCTATTAAGGTTAACTCGCAATATGCTGCTCAACAAGAGACAAACGCCCAAAAGACTCACAAAAGTAGTAAGGTAACAGTTGCTGATTTGAGTGAGATGGCTAAAGAAGGAAAAATATCTGCTAAAGATATTGAAAATACGTTTAATCAACTTGGATCCGGAAAATACGATAAAGCCGCCGACAACATGTTACATACGATGGTTGGTATGGAACGTACGATCAAAGCGCGTGTTCCAGCTTTAATCGGTGACATTGAAAAGCCGATTTTAACCGCTCAAAATCCAATCTATGGCGCAGTTTCAAAATGGGTATCTGATAAACGGACTGACAAGGAGTTTAATAAGGTAGGTGTAGCGGCAGAAAAAGGTATTAGCACGATTACTAAAGCCTTTGCTAAAGCTTTTGATGTCAAGTCGGAACCAAAAGCAATGAATGATGCAATGGATAACTTGGCCAAGGGTGTCACCAAAGCTTCTGACTCTATTGCCAAAAATGCTCCGGAAATTGTTAATTTCTTCAAAACTGTCAAAAACTTGGGTGGCCTGGGCTTTGAAACGTTAATTGAATCGCTTAAAATAACCAATGCACTTTTAAAGCCATTACTCAGTATGGTTGGCGGGCACACAGAAACCATTGCAAAATTTGGAGCAGCATGGTGGTTAACAAGTAAAGCCGTCAAAGAGACTAGTTCAGTTCTGTCAACTTTTAAAAAAATCAGTGATACTGTTAGCTGGGCTGAAAAAGTTCTAGGGATTAAACAAGAAACTAAAGCTTTAGAAGAACAAAACGCGGTTCTTAAAACTAATGCTGAACTAAGTACGGCCAGTGAAGAAAATATTGGAACTGGTTATCGGAGAGTTAAAGGTAGAAAGGATGGGAATATAGGCGCTGATTTAAGCTCTATATCAGTTGAAGCGGAAAATACTGAAAAAATTTCTAAAAGCAGTAAATGGTCATTGCTAGGAGGAACAATTGGTACAAGGATTATCAATGGTGCTGGATTAGCCATGACTGCTTGGGACGCTGGTAGTAGCATTGCGAAAGCAGTTAGCTCCGGTAAGGCGTCTGATAAATATAAAGCAACTGGTAAAACAGCTGGAACACTTATTGGGGGCGGCATTGGTGCAGCCCTTGGAAGTGTTATCCCGGGAGCAGGAACAGCTGCGGGAGCAATGTTAGGAGCAAGCATTGGTGATGGTGTTGGTGGTACTAAAACTGCAAATACGATTGTTAAAAGAATTAGTGATGCGCTAAAAGGGAAGACCATTGAAGCTCCCGAGATTAAGACAGAGTCTACTAAGCACTCACTGAGTGATCTAGGTAAGGCGTATAGTTCCTATTATTCTAAAAAGCAGAAGCAAGATTTAAATGATGTGAACGTACTTCATAAAGCGGGTATGCTAACCGATGCGGAGTATAAAAAGCAATTAGCTTCAATTAAAAAGAATGATAGTGAGACAAATCGTTTTGAAAAAATGTCAGCTTCTGATCGCAATGCTATTGCGAAGTATTATGCGCAGCAAAAAGCAAGTATCATTAGTAAATGGAATGCTAGCGAGAGAAAAACTAGTTCTAGCTGGGATGCTAAAATAGCATCTGACGAACGACGGTTTGGTGCCAACTCGATTATTGTTCAGAAAGACATGTCTAAAAAGAAAGCAGCTATTAAGGCTGAAGAAAACAAAAAGTCAGCCGCTCTTGATAAACTACGGATTAAAAGTGCAACGGAAACTACTGCACAAGAAGCCCGTTTACACACAACTTTAACGGGAAAGATAAAGTCAGCTGCTAATAAGCAGAATGATATTTTGAGAAATCTTTCCAAGAGCAAGGGAAAAATCACTCGTGAACAAGCAAATGATGCTATTTCACAGTCGAATAAAGAGTACAAAAAGACAGTTTCACTGGCAGACCAAGAATACAAAGATCGTGTTTCTGCGGCTGAAAAGCAACACAATAAGGTTATAAAAGCAGCTGAAAGACAAGCTAGCGAGGCAATCAGCCAAGCAAAGAGCCAGTATAGTAAAACAGTTGATGCTGCTAAAAATCAATATTCTGGTAATTCTAAGTATGCCGAGAAGCAACGTGCAGCTATTATTAGTAAAGCTAAGGACCAAAAACAAAAGTCAATTGACAACGCTTTAGAGCAGGAAAACAAAACTGAACAACATGCGGATCGTCAGTACAAGCACACTACTGATGACGCAGATAAGCAAAGATCACAAGTTGTTAAACATGCTAAGGATCAAAACAGTTCGGTAGTTGATCAGGCCAATTCACAGTCAAAAGGTGTTTTGGGGCATGCTGTTAAGCAAGCCAACGGCTCCATGAAAGCTGCCGATAAGCAAGGCTCCGGTATTCATAGTATTTGGAAAAACATTACTAGTTTCTTTAGTAATCTAGTTAAAGGATTTGGTATTAAACCAATCAATGTTGGCGCTTATCAATCAGGATATAATCCAGTAAGCATAGAAGCCCATGCTTCCGGCGGTATTGTTGGCACTGCTAGAGCTTTAGTTGGTGAAGGCGGTGTCGAGGCTAAAATTGATAGAGACAATGGGAAAGTGTCATTTCTGGGTATGAATGGTGCTGAAGTGGTTAATGTTAAACCTGGTGATCAGATTCTTAATGCTGGTGATACTGCTAAGCTTTTTAACGGTGGCCTAGGACATACGCTTCCTGGCTATGCTAAAGGCACTATTGATATCGCGTCGTTTTTAAAGAAAATTAAGAGCGGTGCTACTTCTATCTTCGACAGCGTTAGTGATAAAGCAATGGATGCATTGTCTAAGATAACTCACCCATTGAAAACTTTAAAGTCAATGGCTTTAAAGACATTTGATCCAACCAAAACTCCAGGAGTCGGTTCAATCGGTCATGATTTAGGCAAAGGACTAGTTGACCGAGCTTTAAAGGGATTTGCGAAAGCTATTTCTGATTTAGCTGACAACTTCGGTGGAGGAGTTGGCAACATTAAGCTGTCCGGTAGTGTTGCTTCCCGTGCACGAGAATTGGCTAGAGCATTTAAACATGGCTATCCCGCTTCAAATAATGGTGGTATTGCCGGTGTTCTAGGAAATTGGGTTATCGAATCAAACTTGACCCCTACTGCCATTGATCCACTTGATCATGGTACTGGGTTGGGGCAATGGACGTTCACTCGTGAAACAGCATTAAGAAGCTGGCTTAGAAAACATGGATATGCATGGGACTCAGCTGCTGGCCAAATTAATTACGCTCTTAACGAGCCCGGTGAGAGTAGTTTGTTAAAATCTGTTCTACGTATGACCAATCCAACAGAAGCCGCATATAAATTCTTTGCAACGTGGGAATCAGGCGGTGCTATGAACGGCACCGGTGGGCTTCGTGAAAGTCAGGCGTCAGCTGTTTATCGCTATATTAAAGGATTTGAGAATGGTGGTTTCGGAAACAAAGCGGGCGTTTACAAATTGTTTGAAGGCAACTTGCCAGAAGCCATAGTTCCGATGGACTTATCTAAGCGTTCAAGGGCTTACCAAATTATGCAACAGATAATGGCTAAGTTCGGAGCTCAAGATGGCGCTAATGTGATAAATACCGGTAACGACCAGATTGATTCCGACGAAGCATTCAAACAGCGGGTTATAGCTTCACTAGATGCTTTGGTCACTGGCCAAGGAGATGTTAAAGCAGTTGTTGCCAACTCTGACGTGGTTAATGCTGTCAGGTCAAATACCAAGAAGACGTCACAATATAGTCAAATGATGGGGTATTAGTATTAATATATTGAAGAGCCTTAGAAGGCTCTTTTTTACATAGTTAAAATTAAACAAGGATGGCGATATAATTGTCTGTTTTGAACAAAAATGATTTTGAATATGCTGGCTTAAATAGCCGCGATGATTTGCAAGCCGTTATGGGAGCAGTAATACTGCCAAGTGCACCAGCCATGGCCGAACAAGCAACCGATATCCCCGCCATGTATGGTAATCAATTTAATGGTATGGACTATACTAGTCGGACAATCAGTATTCCAATAACTATTATCGCTCGTGGCAGTCAGGACAAATACAATCAGATTATGCATAATTTGAGCGGCTTATTGCTAAGTGATGATCCAAGTGATAATGGTAAAGAGTACCCACTAGTATTTGGCTTTGAACCCAAAGTGACTTACTGGGGGCATATTACTGCGATTAGCGATCCACAGTTCATTAACCAGGGGGCGTGGGACGCTACACTAACGATTACCTTTGTGCAATCAGACCCACGGGCAACCCTGCCACAGGTTGAAACACCCTTAAAGAACGGTTTAAATACAATCACTGTTGATGGCACCGCTAGAACGGAGCCAGTTATTCAGGTCGTACCTAAGCGGGATTTAAAGCACATTGGCTTTACCTTAAACGGTGGTGAATATGGACTGGGACCTGATAGCGATGAAGACCAAGCGGTGGCAGTACAGCCTTATACGCAGGTCGTGAACAGTGATGTATTAAATACCATGGCTGAGTGGACTAATGATGCCAATGCGATTGCTCAGATGAAGACTGCTGGTGACTACATTTATCAAGGTGAAGCTGATAGCAACCGAGATACCCAAGTGTTAATGGTCAAGCTAGCCAATGGGGTTAAACAATATGGTAGCCATCAACCAGACTGGTATGGCCCCGGTGTTCGCTTTACCGGTATGACTAACAGCCTAACTAACTATCGAGTCACCACTAGAATCCATCACATTAAGCACTCAGGTACCCATAATGGACGAGCGATGGGGCGTGTAGAAGTCCTGCTATTAGACCCGAATGGGGCAACGATTGGTCGCTTTGGTCTAGCTGATTCTAGTTCAGGTGGTACCCCAACTTGCTATCTACAAATTACCAAGCCGGGTGGCACTTTTGCCGGGGGTGACGGTAAACATGAGACTTTCTACAATGGTAAAGGCCCCTCAGGTAGTTCTAGCAATGGCCGTGACCAGAAGATTAAAATTAAGACTGGCACTACAACTAAGACGGTCACTAAGAAGTCAAAAAATAAGAAAACTGGCAAGGTTACTACTAAGTCGGTTAAAGAGACGGTCACTAATTATATGACAGTGGTTAACAAAGAAGAAAAGTCAGCACTAAGCACTAGTTGGCTTCAATTAGACCTAATCAAAAATGGTAAGGTGTTTAGCTGGTCAATCACGCAATACTACACGAGTGGTAGTCATTCCGGCCAGCCTTGTACCGACCCTAAACGGTTCCTAATCGTGCACGGGACGTTCGTTGACACTAATTCAAATTATCAATCGGCTTTAGGTGGTATCGGTGGGGTGTTCTTTAAGCACTCGATTGCCGAAGATGACGAAAATGTGGGCTATGAAAACCCTTATCTATCAATCACTCACCTAGACATTTACCAAGTTAATGACGTGGCTCAGGACGCACCTAAATATATTGCTAGTGCTGGTCAAGAGATCGTCTTAAATTGTGAGACTGATAGCACCACGGTTGGCGGTAAGCTAGCTAGCCCCATTTGGTCAACGGACTATCCTAAGCTTAGTCCGGGGGTTAATAGCCTAACGATGATTGGTGACTTAGATGACGCGCAAATCACGCTTAAATATCTACCCAGATTACTATAGCAACACTTTAAAGGCTTCCGTTAAGGGTGGCCTTTTTACATAACTAAAATAAGGAGGTTAACAGATGGCTTTAAATAATCAGTATTTAATCCTAGATTCGAATTTAAAGCGGATTGGTACCCTGACCGTTGATGGGGCCACTAAGTTCTCTAATGACAGCGTCAAGATTCAACTAGCTGATTCAGACACAACTAGCACCAGCTATGATGATGACGTTAATGTGGGTACTAATGACACGTTTGATGGCACAGTTAACCTAAATGCCCAATCTAAAAAGTTTGATCATCAAGGCCAACTAGACGTGCTTCAAGGCCAGCCTGATTCAGATAAAGTGGTGGCTGGTAACAATCTTGCCTATTATGACGAGCTATCAGGTCATTGGTACGTCATGCGCATATACAGTGCGGAAGAGAGCAATACCGCTGCTGTTAAACACGTCACAACGGCTAACTTT
The DNA here is from genome assembly GCF_023806725.1 of Lactiplantibacillus sp. C232. NCBI lineage: Bacteria > Bacillati > Bacillota > Bacilli > Lactobacillales > Lactobacillaceae > Lactiplantibacillus > Lactiplantibacillus sp. C232. Next base: position 103,821 of record NZ_JAMSKZ010000001.1, read on the forward strand.
ACCAACCTATGCTTGTACAGTTTAGCTCATCATTATCCGGTAGCCACTACAGCTAGTGCTAGTTCGATTCAGACAGCCTTTAATGAGTGTTTTAATGCCACTGGTTGGACGCTAGACTACCAGACCACTAATGTAATGACACCATCTATTACCATTGACGGCAAGACTAAAGCTAGTACGCTGATTCAGACACTCATTCAAACGTATGATGTTGAAATTGACCCATATGTTGAGATTGATAGCCAAGGAAACATCACGAAAAAGGTATGTGTCATTGCCGACCAGCTGAACAATGATGTGGTTTATAACGAGGCGGTATTCGGTAAAAACATGACTAGTATTAAACGGACAACGGTATCAACACCTGTGACTAAGCTGATTCCTTATGGGGCTAATGGTAGCACGATTGCAGTGGTCAATGATGGTAAGCCCTATATCGTTGATGATGAGGCCAACCAGAAATATAACCCGGATTGGCAAGCTGGCCTGTACTATGAAGCCATTGTTACTGCTAATCAGATTAGTAACTCAGCCGGTTTAAAGTCATGGGCTAAAGACATGCTTAAGCTGTATAACCACCCTAGAACGTATTATGAGGTGAATGTAACACCCAACTTTAATCCACCATTAGGTGCCACAATTAGGTTTAAAGATGAATTAATTGAGCCCGTATTAGACGCTAGCGGTCGCGTTATTCAACGGACAATCAGCTTTGCTAACCCGTATGGCAACACGGTTGGTTTTGGCGAGTATACAACTGTTCAAGTAGCCACGCCGGCATGGATGGAACAGTACCAGAACGCACTCAGTAAGGCGGTTGAAGAAGCTAAGGCCGATGCTAGTTCGATTAAACCAGTCGCTTTAACGCCTGACGGTAACAACTTCACGGATACTACCCAGACTAAACGGTTGATTTTACAAGCTTGGGAAGGTAGCACTAATATTTCAGCCTACATTGATAGCAAGGGCTTTATTTGGCGCCGTTATAACACTGATGGCACGGTTGACACCAGCTACCAAAAAACCGGCTACTTAATTAATGCGGCTAGTAACGCTGTGGGTACCTTACACGGGACAATTGAAGCTGACTATATTCAAGATGACCCCGAGATTAAGCTAGACACCACTAATATCAGCTATTTAGGCGTCTATGGGCCTGATGATAATGGGGCGCACTCAGCCACTCAATACATGGCACGTTTAAACAATGGGCAGTACCTAACTAGTCGTGCTCGTGATTCTAGTGGTTCTAAAGATGTTATGTTCGCTTTGCAGGATAGCAAGTTTGCTGTGCAGTCGGTGATGTTGCAAATTCATGGCCAACATGGTGGTACATTTGGGGTACAGGAGGTTAATGGTACACCTTATATTTGGACGATTGTGAGCTTAAAGAATGATGGTAATTACATTCTGGTACGTTTTCCATATGTGGCCGGGGTAACGTTACAGCCTACCGATAGTCGAGTACAACAGGTTATGGCGCTTAAAGGTTACGGCCGAATTAACTACGACCGTCAACATGATATGGTCTCAATTGGCTATTCTGATGGCTCCACTGACATTCTTAACGCTAGTGACCTGTTAGCAGGCAACTATAACGTGCTATACAACTTTAATATCACCAATTATGGGATTGATTTTAACCAGAACACTTACCAATCTGAATGCCTAGACTTCCCATACTTCTATTTTGCGGCCGGTGGCGGTGAAGCTGAAACAACCGATGATCCCCATAAAGTGTGGGCCTTAAATGTTGTGCATAAAGGGGCCGAATTTGAAGCTTACTTTGACAATGATATGGTAATGCCCAACCTGACCGATGAAAGCCGTGAAGTGGAAACTTGTAACGTCTTTTATCAGGATTCACAGGCGTACTTGTTAGTGACCTTTAACACGCGGGTACTAGAAATTGACCCCTATTCAGCTGAAAAGGAAAAGGTGTACACAATACCCATTACGAAACGATCGGCAGCTAGCACGATTGATAAAGGGACAATCAATGAAAATGATAGCACGGCCGATTAGAAGGGAGGTGAATTAGATGGCTGAATCTAACGCAACTCAGGTTATATTAACCGATGATGGCATTAAGATTATCAACGCGCAAAATACGGCTGATAATGCGGCTAGTGGAGTTGCCAATTTAAATGACCCCAATTTAATGAGTGTCATTGAAAAGCAGACAGAGGCTTCACAGTATTCCGGGTTAACTAGCCAGTATAATGTAGTGCTAGCCCGGGCTAAAGAGGCCAATGTTAGTACGACTGATTTAACGACAGCCTACACTAACTTGAACACCTTTATGACAGCCATCTTAACGGATACGACTAAAGCTAGTGACGTTGACCGAGATAGTTACGAGGCCCTTACAGATGCCTACAATACGGCTCTAAGCAACGTACAGACCGCCTTAAGTGATAGCTTTAACACTGACATTGATAACATGCAGTCTAGTGTATCGGTAGCTAGTCAAGCGGCTTCTGGTGCGGCTATCGTGGCTAGTCAGGCAACGTCAACTGGTAATAGCGCTAGTCAGGTGGCTTCACAAGCTTATAGTGCGGCTGCGGTAGCACAAAGTGCTGGTAATAATGCTACCAGTATTGCTAATAGTGCTAGTCAAGCAGCTTCTAATGCTGTACTAACTGGTAGTCAAGCAGCAGTAAGTGCAAGTCAAGCAAGTGCCGATTATCAGACGTTAAGTGCAGGTGTTAAGGATGGCTCGATAGTCCATATCACGACAGACACAGCTATTGATAAAGGAGTTATTGGAACAGCTGAAATAGCCAACGGTGCAATCACCAATGCCCAGATTGGTAATGCGGCTGTTAATAGTGCCAAGATTGCTAACCTAGCCGTGGGCGCCGCCCAAATAGGTGATGGTGCAATTACTAATGCCAAGATAGGGTCATTAGCTGTAGGCACAGCACAGATAGCAGATGCCGCTATCACTGACGCTAAAATGAGCAACATTAGTGCTAACCATTTAACGGCTGGTTCAATTGACTTTAATACGATTACTGGTGAAAATATCAACGCATCAAACATTACAACAGGAACAATGAGCACTGACCGGCTAGACGTTGATAAACTATCAGCTTTAAGTGCCAATTTAGGCGACGTTACTGCTGGCTCGTTAAAAGGTGTTAACATTGTCGCCAACACGTTTAGTACCAATAACGGAACGTTCACAGTAGACAAAAATGGTGCGATAACGGCTAAGAACATGACGCTTATTGGTGGCACATTAACCTCACCAACAATCAATACTAGTACGATTAATGGTTCAACTATAAATGGGACAACGTTCCATGGTGGCGACATCATTAGTAATTCCAACAATACGAGTAACTTCTATCCGTTCACCATTGAGTCAAGTGGGAAGACTTCCACGACATTTTTTAACTCAATGGACGCTTTGAGAACAGAGATGAGTGGTGGCGGACTAAGAACCATGTATCGCGCGATAAATGCTTCTGGTAGCCAATATGAAGCTTATGACGGTAATTTTAGTGGTGATACGATTTCTTTAAACTCCGGATTTACGAATGGCAAGGATATGTCATTCTCGCAATCCGTTTCTGGAAGCCAATTAACTGGTCAAGTTGTTATAAGCCCATTAAATGGCCTCCATCTTTGGGGGAGTACACAGTCTATTCATTTTAGTGGTCTTCAAATGAATGGGACGGGCATTACGTTTAACAGTTATGGCAATATCATTGCAGACCAAGCTTCTACTTGGTGGCGAGTTACCAATTTTTCCGGATCTGATATCGCGAACTTTGGTACTGACACGGCTGGTTCTAACGTCATTCAGTTTAATAGAGAGTTGGATATTGGTAACTTCCACATTAACACTGGTCATACGTTTACCAGTGCTGATAATGGCGCTATTCACTTTGCAATGGGGAAAGGTGGTGCCGCTGACATCTATGCTGGTGCCGTTCACTATACTAGCTTAGTTAAATCGTCTTTATTGAGTGTTAAGCAGGATGTTCAAAAGGCTGATACCGCCTATTGGGCACAGCTAATTAATGCAATCGACCTAGCCACTTATCAGTACAAAACTGACGATAATACCAGCCATATTAGGCTATCTAGCATTGTTGATGATGTGAATGATACTAAGCAGTGGCAATTACCGGACGTATTTATTAGTCGTGATGAAGATGGCAAGTTAAATGGAGTGGATGACAGTGTGCTATTAAATGCCACCCTAGCCACGGTACAGGAACAACAAAAGCAAATTGACCAATTAAACGGGCATTTATTAGAATTGGAGGCCAAATTAAATGGATAGCATTTTAATCACGAATTATAAACCAGATTACACGAACAACATTATGACGATCAGCATTCAGATTAATACACTAGCGATTAGCTCACAGGTCAGCATTACCATGGACGACTTTAACACCGCCATTGTAGGTGGCATTGATAACGTTAAATTAAAGGTGTTAAACACGCTGATTGATAGTCTGACTGCTTTAAAGCCAGTTACCACTACTACGACAACCACCACACAGGAGGATTAAATTATGAATATCGATGCACAAGCTTTAATTAACAAGCTAACGAGTAACTATGCCCAAGCAATTGCCGTTAAAGACCAGCAATTAGCGATGGCTCAAGTTCAAATTGACCAGCTTAATGCCAAGTTGGCTGAGAAGGAGGCACCTAAAGATGGCGAAGACGCTTAGTTTTACCGATACTTCACCACAGACTGTTAAAATTGGCGATACCACAACTAGCTTTACGTTAATTTGTGGCAATGATAATGTGAGCACCGATTTAACTAATGCCACTTCAATTACTGTTAAATTGGGTAATGCTAGTGGCTACCTTAAATCAGTCACAGTTGACCCAACTAGTTTAACAGACCCGACAACTGGTCAAATTGTACTAGCCTTAACGTCGGATTTAATGACTGGCCTAACAGCGGGAGAATATCAGCTAGAAGTATGGGTGGTTGACACTACTGGAACGTCAATATACCCGAGTGAGTCAACATTACAGTTCCAAGTAAACAGCAGTCTTGAGTAGGAGGTAGACAATTGAATAAGCACAAGTTAAAGGCACTCATCTTAACGGTGGGCGCCATTTTTATGGCCTTTTTAATGGTCAATTTAAACAGTCAGGCTTCAACTAGTCGTGACCAAGGGATCGACTGGTCTAAATATAACGGTAATAGTGGGACATTCGGCTATAGTACTGATAAGTTCGTGCTATCACAGGCGGGTGGCTTTTATGGCGGTACTAATATCTCTCAGACCACTTACAATAGCCAAGTTAAGTCCGCTATGAAGGCTGGTAAACGAGTCCACACCTACTTATGGGACGGTGTTGGTGGCAATATGACCAATGCCAAGGCTATGATGGCCTATTACTTACCACGCGTTAAGACGCCCAAGGGTAGTATCGTCGCGTTGGATTATGAGGATGGGGCTTCTAATAGCGTGACAGCTAACACTAATGTCATTCTAGCTCAAATGGCCCTCATTAAAGCGGCTGGTTATACCCCTATGTTGTATTCCGGCAAGGCCTATCTAAGCGACCATGTTAATGTTAGCTTGATTTTAAAAGCATACGGTAGTTGTTTATGGGTATCTGAGTATCCAGACTATCTGGTTAGAACTACCCCTGATTATAACTGGTTCCCTAGCATGGATGGCGTGGCTATTTTCCAATTCACTAGTATGTATAAAGCAGGCGGATTAGATGGCAATGTCGATTTAACGGGCATTACTAAATCGGGTTACACGACTGCTAGCAAGGCTAAAGCACAGGCCAATGTTAAACAGGCTCAGGCAGCTAAGAAGGCCACCTTTAAGGTCGTTAAATACAACCAGCGAGGGGTGTTCTATCCTAGTCGGACACTAGCTGTTCGTTACACGGATAGTGACAAGGTGAGTCAAATAGCCACCTATTACAAGGGTGAGAGTGTAACTTACAACGCGGTTATTATTGAACACGACTATGTATGGGCACGCTATACCCGTTCAAATGGTCTGTATGGCTTTATCAAGCTAGGTGTCACCAATGGGCATGACTATGGGAAACGGGTGGTCTACTAATGGCACAATACGACGATACAACTAAGTTATTAATGGATATTCAAAAGGATGTGGCCGCCACCAAAACGAAAGTTGAGAACATCGAAGAAAAATTGAATCAAGTTGACGATATTGGCGACAAAGCGGACAAGGCACTGGCCAAGTCCATTGAAGCTAGTCATCAAATCGACCGCGTTACAACTATTCAAAATTGGTTGATCGGGGTCTTGGTTAGTGGCGTGCTCGTCACGTTAGTTATTTACATCGCAGAAAAGTTCCTTTAGGAGGGAAAAACAATGACAAAATTTTTAAATGTAATTCAGGCAACACTCAAAGCTAACTACAAGAAGCCTGCTTATTGGGCCCAGATTATCGGGTCCGTGTTGATTATTGGCTTAGCTGTCGCAACGGTCTTCTTTGGTGTCAAGATTGACGCTAATGCAGTTGTATTAGTGATTACCGCCGTGGGGGCAATCCTAGCCTTTGTCGGGGTAATTACGGATAATTCTATTTTGGAAGATACCGGCAACACGATCAAGACCAAGTCGAGCACGTTAGCTTATACGGAACAAACGGTCGTGGAAGCTTTGGCGGAAGCTCAAGCTAAGATTGAAGCAGCTAACTCAGCGGCGGCTAGTCAAGCCGAAGCCCAAGCATCACAGGCAGTAGTGGCGGCTTACAGTCAAGCAGCTAGTGCGGCGGCAGTTGGTGACACGGCCACGGCTAGTTCAGCAGCCACTTTAGCGTCATCGCTAGCGGCTAATTTGGATACCAATGCGCAACCAAATGCCGAAACAACGTCAGAATCCGCCTCACAAGCAAGCTAAAAGTAGTATAATAATCGTGAACTGTTCTAGTCCCCCATGCTTCGGTGTGGGGGATCCTTTTATTAACAGAAACATACAAAAAGAACCAGCCAAGGCTGGTTCAAGGTTTAAATAAATAAAATGGGTGTTCTGCTCCCTAGGAATTAAGAAGGGAACAATAATGATTATACCTCAAAGTGGATAAATATCACAAGGAGTTATTAATATGTTTGTATAGACTACTTTCGGTATTGTAATATAAACTGACAAGCGTTATTATGTCCTTTGTCCTGTTATTAGTATCATGGCTTTCGAATTCCTCCAAGATTGTCAGCTAATGATGCCAGAGGTGATGAGGATAATCTTCTGCTTTGATGGGTGGAAGATTTTTTTATATTACTTACCCGTGTATTTGGTTAGTGCGATTTTAGTTTTAGCATAATTAGTTGTCAATATAGCTAATGAGACAACTACTAGGGTTTACAGAGTAGTAAGCAATAAGTATAATAATATCTGTCTCTAGATGATAGTTATAACTTGATTAATTCCCCTGCGCTTCGGTGTGGGGGGATTTTTTTAATAACTAATATTCAGAAGTATACATTTATGTCTTAAAGACAAATAAAGACAAATTTTTGAAATTAGTAGTGTTTTTTAGTACAAATGAAAAAAGCTTGAATGCCGTTAAATCAACGTTTAACAGGATTCAAACTTCATCTAGTTTACCAAATTATGCCCCAGGCAGGATTCGAACCTGTACATTGTTTCCAATACAGCGACCTGAACGCTGCGCGTCTGCCAGTTCCGCCACTGGGGCAGTTGCTTTAACAACAATATCCATTATAGCGAAAAGTAACAAAAAAATAAACCTTTTTCTATATTTATGCAGTTGATATTAATTGTAATTGCAAATTGGTTGCTTAGTTACTGGGGCTGGCCTTAATTAGCATGGAATAACTGTACGCCGAAATACTGAAATTACTACCGGCAAAAAATGCATCCAAAAAGTCACCCATCCCAGCAGGTTCAACGACACTGCTTGAATGGATGACAACTTGTCTGTTTATTAATTTGCTTGTTTGGTCGTGATACTACCATCTAAATAAACAAAGTAACTATTCAGATAATGCCCCCGGCCGCCATTAGCCGTTTTCTGATAAGCATCGACCTGATAATAGTGGTGGCCGTGTGCATCTTGATTGGCAGTTGGTACGACACCAAAGGTTTGTTGCTTGGGATCGTTGAGCACTTGCCCGACGGCGGCCACTGCACTAGTTGCGCTAGTGATATGGTCGTCAGCAGCTTGATAATGGTCACCAGATTGCTTCTTAGCACTAGCATCAGCCGCTGCATTGGCACGACTAGTTTGCTCCGCGCGGTTAGCGGCTGCAACTGAGTTCGCTTGCTTAGTGGAAATACTTGGCTCAGCTTGGGAAGTGCAGCCTGCTAAAAGGAATAGGGCGCAGAAACTGATTAAAATTGCCCGGGTCACGTTCGGACCTCCTTATTTCGTTTGTTCTTGGGACAAGCTCGGATAAGGGGCTTGTCGGATGATGTTCGAATCAACGATGGTCATCACACCGATTGACAGAAGTAACAGGATCACTAAGATTAATTTTTTCATTAAAATAACCTCACTTGATAACGGTGATTGACCTATTTCCAGTTAGGGACCCAAATGACGCGGTCAATTTGTTCAGGAATGACCGTAATCTTGGACCCAGTCTGTGGCCCAGCTTGGACGTCGATCACATATGAGATCGGACCAGCATCGACTTCAACAATCGAGCCACGTTGACCGTCGACTGTGTCGACTAAACTATACAATGGAATCTCATCATTGCTGATTTCCATTTCATATAAGGTGAATTGGAGAAAGTAGGACTTTTTACCGGTCTTGATTTTTAAGGGGGTGTCAATGGCACCGTAATCGGGAAGGGCCCGATTTTGAGCGTTGGGATCATTCAGGTACTGCATTTCATCGACAGCATCGATCGCCATCTTCCATTCACCACCAGTTAAATTAGTTTTGGAGGAGAGGGTCATGACCGAGTTAGCGTAAATGTCGATCACGTTGAAGGCTTCGTCGACCTGCTTTTTCGGCAGATAGCCGATGGTATAGCCATGCTCCGCAACTTTTAGTTCAACCCGTACGGATCGCTCAGCACCATCAACTTCTTCAACTAACTGAATTTCACCGATGTTAGCGTTAGCGTCGACACGGTACTTCTTGGCATAGAGATAATCTGCTTTCAGACCAGAATCATTATAGCCACCATAAGGTTTAAAGTAACCTCGGGCACTCGCATCGGCCAGCGCGGCTTCAAATTCTTTTTGGTAGTAATCTAAACCAATGACGTATGAGCGGAAAATTGCACGCGAATTAGCGTTGATCCGGCGAGTCTGAGGAACCGCCACCGGATGGGGAACGGCTTGATTCAAGCGATTCCGAAAACCGTTATTTTGAGTCTGCAACTTGGTAATTTGACGGTCTTGCTCCTGATTGGTCAAAGTTTGATGAACGAGGCGCTGCCGAATTGATTTAAGCAACGCGGCCTGTTTATCCGCCGCCTGATTGACATGGTGGAGATGGACTAACACCGCAATTAAGATAATGATTAAAATTAGACAGGCTAAGATCAGCCCGGCAATAAATAAATAAGTTCTCATAAATAATTCACTCCAAAAAGAATTGCAGATTAGTTTAAGTATAAGCGACCAGCCCACTAAGCGCCAATTTAACGGCTGAGCTTGTCAGGGGGCCGATAACAAGGTATGATATTGCTATTGTATAATATTTTTGAGCTAGAAGAAACGGTGGCGAACGGCGTGCAGTGGTTGATTAAAATCTACCATCAATATCAATATTTTTGGAAATACGCACTGTTTGGCTTTATGGCCGCGCTGGTGAACGTCTTGGTATTCTGGGTGCTACACTCAGTCTTGGCGGAACACTATTTATTTTCCAACACAATCGCATGGGTGCTAGCAACTTTGTTTAGTTTTTTTACCAACAAAGCGGTGGTCTTTCAGTCCAAATCGCAAGACTTTTGGCACTGGTGTCGCGAGTTCATTAGTTTCATGTTGACACGAGGCTTATCATATTTTTTCGATACTTTCCTCATGTTCGTCGGCATTTCGTTGTTGTTCTGGGCACCCCTACTTGTTAAAATCATCGACCAGGTTCTCGTGGGACTCTTTAACTATGGAACGTCGCGGCTGATTTTTATGGAAAGCAACCAGAAAATGCGAATGCGCCAGCAAATCATGAAACGATTGAGTGATCGTAACAATTAATTGGCATCAGGCAAGCAAGTCGTCCCCTAACGGACGACTTGTTTTTTTTGATAGCATCACTTTGGATCGTTAGGCAGTAATTTCAACGACATTGATGGTTTAAATCAAGTTTCCCGTCAATTGCCAGTGCAAGCCGATGCCACAAATAATCGTTAGTAAGGTGCCGCAGACGAGTAGGGTGACAAGTCCAGAGTTCAAATGACTTTCCTGCTTGCGGGCAAAGGCCACTTCAATGAGGCCAATCGTGCCAAGACCGAGTATCACTTTTAGCAAGGTCAACCACCAGTTGCCTGATAAGGTTCTGATTGCCAAGGCCACCCCAGTGATGATAATTAGCAGGTACCCGATGCGACTAAGAATCAAAAAGCGATTGGCTGATTTGACTGAGTGACGACTGAGACCAATCGCAACCGTCAGCATGAGCCATAGCCAACCAATAATGTGCCCTAATAAGTACATGACAAAACCGCCTCCACATTTACAATTCATGTCTAATTTTAGCATGAAAGTAGGTGTTGGCGGCGGTTTCTTTTATTGTACTTTAATTAAGTTTTTCTGTTGGATGTAATCGACTAATTCAATGACCGTTTTAAAGCGGTTGAACGGTGTGACGATGTGAACGCCGTTGAAGCGCGCACAGATACCATCAATCAATTCCTTTGCAATGGCAATGCCCACTGCCCGTTCGTTTCCGGTTTGTTCGGCTTCTGCCATGCGTGTCAAGATAGGTTCTGGAATCCGAATGCCATGGACTTCATGGTGTAGGAATTCAGCATTACGCCGTGAGACGAGTGGCATAACACCAATGAACACTGGCACGTTCACGTGATTAGCCGCTAGAGCATCCGCCAAAGCGTCAACATTTGCAAGATCATACACGGGTTGGGTGATAATGTAGTCACAACCATAACTTAACTTCCGACTGATTGACTTGGTCGATATGGAAGTGCGATAAGCGTTAGGATTAAAGGCGCCTGCGACCCGAAAGTCACTGGCTTCTTTAAGCGACTTACCCGTTGGTCCGATGCCGCTATTGAATTGCTTGATCAACTTCATCAGTTCAACGGAGCGCACATCGCTGACCGAAGTGGCTCCCGGAAAATCACCGAGTTTGGCCGGATCGCCAGTGATAGCTAAGATGTCCTCAATACCCAGGCTGTGTAGACCCATGATCTCTGATTGTAAGCCGATTAGATTGTGGTCGCGGGTCGTCAAGTGCACGATCGGCGTGATGCCGTAGTTCAACTTGAGCTGCGCCGCAATCGTCGTATTAGCAATCCGGACCGTTGCTAACGAATTGTCAGACAGTGTAATGCCATCGACACCAGCGGCTTTTAATCGTTCAGCACCCCGGAAAAATTTAGTCGTATCAAAATCGCGGGGTGGATCGAGTTCGACTAACGCCGTTTTTTGGGTCGCAACTTTTTGCAGAAACCGGTGCTGACTCTTTGTCGTGACGAGCGTTGGTGGCTGTGGTTTTGTAGCCGGCTGGTCATGAGCAACGATGCTGCGATTACTTAGACCGCGGACGCTTGCGCTGGTATGCAAAGGTGTGGTCCCACAACAACCACCAATAATGTTCAGACCGAGCTGACGAAAGCGTTCGGCATATTCTTCGAAATAGCTTGGTTCACCATCGTAGACCACCGCACCGTCCTGATCAGTGCCAGGCAAGCCAGCGTTTGGGTAAACGGCTAGTTTGACGTTAGCTGGAATCGCCAAGTTTTCAAATGACTGAGCTAAATAGTAAGGTCCCAGGCGACAGTTCGTGCCGATTACGTCGGCGCCGGCAGCGTTGAGTTGGACGATGGCATCAGTGAAGCTCGTACCGTTTCGTAAGACGCCGGGGGCTAACATTGAAACATTCGTGATGACGGGCAAGTCAGTATGGGCCTTCACGATTTTTAACGCGGCGAGTAGTTCTGGCAAATCATAATATGTTTCGAGCAAGATGCCATCTAACTGGTTGGTGGCTAGAAGGGCGGTAAGTTGTTCAGTCACGTTGGCAGCAATCGTTGCTGGGGTCGCCCGTTGAACAGTTGCATCGGTATCGCCGGCTAGTCCACCGATCGTTCCCAGAATGTAAACGGGGTGATCCACGTGTTCCCGTGCGGTCGCTGCAATTTTCACAGCGGCCTGATTGATGGTGGTGACTTGGTCTTGTAAATCATACCGGGTCAACTTTAGGCGGTTCGCAGCGTAGGTGTTGGTTTGAATAATATCGGCACCAGCCCGAATGTACGATCGGTGAACGCGTAAAATCGTGTCGGGATGCGTCAAATTCAGGTTTTCAAAAGCCGAATTGATGCCATAATTACCATATAAAAGGGTGCCCATTGCGCCATCGGCAACGAGGACCCGTTGCTGGAGTGCTTGTTTAAACTTCATTCAAGCCACCTCCTTAGTGGATGCTAGTGGTCAGTTGGGCCTGGATCGCGTTGCGCGCAGCAATCATGTTCTTTAAGGCTGCTAGGGTTTCTGATTCTTGCCGGGTTTTGAGACCACAGTCAGGATTGATCCAGAATTGCCGGGCGTCGATAACGCGTAATGCGCGTTGGATGTTGGCTTCAATTTCCGCAACACTCGGTACGCGTGGACTGTGAATGTCATAGACTCCCAGACCGATTTCTTGATCGTACCCGGTTTGTTCAAAAGCACTGATAATCTCCCCATGGCTACGGGACGTTTCAATCGAAATGACATCTGCGTCAAGGGCTTTGATGGTATCGATGATATCGGCAAAGTTAGAGTAGCACATATGGGTATGAATCTGAGTGTCGTTTTGCACGCCGGTCGTGGTGATCTTAAATGAGTACACTGCTTCATCCAAATAGGCTTGCCAATGGCGCTGCTTGAGTGGTAAACCTTCCCTAAGTGCTGGTTCATCAACTTGAATAATCTTAATACCAGCTTTTTCCAAGTTTTGAACTTCTTGCCGGAGGGCCAAAGCAATCTGATTTTGAACCTGCGCCCTAGGGATATCGTCGCGAACAAAACTCCAGTTGATAATGGTCAGTGGTGCTGTCAACATGCCTTTAACCGGCTGGTCGGTTAGACTTTGCGCGTAAACGGACTCAGCAACGGTGATTGGTTCCGTGTAGGCGACATCCCCAAAGATAACGGGTGGCCGGACGCCTCGTGAACCGTATGATTGGACCCAACCATTTTGGGTCGCATAGAAGCCAGTCAGTTTTTGACCAAAGTATTCGACCATGTCAGTGCGTTCAAATTCACCGTGAACTAGGACGTCGAGGCCGAGGTCTTCTTGTAGCTTGATCCACCGTTTGGTTTCAGCATGCAGGAATGCCTGGTAATCGGCATCGGTTAAATTACCCTTGCGCCATGCTGCTCGTTTTGCTCGGACTTGCGCACTTTGCGGAAAGCTCCCAATCGTTGTTGTTGGCAGGAGGGGTAGGTGTAACCGGTCGTGTTGTAACTTAATCCGGGTCGAAAATGGTGCCTGGCGTTCGAATTTTTGATTACTCAGTTGCGCTTCAGCGGCGCGAACCGACTGGTTGTTGCGGTGACTGGACTGGTTGAGGGCAGTCAAGTTGGCCTGATTATGGTCGAACACTGCTTGAACAGCGGCAACCCCCTGATTGGCTGCCACGGTTAAGGTATGCAGTTCTGCCAATTTCTGGTCCGCAAAGGCCAGGCCGCCCAGTAAGACGGGGTCAGCCTTGGTTTCATTTTTGGTGGTAATGGGAACGTGTAATAATGAGTTGGCGGGTTGGAGCCATAACTGATCATCGGTCACGATTTGCCGTAACTGCTGAATTAATGCAAGTTTTACTTGTAGATCACTAGCCCAGACGTTATGTCCATCAATAATGCCAGCTGCGAGAATTTTGTCGGTTGGGAAGCCGTGGTCGACCAAGTGCGCCAGGTTTTCACCATGGTCGTGTACTAGGTCCAGTCCAAGTGCTTGGATTGGCCAGGTCACGATTTGGTCGTACTGATCAAGGCTGTCAAAATAAGTTTGGAGTTCGATTTTTAAGGATGGGACAGCCGCATGCAAATGTTCAAGTGCAGTTTGATAAGGTGCGAGTTCCGCAACCGTCGTTGTTTTGACTAGGGTCGGTTCATCCAATTGAATCCATTTTGCGCCAGCTGTCGCTAATTCTTCAAACACTTGTTGGTAAAGCGGTAATAACTGCGGTAATAGTTCGTTGACGGCGGCGTCATCCAAGTACTGTCCGTGACGTTTACCCAGTTTAAGGAAAGAGATGGGACCCAGAATGACTGGTTTACCATCAATGCCTAGTTCTTGCTTAGCTTCTTGGTAGTAGCGTAGCCAGCGATTATCTAATAACTTAAAGGACACGTCATCGAATTCAGGAACAATGTAGTGATAGTTGATATTGAACCACTTTGTCATTTCGGCCGCCACGGCGGTATCAGTTCCACGGGCAATTGCATAGTAGTCGGGCAAGTCCAACTGGTGATCGAAGTGACCAAAGCGACTTGGAATCGCGTTGAATGCGACTAGTGTATCTAAAACGTGATCGTAATCCGAATTGTCTGCGACCGGAATATAGTCCACTCCCAAGTCGCGTTGCTTTTTCAAGTTAGCTAGGCGTAATTTTTTAGCAGTGGCGTGAAAGGTCACGTTGTCTAATTGTCCTTTCCAAAAGTGTTCCAATAAGTGCTTCCATTCACGATGTTCACCTAAACGTGGATACCCCAAGTTACTATTAATAATTGTCATTAAAACCCACTCCTTATATTTAGCAAATTATTTTAAACGAAAAAACGGCAACCTCATCCTGATTAAAGGACGAAGTTGCCGTTCGCGGTACCACCTTAATTTGTCAACACCTCACGATATTGGCCTCAATCCGTACGTTTCATACGGAAGCTTATTAACAGTAGCTAACTGTCATCACCTGGCAAAAGCTCAGTGGTGCCGTTTGGAGGCCATTTTTCATCAATCGTCTTCCGGTTTGGTTTGCACTATTCCAAACTCACTGCACGGGTAGCGATGATTACTTTCCTCTTCAGGACGTTTACATGTTTTATGATTGATTAGAAAATACCACCAATTTCTAATTTAGTCAAATTATTTTTTAATCTTTTGGACATATTCAAAGCGTAATGTGACGCACACGCTATTTGGAGCCAGGCAAGTAGGAAACGTAGTGTGAACAGCCACTAGTCTTTGCCAGCAACCGTTGTCGGATTTCGACCACTTGAGCTGGTGAATAGGGTTGAAACGCAGCTCCCACATGGTTGGGTTGACATTTTAGGTCTTCATAACAGGGGCGTTGCGCTAAGCATTCAATTAAGGATTAAGTTGGTTAAGGGTGCTGACGATATTGAGTGAAATCAGGTGCTTTGGTAATCAATGCACTGGTATAAAGGGATTTTAATAGTCCTAAAATTTGAATATTTCTTCGAAACTGTGGGGGAATGTCCTAATCTACACCCAGCAGATTACCGGGTGCGTACTTGCTAAAAGCACTAAATTTCATGAAATCATCATATTTTTTTCGAGTTAAGGGTACTTATTTTCACAATTAACTTGCTAGTATATTTGGTGAGCCCACTAGCGAAGTACCAAAGATCAAATAAATAATAATGATTAGGATGATGAAGAATGAGTCAAAGCTTATGGCAACGATTGTTTAATCACCGTCAACAAACGAAGCAGGCCGTATTAATTCTTGGGAGTGGCCGTTCCGGAACATCGGTAATGACTAAGTGTGTTAATTTGATGGGCATTTCTCTCGGGACTGATAACCTGTTGGCACCTAGTAAGCGGATCAATCCGAAAGGCTATTTTGAAAATAAAGATGTCATCAATATTCACAAGTCACTTGGAAGTCGCATCCGGTACCGGCCAGCCTTCAAGGGTTACTATGATAGCCCGAAGATTAAAAAGGACCGGGCGGCGTTAACCACGTATCTACGAAATTTTTTTGAGAATGAACAGTATCTGGCGATAAAAGACCCACGGATGAATGATTATATCGAATTGTGGCAACGTGTTTTGGCTGACGTTGAGGTTCAGCCGGCTGAAATCGTCTTGCTACGTAATCCGATGGACGTGGTCAATTCGAATGAGCGCGCCTGGCACCGCGATACCACGCTCGCAATGCGTCAGTGGCAAGTCCGGACGTTGCTTTCATTACGTGATACCGACCGTGAGCACCGCATTTTAGTCACGTACGAAGATTTGTTTGGTCAGACGTTGACGACGTTGAAACGAATCGCGACCCAATTTAACTTACCGTGGACGAGCGACGAGGCGGCCCTCCAAGCGCAAATCGATGACTTCATCGATCCAGCACTCCAAAAGAGTGATAGCGGTGAAAATTTAGCTGATTTTGAAGCTCGAACGGACGTGGAACCCGATGTTAAGGCACTTTACTTACTAGGCCGTCAAGCTGCGGCTGACCCGGATTACTTTGCCTCGGCTGAATTTCAACAGCGCATCGACGAGATGACTGACGAGTATTTAGCCAAGTATGGCGCTTTATATCGGGACTTTAACGTCAAGATCAATAGTAAAACGTTCTTTGTATTCGGCGAAGATCAGGCCCAAGTTGATCAGGTCAACACGACTTTACGAAATGGTCAAGTCAAGATGGTCGGCACAGAAGCTGACAGTCATGAGGTTGCTGAAGATTTGAGCGAACGGTTGAATAATAATACGATTGCCATTCAGACGTACCCCTTGGACTATTTAGTGGTCGAGCAAAAGGAAGCCCTGAATAATTATCTCCGTAAAAACGCGAAACGCGAGACGTTATGGGGGATTGGGGATGCTAAAAACAATGAAATCGTTGAAATGTTAACGACGGTCAGTGCCGAGTTAGGTGCGGATACGCACAACGTGGTGATTGCAGATGACTTAACAGCCATCATTGATGAACGTGAGCGCCGATTAGCGATTCAACATTTAGTACGGACGTTGCACGCGGTTGAACAGCCACCATACTTGGTCCTGATGGCTGACGAACTGGGAACCCCTGCGTCGCAAAGTGCGGTGACGGCTTTTATTGCTGCTGAACCGACTAAGGCAGCACCATTACGAGATGAACAACCGGACGAAACGTTCAAGCTGCGGACCCCGCTAGACATGGATGAGGTGGCGGCAACTTTAACAGTGTTGTGTCGACGTGCGAGTCAGGATGAACAACAGCAAGCCGCATTGAACCATTTTGTAAGTCTTAATTATGATGAAATTTTAAACGTGAAAGGTGATCAATATGCAAACAGTGTACGGAATTAAAGCTCATGGTGGTAAGTTAGTTAATTTAGAAGATTTTAGTGAAGCAGCGCGTCAGGCTGCTGAGCAGCTGCCAAGTTTAACCATCAATAATTGGAATATCTCCGACTTGGAATTAATTGGGATTGGTGGTTTTAGCCCCCTGACTGGCTTCATGATCAGTGATGATTACCATTCAGTGGTCAACACGATGCACTTGAAGAGTGGCGTTATCTGGAGTGTACCAATTACGCTGGGTGTGTCCCAAGCGGATGCTGATAAGATTGAATTGAATACTAAGATTGCTTTGAAGGGCGCTGACGGCGTCATTTATGGCACGATGCAAGTTGAAGATAAGTTTGTTCCAGACAAGCAATTGGAAGCCCAAAACGTCTACAAGACCACCGACGAAGCCCATCCAGGTGTTAAACGCTTGTATGCCAATGGTGACGTCTACTTGGGTGGCGCAATTAAATTGTTGCATAAGCCAGATCATGGTGCTTTTAGTGATTATTATATGGAACCATTAGAAACTCGGAAGATGTTCCATGACCTCGGCTGGAAGCGGATCGTTGGGTTCCAGACACGGAATCCAATTCATCGGGCGCATGAATATATTCAAAAATTAGCTTTGGAAAACGTCGATGGGTTATTCTTAAATCCATTGGTTGGTGAGACCAAGGCGGATGATATTCCAGCAGATGTTCGGATGGAAAGTTATAAGACGATTCTGAAGTATTACTATCCAGAAGACCGTGTTCGGTTGGTCATTTATCCAGCCGCGATGCGGTATGCTGGTCCTAAGGAAGCCATCCTACACGCAATCGTTCGTAAAAACTATGGTTGTACTGACTTTATCGTCGGTCGTGACCATGCTGGTGTGGGTGACTATTACGGAACCTATGAAGCCCAAGAATTAATCACTTCGGTCGAAGATGAGATGGGCATGCACTTCTTCAAATTCGATAATTCCTTCTACTGCAAAAAGTGTGGTTCAATGGCAACGCAGAAGACTTGTCCACACGGTGCCGAAGATCACATCTCATTAAGCGGGACGAAGGTGCGTAAGATGCTGGCTGATGGTGTTGTACCACCAAAGGAAGTTTCACGTCCCGAAGTTGCCCGGGTTCTCATTGATGGGTTGAAGCGTAAACGTGAACAGCAACAGGAGGTCTAAGCATGGTAAAATCAGATAATATTACTTGGCATCAATCGCAAGTTAGCAAGGCCGAACGGCAAGCGCTGAACCATCATAAGAGTGTGGTTTTATGGTTTACTGGCCTGTCCGGTTCCGGTAAGTCGACGATTGCGAATGCCGTTGAAAAAGCATTATTTGACCAACAAGTTGGTAGTTACGTTTTAGACGGCGATAATATGCGCTTTGGCTTGAATAAGAATTTAGGCTTCTCAGCTGAAGACCGTGAAGAAAATATTCGCCGAATCGGCGAAGTTGCCAAACTATTTGTCGATGCTGGCGTGATTACGTTGACAGCTTTCATTTCACCATATCGGGCCGACCGTGATAAAGTGCGGGCGAACCTTGAGGTCGATG
This sequence comes from Lactiplantibacillus sp. C232, assembly GCF_023806725.1. Classification (NCBI taxonomy): domain Bacteria; kingdom Bacillati; phylum Bacillota; class Bacilli; order Lactobacillales; family Lactobacillaceae; genus Lactiplantibacillus; species Lactiplantibacillus sp. C232. The sequence goes on from NZ_JAMSKZ010000001.1 coordinate 122,736, forward strand.
AGTTTATTGAAGTGTTCGTCGACACGCCGCTTGAAGTTTGCGAACAACGAGATGTGAAACAATTGTACGCGAAGGCGCGTCGTGGTGAAATCACGGGCTTTACAGGCATCGATGCACCATACGAAGCACCTATCGATCCTGAGATTACGATTGACACGTCCAAACAACCACTGACCGCTTCCGTCCAACAAGTATTGAATTACTTGGCGGAACATCATTACGTCAGTTTGGCTACTGCAAATGAAAACTAGTGCAATCATTACTGCCATCACAAAATCGATTGTGAAAATGGACCGAATCTTGGTCTATCGTCATACGAATCCGGATCCCGATGCAATCGGGGCACAATTTGGACTAGTCGCCTTGCTCAAAGCGGCTTACCCGGAGAAACTCGTTGTGGCGATGGCCCCAGTTCCGGGCCATTTGGCGTGGATCGATACAACCGATGAGCAGTTAGTGACCCCCCAAGCAACGGACTTAGTCATTGCCGTAGATTGTGCTAACCATGAGCGCCTAGCTGAGGAGTTGCCAACAGGTGCCTTTGTGATTAAAATCGACCATCACCCGAATCACGATCCCTATGGGCAACTGAACTGGGTCGATGAAACTTATAGCAGTTGCTCGGAGATGATTTATGAGTTGGCGCAAGCGGGGTGCTTTACAGTGACGGCGGCCGTTGCAACCAAGCTATATGCCGGCATTATCGGCGATACGGTTCGCTTTTCAACTCCTGAGACGTCCACTCGAACTCTGAAGATTGCTAGTGCACTCGCGGCAACGGACATTGATATTGCCACTATTAGTCACCACGAAATGGATTTAACGCCAGCACTCAGCAAGTTGTATGGGTACGTCCTGAGTGAACAAACTATTGAGCCAAGTGGTCTGGCACACGTTGTCTTACCACAACGGATATTTAGTGACTTGAGTCTGGAATATGGCGATGAGGATGCGCTTGTCCCGTTGCCCGGTAACCTGACGACGGTCAAAGTTTGGTTGTTCTTCATTGAAACCCCACAGGGGCAATACCGCGTACATTTTCGGTCGAAAGCAATCAATGTCAATGCGGTCGCAAAAGCGTTCAATGGCGGCGGTCATCCGTTAGCAAGTGGGGCATTTGTCCCGGATCTAGTGACAGTTGGACAAGTCATTGAGCAAATGCAGGCGCAAGTATTGGCTGCGACGGCCGTAGATTGAGTATAATAAATTTAATATAAACTGCACTGATTCGGTTTGACATGGCAATTGTTAGTCATTCTGTGTCGGTCACGTGGGTTGCCACGGGAAGGTTAGACCGCCAGTATCAGCGTATGAGCCTAATATTCTGGCTGACAAAACGGGTATGTCGTTGGAGTAGCAGTCGTGAGGAATTGATTGGCGTCAGAAAAAATAGTGAGATAGGGTCGGTGAAAGGTAAATGAAAAAGCGAAATTGGTTGATTGCACTAATTGTCGTTGTGATTGTCGCGATTGGCGGTGGTTTTGGGTATTACAAATATCATCAGTCAACTGCAACGACAACGACCACTAGTAAAGTACGTTCGGCGAGTGCAACGAAGAAGGACATCAACACGCGGCTAGTCAAGACTGAGATTAAGACCCAGTCGAGTGAGACGGCGACGCTGAAGAAGGCGGTCGCCAATAAGAATTATACCGTTAATAACATGTACACGAAGGTTAACCCATACGGGGTGTCTCCGTTATCCGCCAAGGTGATTTTCCAGACGAGCAAGGCGGCCAAGGTCAGTTATACGGTGGTCGGCAAGAGTAGTAAGACTTCAATTTCTAATACGGTCAATAAGTACACAACGAGTCATGATTTGACCGTGCTGGGGTTATACGCCAACACGAATAACCAGGTCAAGATTAAGGTGACTTATAAGGATGGCACGTCGACGACCAAGACGATCCGACTGAAAACGGCGAAGTTACCATTGGCGTTGACCGATTTTAAGATCAACGTTAAGAAGGCTAACAAACAAAAAATGGTCTTAGGGACTGGTAATTCGAAGCTGACATTTATGGTTCGGACGACGATCTCTGGGAGCAAGCAGTCTAAAAACTTATCGTTCGGGATGGATGCGGATGGTAATATTCGGTGGTATACAACGCGGCCAACTTCCCACATTTTCAAACAACTTAACAATGGGCATTTATTGATTTGGACCAAATCGAATGCTAAGAATTCATATTTTGATGAGTTAGTTGAAATGGATTATACGGGTAAAGTTTATAAGACTTATAAATTTAATCATAAGGCCTGGGGTAAGGCTAAGGGTTCTAAGAAGCAGAACCATAATCAGGTCCACCATGACGTAACGGAATTGCCAAACGGTGATCTGATTGCGACCGTTTCCGATGGCGGCCGGACCTATGTCGAAGACACGATGATCGTTATATCGCATAAGACGGGTAAGATCACCAAGGTCATCAACATGAAGAATATCCTACCTGCGAAGTTCTATACGAAGTACAACGCGACGAAGTCCAGTAAATATATGGGTAAGAAGGACTGGTTCCATCAGAACTCCGTCTATTATGATAAGACGGATAAGAGCTTGATTATTTCAAGTCGCAACCAGAACTTAGTGATGAAGATCGATTACAAGACTGAAAAGATCAAGTGGATCTTGTCTGGTAAGAAGACTTCAGCTTGGCCGAAATCGTACCGCAAGTACTTGCTGAAGGCTAGTGGTAAGATTGCTTGGCCGGGTGGGCAACATGCCGCCATCGTTGATCCAAGCACCTTGGGCAAGAAGAACTCGCTCAACGTGATGATCTTCAACAATAACGTGGCAGTTGGTACGACCAAGAAATCGTTGGCGGACTCTTCTGGTAAATATTCAGAAGGTGTCGAATATCATATTAATGAAAAGACGAAGACGATTTCTCAAGTTGGCAGTTACGGCAAGTCATTAGGTAAGAAGAACTTTGCCAATATTATTGGTTCTAATCGTTACTTGAGTGCTTCGAATCGGCTAATTGATTTTGGTTGGTTGAATAATGGTAAATCAGCTAATATTATTGAATACGATTTGAAGAGCAAGCAACAGGTGTTTAACGTTGAATTAACGGGTCTTCCAAGCGGTGGTTATGTCTACCGGGCCGAACGCTTCTCGTTGTATCCGACGAAGCACACGTATGGTATTAATGAATAAGAATTGAATGTAAAACGGGCGCCCCTGACTAGATGGCTCATCTGGTCGGGGGCGCCTATTTGCGTGTTGCGCTAACCAAGATACTGATGGCGCGATGGTCGTTAGTAGCCCGGTATGAAAATATGGCTCAATGGCGGACTAGTCATAATATCGGTTGATCAATAACTGCGGATAATGATTGCCGGTTGACTAGCTAGGCGTCACTTTTGAATGCTTGATAATCAATATTTCGTCATCCACACGACTTCAAGCGCGTCCGTTCTTAAACCAGTTGTCGGCCCGAAAAGGTCGTTTTCAAAGTTGTGACTGAACGTTAATGAAAAAGTCACAATTTGGTCGCAAAATCATCCGCAAAGCTAGAATAATTTCATACCGTGTCGCATTTATGTTCACATTCCAAGTCTACAATGGTTCTTATGTTGAACGGCGCGACGGATATAGGCTGATTATGAGCAGTGGCGCAAGACTCAGCAAGATGAAAATTAGTTGAAGCGGAGCGATGACGATGACCTTAAATATTGCAATTGTTTTAATCACGTTATTAGTATCATTTATATTAATGGCCATGGAAGTTACGACCCCGAACGCCGTAATCTTGTGTGCCTTAGCGTTCTTGATGTTTGTCGGCATCTTGTCGCCAACGGACGCACTGTCAGGTTTTGCTAACGACGGGTTAGCGACAATTGCCCTGATGTATATTATTGCCTATGCCATTGCCAAAAGTAATATTATTACCCGCTTATTTGACCGGATTCTCGGCGATGGTCACAGCGAAAAGCGTTCCTTATTACGGTTGTTAGCGAGCGTGAGTGTGATTTCACCGTTTATGAATAATACCCCGATTGTGTCCACTTTGACACCGATGGTCCAGCGTTGGACGAAGCAGAAAGGGATGGCAATCTCAAAGTTCTTGATCCCACTATCCTACGCCACGATTCTGAGTGGGTTGTTGACCGTTCTAGGGACTTCGACCAATCTAGTGGCACAAGGATTATTGTCTAAGTACAAATTAGCACAATTTGGTACCTTTGACTTGGCCGTCATCGGGGTTCCCATCACGATTATTGGGTTGATTTACTTACTGACGATCGGGTACCGCATGTTACCGACCTATTATGGGAGTAGTGTTGACGATGTTGTTGCTGAACCGAATGATTACTTGATTGAAATGACGATCGGCGATGAGTTTGAACACCTCAATCAAACGGTGGTCGCCGCCAAACTTCGTAATTTACCGCGCTCTTTCTTAGTGGCGATTAATCGGAGTGGTCAGTCGATCGTGCCGGTGACGGATGAGACGATTCTACAGTTAGGTGACCGTCTTTACTTCACTGGAAATTTTGATTGTATTAATGATCTTATGAATATTAAAGGTCTAATACCAAGCACTCAGAAAATCAATATGACTGATATCACCAATGAACGGGTTCGGCTCGTCGAAGTCTCCATTCCGGAAACGTCCAGTTTGGTGAACCAAACGGTCAAATCAGCGCGTTTTCGCAATGTCTTTGGGAGTGTCGTCGTCGCAATTCGACGCAACGATGTCAACCTCGAAGGGCATCTCGGAAGTATTCGCTTAAAAGGCGGGGACAACTTGGTCATGATTACCACTGGTGAACCAGACGAGCTGGCAAGTCTCAAAGACTTACACGTCTTTAATTCACAACCAGTGAAGTCCCGGAAACATACTTATAAGGATGTTTTACCGATTGTTTTATTGGTTGCAACGATCATCGTGTCGACTATGGGCGTGATTGATTTGTTCGTTGGTCTGGCGGCCTCGTGCGTGGTACTTTTCTTGACGAAATGCGTTTCAATCAGCGATATTGTGAAGGCTGTCGATATGAACGTGTTGTTTTTAGTGGCTAGTAGTTATGGACTTGGGCTTGCGATGTCGAACGTGGGTGCTGATAAGTTTATCGCGAAGTCATTGGTAGCAATTACCGGGAATGCGTCACCAATCATCTATATGTTCCTGATTTATTTCGTGACCAATTTCTTAACGGCCATCTTGTCCAATGCGGCGGCGTTATCACTGATGTTTCCAGTGGTCGTTTCCGCAGCGAAGTTGGAAAATCTACCCGTGATGATGCTTGTTATGTTGATTACGATTGCTGCGACGGCGGACTTTTCAACGCCAATCGGGTATCAAACAAACTTGATTGTTTACGGCCCTGGACATTATAAGTTCACGGACTACTTTAAAGTCGGAATTCCGTTAAATTTGATTTGTATGGTCGTTTGTGTGTTTGTGTCCTATTACTATTATATGGTGCTGTGATGTGACTTAATCGAATCTAAAAGACTTGTGAGTGGCTGCTGACAAGTTTTTTTGTGTTGGTTAGTAAATCGGTGACAGCTTAGCACAGTGAAATAACCTTAAAAAGTAAATCAAGACGGCCAATTCACTAATTAAAATAAAATATTTAATATTTGCGAACAAAGGACTAGTATTATAAATCTAAAGTTGATATACTAGCAAAGTTTGCTTGTCTGGTAAAGCACCAAGAAAACGATTACAAGTACGTCATCTTAATTAATGAAAGGAGTGCGAAAATGAACGATTTAACAAAGGGAAAACCGCTAAAATTAATTTTTTGGTTTACGATTCCGTTACTAATCGGTAACATTTTTCAGCAATTTTATAGTTTATCGGACACGTTGATCGTTGGTCAGACGTTAGGGGTTAAAGCCCTAGCGGCAGTTGGATCAACTGGGAGTGTTCAGTTTTTGATCATTGGCTTTGCGCAGGGGTTAACCGCTGGCTTATCCATATTAACAGCCCAACATTTTGGGGCACGTGATTTTAAAGCGGTGCGGCGCAGCTTTGCGATTAGTATCGTAGTTAGTCTAATTGTTGGGATCATTTTGACGATTCTGTCGTTGATCTTCGTTGACCATATCTTGTTGTTAATGCAAACGCCAACGGATATCATTGCGGATGCGCGAACATTCTTACAAATTATGCTTGGCGGGATGCTGGCACCAATTGCGTTCAACCTGTTGTCAAACATCATTCGCGCACTCGGTGATAGTCGCACGCCTTTATGGTTTTTGATTATCAGCGCGTTAATTAATATTGGCTTGGAATTGTTATTCATTTTGGTTTTCAAATGGGGCATTGCCGGGGCGAGCTGGGCAACCATTTTAGCACAAACCATTGCAACGCTCATGTGTGTCGTTTACATCATCGTCAAAGTACCCATCTTGCACATTGGACGGCGCCACTTCAAGTTAGTTTGGTCGGAAGTGAAGGCTCACCTGAATGTTGGGTTACCCATGGCCTTTCAGATGTCGATCATCGCGATTGGAACGATTGTGTTACAAGCAGCACTGAATAGTCTTGGTACTAATTCAGTGGCGGCGACGACTGCCGCTCAGAAAATCGACCAAGTCGCAACTCAGCCATTAATGTCTTTTGGGGTCACCATGGCGACTTTCGCGGCTCAGAATTATGGTGCTCATCAGTATGAACGGATTATCACGGGAGTCAAACAGACCATGTGGCTGTCGGGGAGCTTTAGTGTGGCTGCTGGTTTGATTGAAATTATTTGGGGTAAACAGCTTGTGGGGTTCTTCGTCGGTCATCAGGACATGGCGGTATTGAACTTATCCCAGACGTATTTTAACGTCATCGGGAGCACGTATATCCTATTATCAATGTTATTTATTATGCGTAATACCTTGCAAGGGCTTGGACGCAGCGCAATTCCAACTTTGGCAGGCGCGGCGGAACTCTTTATGCGGGTGTTTGCAGCGCTGATCTTAGTTCGGATCTTCGATTACGCCGGTGCTTGTAGTTCGGAACCGTTAGCTTGGTTAGGGTCGTGTGCCGTGCTTTTGCCTGCTTATATTAAATCAGTCCACGATTTACGACAACAGGCCCGCATGACAAACACGGTCGCAGAAGGGGCCGAACCGATATTAAACGATTCGGAAAAATTGTAATTAAGGCTTGCAACCAAGTGGATTATTTGATAGTATTTGTTATCAATTTTATTTTAAAGTCACTCATATAATCTCCCGGACACCTGTGGACGGGGCATGAATTGAAAAACGTTAAGGAGTTTACAAATGGCCGTAGAATTAAAAATTGGCGATTACGTCGCTGGTAAGAAGTTTGCTTCATTGGAACATGATTTCAAGGGTGAAATTGAAAAAGTGTATGAAAATTCAGTCTTGATCTTAATTAAGGAATTTCAAAAAGCTGACGAACCAATTGTTAACGAGTATAACCACCGCGCAGTTGTTCGTAAGGATGATGCTAAGCTCATTAAAGCGGCGCCAAAGCCGAAAGTCGTCCCAGAAAAAGAAGACTAAAAATTTATAAATAACCATGACAACAGAAAAAATGTATGCTATACTAATTTCTGTTGTCAAATGCGGGTGTAGTTTAGTGGTAAAATTCAAGCTTCCCAAGCTTGCGTCGCGGGTCCGATTCCCGTCACCCGCTTTGCTATTAATCATTTCGGTTAGTAGTCATTGTATTCTCAAGCTCCTTGAGCGCATGGTCCGTTGGTCTAGTTGGTTTAGGACGCCTGCCTGTCACGCAGGAGATCACGAGTTCGAGTCTCGTACGGACCGTCAATAGATGATGATAATCAAGAACGTTAGTCAGCAATGACCCGTTCTTTTTTATTGAGTAAAAATCAAGATGACTAAATAGTTGACCGAATGGGTGATCAACAGTAATCGTTAAGGAGCGCAAATGCAATTTATAACAACATCTTTCGATGAGTTAACTGTTCGGCAGTTACAACAGATTTACAAGTTACGAGTGGCGGTTTTTGTCGTCGAACAGGCCTGTCCGTATCAAGAAGTCGACGATACGGACTTGATGGCTTGGCATTTACGGGGGCTGGATTCAACGGGACAGCTGCTAGTATATGCGCGATTAATGCGTGAAGCCAACCAGCAGGCCCGTATCGGCCGGGTGATCACTAATCCGATAGTACGGGGGCACGGCTACGGGCAGCAGTTGCTCCAACAGGCGATTGTGCAGATTCAAGCGTTGTGGCCTTCCACGACGCAAATCAATATTCAGGCCCAGCATTACTTAGATCGCTTCTACCGTGGATTTGGTTTTCAACCAGTCTCTGGCGTTTATTTAGAAGATGGGATTCCGCATCAGAATATGATTTTAACGTTGAACTAGTCAAAACGGCTGAATTCTGTTATACTAACGCATGGTAAAAATATATACGTCTAATGAGAAAGAATAGTACGATGAACGTTTAGACCAGCGAGTTCGGGATGATGGGAGCCGAATCTAAACATTATTGGAAGCGCGCTTTTGAAGACGACAATTCGATAATAAGTGGATGTCATATCAATTAGAGTGGTACCGCGGGCACGTCTCGTCTCTTACATGTTTTTAAATATGTGAGGGACTTTTTTTGTCCCGTAAGACAGTCAAGGAGGACAATATGGATTATAAACAACTCGTCGCAGCGGCCTTAGCGCCAGCACTACCAGATTTAACGCAGGAAGCGATTCTAGATAAGATCGAACAACCAAAGACGTCTAAGCAGGGGGACTTGGCCTTTCCGACCTTCACCTTAGCAAAAACGTTACACAAGGCACCTCAAATGATTGCCAGCGACATCGTCGAAAAAGTCGATGGCAGTGACTTTGAAAAAGTTGTTGCAATGGGCCCGTACGTTAACTTCTTCTTCAAGAAAGATGCGTTTGCAGCCGATATTTTAAATCAAGTATTGTCGAATGGTGGCCATTTTGGTGATGCTAAGCTCGGTGAAGCGGGTCAAGTTCCCATCGATATGTCATCGCCAAATATTGCCAAACCAATCTCAATGGGGCATTTGCGGTCAACAGTGATTGGGAATTCTTTGGCAAATATTTTAAGTAAGTTGGATTACCAACCCGTTAAGATCAACCACTTAGGTGACTGGGGCACGCAGTTCGGTAAGTTGATCACGGCCTACAAAATGTGGGGAAGCGAAGCTGAGGTCAAAGCTGATCCAATCAATAACTTATTAAAATACTATGTACGTTTCCATAAAGAAGACGTCGATCATCCTGAAATGGATGACGAGGCGCGTGAATGGTTCAAGAAATTGGAAAATGGTGATGAAGAAGCCACCCATCTGTGGTCATGGTTCCGCTCAGAATCATTGAAAGCGTTCAAGAAGATTTACCAACGCTTGGATATCGACTTTGATTCCTTCAAGGGTGAGGCCTTCTACAATGATAAGATGCAAGAAGTTGTCGACATCTTGGAAGACAAGCACCTCTTGCAAGAAAGTCAAGGCGCCGAAGTGGTGGACTTAAGCAAATATGACTTGAATCCGGCATTGATTAAGAAATCAGATGGCGCGACTTTATACATCACGCGGGACTTGGCCGCTGCGATCTACCGGAAACGGACTTATGATTTCGTGCAGTCCCTCTACGTCGTTGGGAATGAACAGACCAACCACTTTAAGCAATTAAAGGCTGTGTTGACCGAGATGGGCTTTGACTGGGCTGACCAGATCCACCACATTCCATTTGGTTTGATTACTTCTGGTGGTAAGAAGTTGTCAACTCGGAGTGGCCGGGTCATCCTGCTTGATAAGGTCTTGGACGATGCGGTTGCGTTAGCCCATGAACAAATCGAAGCCAAGAATCCGGACTTGCCTAACAAGGATGAAGTTGCGGATGCGGTTGGGATTGGCGCTGTGGTCTTCCATGATTTGAAGAACGAACGGATGAACAGCTTTGACTTTAACTTGGAAGAAGTTGTTCGTTTCGAGGGTGAGACTGGGCCATACGTGCAGTACGCCCATGCACGCGCTGAAAGTATCTTACGTAAAGCTGGTAGCCCAGAAATTGCGGCAACCGAGCAAACGTTAAGCGACCCAGCCGCTTGGGATACCTTGAAGTTATTGAGTGAATTCCCAGCGACTGTAGTACGTGCCAGCACGGAATACGAACCATCCGTTATTGCTAAGTATGCGATCCACTTAGCCAAGGCATACAACAAGTATTATGCTAACACCAAAATCTTAGTTGAAGATGATGAATTAAACGCTCGTCTGGCTTTGGTCAAGAGTGTCAGCATCGTCCTGAAGGAAGCCCTTCGCTTACTTGGCGTTAAGGCTCCCGATGAAATGTAATTAGAATTAATTAACAACTGTTCAAATTTGAACGCCACGCATACTAAACCGGCCGTTAAAGCCGGGCGAGAATGCGTGGCGTTTTTTTGTTGCGGCCGTAGAGGCACGGAACTCGATATACATCCGATGGCGAACGCAAGTTGTGAACCAATCGCAGAAATCGCAAGTAGGTAGCGGAGGCCCACTATTGTAACTGGAACCAGACTTATCGTGTGAAGTGGATTATCAGTCGACGGATCAAGGCTTTACCGCCCCGGCCGAGTAAAATGATCCCGATCAACGGCCAAGATAGTAACAATAGGCAACCATGAATGACAAAGGAAACACTGATCGATATCATATCGTCACGATATTCATTTTGAGAGAGCAACATATCACGGCTACTGACGGGATTGACGGCGTTATGATAAATTTGAGTGATTGTTTGATGTTGACCGGTCGCATCATTCAGGGCACGTGAAGCGACTGAAGTCATTCGAAAGGGGTTATGGGCAAGTCGTGGCAATAGGCACATTAGGAGTGGATGGCCGAAGAAGTATGCGGAAGTCAGATAGAGGTTGGTTAACGTCCAATGTAGGTGAAACCGGCCGCTGGGGTCTGCGGTGACGGCATAAAAAGCAATCACGAAAAAAATCGCGCAACGAATATAGTCGGAACCGATTAAGCTGAAAGCCTTTTTCATGGTTATCCCTCCGTTTGAGGCTTGGCTGTGTTTTCTTCAGATAAATGCTCAAACTGGGTTGCGGGCGTCGTGATGCTTACAAATGACCGCCCATCCGAGTTAGTGAAACCAAGCATGATTTATGTCTGATTATAAGTCGGTGTGATGATCGAAACAAACATTAAAATCTTAATAAGGCAACTTCCAATACTAAAATTTTAATGACCTGTTTAGTCGTCCGGGGTGGTATTCTGAAAACTAATTCAAAATGCCATATTGGGGGCTTGGTGATGAGCTACTTAGAACTAACAAATATTTGTAAGAACTATCAGGTTGACAAACAAACATTCAACGTCTTGAAGGACATTAACTTGCAGTTTGAACTCGGTGAGTTTGTGGCGATTGTCGGTGAATCAGGTGGTGGTAAGACAACCTTGATGAATATTATTGGAGGACTAGACCATGATTTCACGGGAACCGTCAGTATCGCTGGACACCCACTTGATTATCATCATGAGCGCCAGCTGGATCAGTACCGGCGTGAAGTCATTGGCTATATCTCACAGACCTACAATCTAATCGGTCATTTGACCGTGCTTGAGAATGTCATGCTAGCCTTAGATATGACTAAATTAAGCCATGGTGACCGATTGCGGCGGGCACACGAGCTCCTAGCAAACGTTGGCTTGACGGCACAAATAAAAAAATACCCGCAACAATTATCAGGTGGTCAAAAACAACGGGTGGCAATCGCTCGAGCATTAGCCGGTGATCCTAAAATTTTGATTGCGGATGAGCCGACTGGTGCGCTGGATGCAGACAATACCGCCGATGTCATGGCCATGCTTCAAAAAATCGCACGGGAAGGGCGCTTGGTGATTTGTGTGACCCATTCACAGCGCGTGGCGGGTGCGGCGACCCGGATTGCCGAGTTGGTGAATGGACGAATTAAGTCACAACCAGTGACCACCCAAAATGTCGGCACCACGCAAACAGTTGCGTCACTACCTGCGCGGCCACTTTCGTATTGGGTATCAGTCATGATGGCCTTCAAGCATATGTGGCATACGTGGATCTGGAATACGCTAATTGTCGTTGGCACAGCGATTGGATTATTCGCCGTCATGCTTTTCAATGGTCTGGGGACCGGCATAAAAGGGTATATTAACCACGAAATGAATGCGTTGGTGGACCCACAATCAATTATGGTCATGCACCAAGCGGATAACGCGAAGGATCGTGATGAACAGGCTGCGGCCGTCTATGATCCAGCTGTAGCCGGCGGTATCGCAGCCCGGATGCCGGTGTTCACCGACTCACAACTCACAGCGTTGCGTGACCTTAAGCACGTGACCAACGTGGAACCCGGGATTTCAGCTACAAACGCAACGATTGCGATTGGACAACAAAAGTATGCCGCACCTGAACTGACGACCTGGACGAGTAGTGATCCGACCCGGCAGTTGAAAGCAGGCCACGTGGCGGGTGACAATCAAATCGTATTAGATAAGTCTTCAATTGCGCAGAAATGGTCGGCAACGCGTTGGCGTCAGTTAGTGGGTCGGGCTGTGACTGTGAGTTATCAAACCTTCAATCAAAAAGGGCAACCCGTGACCGTGGCGCGTGTGTTGACGGTTGCCGGAATAGTAGATAGTACCTCTGAGGTCGGTTTGAATGCAGTTAACTACACCACGATGCAGTCGATGCGTTCAGCAGCACGTGTCTCAACACAACCAACGTTTGTGAGCGTTAGAATTAAGAGTCGGGTGCAAAATCAGGTCGTGGTCAATGAAATTAACCACTTATCAATTAATGGCAAGCATCCATTTGCCGCGACTAGTATTGCGGCCACTTTGGATTCGTTCAATACTTACGTTAATATTGCCACTAAAGTGTTGGCGGCGATTGCGGGGATTTCATTAATCGTTTCCGCATTAATGATTATTGTAACGATGTTCATGTCGGTCAGTGCTCGGATGCGAGAAATTGGTATTCTGCGGTCGCTGGGGGAGCGCCGGCGTGATATTCGCCGGCTATTTACTAGTGAAGCGCTGATGTTAGGCATTATCAGTGCCACGTTAGCGACTGGGCTGTCCTATTTAGCTGAACGAGGGCTCAATCATGGTCTGGCTAAGCTAACTGGCGGGTATGCGCTAGTTCAGATTCAGCTCAGCAACGTAATTGCAATTTTTATAATCGCAATTGTTATCGCTTGGCTTGCGGCTATTTTACCAGCAAGGCGGGCTGCGCGGGCTAATCCGATCAAAGCCTTGGCCGCTGAATAACAAGTGATTGGATAATTGTCGTGATGGAAAAGTTATGTTAACCAGTCAACTTGTTTGAAGGAGTGGTTAAAAACTGTGCGAGATGTCGCAAAATAGTCGTTTTATTCAGGGGTGGGGATCATTAATTCATTAGGGCTGGTATTAACGACAGCAGCCAGTTCTAATATTGGCTCGCCCAGGGTACGTAGAAACTTCTGATTGAGAAAAGTAAATTAGCTCGGCTAGGTTCTGCATTACTAGTCGAGCTAATTTTGATTAATATCTTCTGGTCGTAGGTAACTGGGGATGGTTATTTGGCAGTTAGCGTGTACTTGAGACGTCGATGATGGTTCTTTACAAACCGGGTGCTAGTTAGTTAATTGACATAACTAAACATTATTAGTAAAAACTAATTTTTGAGAAGATAAGTAGCAATGGTGAAATTCAATTGTATCCGTTTAAATTGATTACCATACATGTTGGCGCTTACTTTTTATGGCCAAAACCGTGTCTTGTCAACCCTATGCAGAATTAATCCATCGCCCACTTGACTTATTCAACGAGTGAATTAATTCGCCAACAAACTTATCAGTGACTTCTCATAAAAAGCCCAAAGTCCCCCCTGTTATACATGCAAAACACTAGTAATTCAGCGACTGTCCGGGTATGCTGTTGGTGTAAATTAAGCTAAGGAGGGTTTTGTTTTGAGGAAACAACCACAGACACTAGTCATTGGTGGAACGCAGGTTGCTAGTGGCAAGAGCTTGTTGACACTGGCGTTAGCGAACGTATTGACTAATTGGAAAATGACGGTCACCATCGTTAGTTGCAATTATCAAACCGTTACGTGGCGGACCATTCAAAAGCATCACTGCCATGAGTGGCAGTCAGATATTCGAACGGCTAACGAGCTCAACAACTTTTGGATAGCGTTGCAGGGTGTCCAGACGGATTATTTATTGATAGATCTTGATTCTACGGGTCCGAAACACGATAACTATACTTGGTTACTCAACGAGTGCTGGTTGCCATTAGCGCAACAAATTATTTTAACCTATTCGACTGAAACGGATGTCAACACGTTGTTGTATCAAGATTTAGGGGCCTTACAGTTTAGCATGGAATACACACTGACCAATCCTAAAATCTACACCGTGTTGAATCGTTATCCAGCACCAGTAGCTGTTAGGTCAGCGATGACGGCCAGTGACTTACTCCCATTCCATCGTCAATTTCAAACTCGGCACGCAGAATTTGCTGCAATGAATTTAGAGCCATTGGGTATGTTGACTGACGCCCGCCAGCACCCAGAAAAAGTTTTGGCGGATGCCACGCAAATTTTAACCAAACTTGTGGCGTAATTATGGCTAATTATTGATCAAAACGACACGCGCTGTGATGAGCAACGGGTGCTTTTTTTGCGGATGCCAATCACAGCGAAATATGTACAAATCTGGTATAAATGTAGTGATGTGAATTTTGTGGGGGAAATCTAATGGAAACGACACGAGAGCTTATTTATGATAAGGTACGCAAATTGGTTTTAACGGATACGCGGTATCACGATGGTGTGACAGCAATGGTCATTGCTACACAATTGAAAATGCAACGCACAAATGTTAGCGCGGCTTTGAATGCCTTAGTGCGCGAACAAAAATTGGTCAAGACTAAGACGCGGCCAGTTCAATTTTTATTAGCTGCGTCCCATCTCCAAGAGCCATTTACGGGACTAATTGGTCGTTTAAATAGCTTGCAACATGCAATCAAACTAGCAAAAGCGGCTGTTTTGTATCCGAGTGGTCCTTTGAATATTCACATTGTGGCAAACGGTGGGGCGGGCAGTACCACGTTTGTACACGAAATTCAGAATTTTGTTGAGCAACGGGGTATATTAACGGCAGCTAGCAGCCCCATCATTGTTAAGTGTCGTGATTATGCAGACGATATTCACCAACTTGATAGTCAATTATTTGGTGAGCATGGCCAGCTAGCGCACAGTCTTTGGGCACACTCCGAGGGCGGTATTGTTGTGATCGACCATTACGACTATTTAGATGGCCCGCAACGCGCACAATTGACGAGTGTCATGGAAGCCGTGGCGTCCCATAAGCAACCACCGTTAATCATTTTAGTGAGCGGGATTGATCAGGAAATTCTTAGGACGCAGCAATTGATAATGAAAATTGAATTACCTGATTTTAAGCAACGACCGTGGTCAGAAAGATGGGCGTTGATTCGTCGTTTTTTGACGATTGAAGCTCAACAATCCAAGCGGACGATTCGATTGGAACTAGCCGTTGCCCAGGCGCTCATGCTGGCAAATTATGATCAGAATTTGAAAACGATGAAAGCGACCATCACGATGGCCTGTGCGCAGGCTTATGTCCGATTTATGGCTGATGCTGACCGTGAAGTTCGCGTGTACCTTGCGGATCTATCGCCCGCCGTTCAACAAGCGTTAGCGCACGAACGGGACTATCAACAAGAATTGGCGGCCGTGTTGGCAGCAGCTGATTTATCGTTTGCGGCCAAGTCGTCTTCGGGTTTGAGCTCAGATTCATTGCAAGCGAGTCGGCAACAAGTTGAGCCGGGAACAAATCCTCGCAGTGTCCAAGTGCCAAGGTCAGTTGAACAATCACCGTCAGTGATAAAACCGAGTATCGTCCAACAGCGTGCGTCCAATACGCAAAATTTAGCACAAATCGTTGCGCCACTAATTATTAAGATTGTCAAAGACTGGCAACCAGATTGTGAATGGTTATTGGCACGGCCGTTGACCGAGAGTGTGTTTAATGGATTATGTTTACACATTAATGGGATGTATCGCCAAATGCCAACGACCAAACCTGCATCAGCGACAATGATCACGCAATTACAGTCACAACATGTGGCCGAATATGAGGCTGCTGTTAAATTAGCACAGGTCTTAGCGACAAAATTAGATTTGACCATTTCACCGGCTGAAGTTGCTTTATTAGCAACGTTTTTAGTTGCACAATCACCAGTGACGCGTCATCACCCGGTTGTGCTTTACGTCATGCAAGGAATGGGGACTGCCCAGGCCCTGATGCGAACAACGAACACGCTCAGCGCTGTTAGCAATACTTATGCTTATGATGTTGACTTATCAGCCGATAGCACGATGGTGATGAAGGCACTGAAGCATAAAATCAGCGAGATTGATTGCGGTGCAGGTGTGCTAGTCATTTATGATATGGGGGCAATCAAATGGATGTTGACGACCATTCAAGGCGAACTCGCGACCAAAATTCGGATGATTCAAGTCCCAGTGACTTTAGTCGGAGTCGATGCTGCTCGAAAGAGTGCGCGCGTAATGGACGTGGACGATGTTTATCATCTAGTGCAAGTCGATCTAAACCAACTGAACGCCGAAAAGACAACAAAAGATGAATTGATTATTACGCTGTGTCATACGGGTGAGGGGGGTGCTGCGCAATTAAAAGATTATATTGACCAATATTCACGGTTACAGATGCGCGTCAAAGCGTTGGCAATTGGGCATCGTGATGAGTTGGTGGCAACCGTACTTAGACTACAACAGGTTTATCAGATTCATGCATTTGTCGGCACCTTTGATCCTCAATTATTCGGCATTCCGTTTATTTCGATGGCAGCAATTTTTGAACATTCACATCAACAGTTAGATCAAGTGCTGATGTTTCGGCCGGAAGCTGGTCGCTGGGATACTTATAATCAGATCTATCAGTATTTTAAGACGCAGTTCGAATACGCAGAAGTTGCTAAGTTGCAGCGTGTGTTACCACCACTCATGGATGATTTGACAACCTTATACCAACTAACTGAGGATCAACAAATTGGCCTGTTTGTTCACTTGGGTAGCATGATTGACCGTATTTTGGCTGGCAAGATTGTGACGACAACGGCGCAAACGCGGAAATTAGTGACCCAGTATTCGCAAGATTATCAGCAATTACGACGGTGTCTACGGCCGGTCGAGCAGACATTTAAACTGATTGTGAATGATGAGATGATTGGGACGTTACTGGTCATCTTAAAGCAATTACACTAATCTTAAGTGCCACGGATAATCGTTTGAGATTGATATCAGGAAGGTGTCAGCTTTGATTTTGATGGGGAGATGATGGTTGGTTCTAGCATTGACGGAGCAGTTTTTAAATGAGACTTAAATAAGTCGCTTCAAGCGGTGGCGATTGCTTGAAGCGACTATTTAGATGGTCAGCGATTCGTATGAATTTAAAGGCCTAACCGTTGACAAAGTATCTATGGTTGGCTCGGTTTGCAAGTTGTCGTTCGGTGAGCAATGATTTGTTGTTCGAGTTGCAATAACTTGTCAGACATCCGTCCGAGTAGCAGTGCTTGACTAAAATTTCTGAGTAGCCAATGGTGTTGTTGTGGCCGATAACTGTCAACATCTTCTAGAAATGTCACGGTTGTTTTGGTGCCTTCAGCAATGGTCGAATAGGTCACGGTTACGGTATCCAGTGGTGAAATAGCTGTCATTTGGTACTTAATCCCACGCTGATAATCGTCAATCGTAATTTTAATCTGAGCGGCCGTTTTGGCGGTCATTTTTGTATATGTCAGTCCTTTCTTGATTGACGTTGCTGTGAGTATTTCACCAGTAGCGGCTTGAATCTCTATGAGTAGTTGTTTTTCTAACCAGTCATAAAATTCCGTGTTCGTGACGGCAAGTGTGCGAATGATTTTCATGATTCGATTATAGCGAGACATTTTAGACAGTTCAAGGCTGAAAAAAACGTGTTGAAATGAGTAAGCTATACACCCGATGAATCAGCTATACACAATACATAAATTGGTCATTAAACCTATACACTAATAGTGATGAAGTTGGATATTTAGTCTAATTCAGCTATTATGACGCCACGTGTGTGTTGATACTGCTAATTCATGGACCTTAAATCTATACACAAGCATATGTAAGCGCTTTTGTGGTTAATGACAAAACTTGTTACGATATGTTTGTCGACAAATACAGAAAGTAGGTAACCGGATAATGACATTAGCCAATAATACTGAAACTCAAGATATTGCAATGACACTTATCGCGTATTCTGGTGAAGGTCGTACGCTGGCTTTTAATGCGTTAGATGCGATGCATCGCGATGCTTTCTCCGAATCTAAGATGTTATTGAAGCAATCTAGTGAAGCACTGGGGAAAGCACATGATGTTCAAACCCAACTACTGGTGGCTGAGGCGAATGGTCAACAGGTTTCCATTGATATTTTACTAATTCATGCTCAAGATCATTTTATGACGAGTCTGTTAGCTAACGAGTTAATCGCTGAGATGTTAAAGATGTCTCAAAAATTTGAAAGGATGGTCGATTTATGAAGGCAATCAACGTGTTATTAGTTTGTGCGGGCGGTATGTCAACCAGCATTTTAATGAAAAAGTTACAGCAGTATCGTGACGAACAAGGTGTTGCAGGGCAAATCCAGGCAGTAGGCTTGTCCGCGTATGAAGATGTCTATCAGGACTATGACGTTATTTTAATGGGGCCGCAAGTGGCTTATCGGCAGGGTGAAGTTGAGGCGGCAACTGGGTTGCCCGTCGCTGCTATTCCACCATTGGACTATGCGGTGGGTGACAGTGCCCATATTTTCAAACTGGCCGAGAACTTGGTGTGATGACGAGGGATTAGTATTCGGGGGTGAAGGACGATGGAACGCTTTTTTAATAGTAAACTGATGGTCGGCTTACAACGCGCCGGCCAGGGACTTGGCAATAATAAGTTTATTACCGCATTACAGGCAGCTATGATGTCTTTGATGGGTATTCTAATGGTTGGCGCGATCTTTCAAATCACGATGTCAGTACTTGGACCGACGATTTTTGGCGTGTTATCAGCAAAGAGTATTCTGTTAGCCTACTTGAAGATTCCATTCCAATTCTCAATGAATTCTTTATCAATTTGGGTTGTTTTATTCTTGGGATTCCATTACGCCAAGAATTTAAAAATGACGGCCCCAATCATGAATGCGATTGACGCATTATTTGGTTTTTGGATTGTGGCCGGTGGGTTGATTGTCAGTAAGACTGGAACAGTTAGCATTGATACAACCTATTTAGGTGCTCAGGGAATGTTTATTGGCTTCGTCGTAGTTTGGATTTCCGTCCGCGTTGAGAAATTATGTACAGACAAGAATATTCGAATCAACATGCCAGATGCAGTCCCCCAATTTCTCCAAGACGGTTTTGCATCCATTGTGCCATTATTGTTTAACGCCGTGATTTTCTTGGGCGCATCGTTATTAGTCACGGTTGGAACAGCCGGTAAGTATAATATTTGTTCGGGTTTTATGGAATTACTGGCAATTCCACTGAGTGCACTGACTTCAACCATAGGTATTTTTTTCCTGTGTATCTTGGGTGCTTTATTATGGACCTTTGGCATTCATGGTACGATGATTTTAGTCCCAATTGTGATGCCGTTAGTGATTCAAGCGGTTTCTGAAAATGCCGCATTGCAGGCAGCTGGGAAGCCGGTGGTGTTTGCACCTGTGATGTTGTTCTCATTTATGACCGTAGCAGGTGGAACTGGGAATACCCTGCCGTTAGCGCTAATGGCGATGCGTTCTAAATCTAAACAGCTGAGTGCCGTTGGTAAGCTGTCAATTATCCCCGGCTGGTTCAAAATTAATGAACCCATGACTTTTGGTATTCCAATTATGTATAATCCGATTATGAGTATCCCGTTTGTCCTGAATATTCCGGTAGTTATGTTGTGTGCACTCGTACTATACAAGATTGGATTTTTAACACCGGGGTGGATTGTAATTACCGCGATTTTACCCATGGGTTTTGGAAGTTATCTCAGTACGCTCAGTTGGCGCAACGCATTGACTGACTATTTGATGCTGATTCCGTCAGCGCTTATCTGGTATCCCTTCTTTAAAGTTTATGAAAAGCAACTGATTGCCAAAGAGGCGGCAGTTGAAGCTGAAGAAAAGCGGGCGGCAGTTTCGAATCAAGGTAATGTGCCCATGCAACCTGTGAAGCCTGAGAAAGAGGTGTGAACATGCAATTTCCGGCTGATTTTTACTGGGGTGGGGCTACTGCAGCTAATCAATGCGAAGGTGCTTATGATGTTGATGGTCGGGGCCTGACTATGAAGGATATTACGACAATGGGAGGCCTTAATCAGCGACGGCAAGTCACTTATTTGCAAGCGGATGGTACTCCTGGAAAAGGGGATTCAATTCCTGCTGGAGCACACGGAGCGGTACTGCCAGATGACTATTATCCTAATCAGACTAGTATTGACTTCTATCATCGATATCAAGAAGATATTGCGCTGTTTGCAGAGATGGGTTTCAAAATGTATCGAATGTCGATTTCCTGGTCACGGATTTTCCCACGCGGCGATGAAAATGAACCTAATCAAGCAGGGTTGGATTTTTATCGCCGGGTGTTCGAAACTTTGAAAAAATATGAAATTGAACCATTGGTGACGATTTCACACTTCGATATGCCACTGTATCTGGAGGAAACGTATGGTGGCTGGAATGACCGTCGAATGATTGGTTTTTACCAGCATTATGCGGAAACGCTATTTACGGCGTATCGTGGGCTGGTAAAGCACTGGATTACCTTCAATGAAATTAATAATACAATCATGTTTCTGGCATTGCGTGCCAAAGCCGGTGATGCAGATTACCAACGCGCTTATCAACAATTACATTATCAATTTGTTGCTAGTGCTTTAGCCGTACAGCAAGCACATGCGATTGATGGCGAAAATAAAGTTGGTTGCATGATTTGCTGTATCACGTCTTATCCGTTAACCTGTGATCCGGCGGATGTCTTGCAGAATCGGTACGTCTGGGAACAAAACATCTATTACTGTGGTGATGTGCAGTGCCAGGGACAGTATCCAACCTATGCACGACGTTTATGGAATGAGCATCAAGTTGATTTAGACATTACGGACAGTGATTTAGAAGCCTTGAAAGCCGGTACGGTTGACTGGTATACCTTCTCGTATTACATGTCAACGGCAGTTACAACACATGAGGTCAGTGCAACTGTTGGCGGTAATTTTTCGATGGGCGCGCGTAACCCATATCTACAATACTCTGAATGGGAGTGGGCGGATGACCCGGCTGGTCTACAATATTATTTGGAGCTGATGAATGATCGATATCATTTACCACTAATGGTTGTTGAAAATGGATTGGGTGCCAAGGATTATTTGACAGTAGATGGTCAAATCCATGATGTATACCGGATTAGCTATCTACGTAAACATATTCAAGCAATGGCAACGGCAATTCACCATGGCGTCAAACTGATTGGTTATACCAGTTGGGGCTGTATTGATTTAGTTTCTGCAGGTACAGGGCAAATGTCTAAACGATACGGATTGATTTATGTGGATCGTCAAGACGATGGTAGTGGAACTCTGGCCCGAATCCCGAAGGACTCTTTCTACTGGTATCAGCGAGTGATTGCATCCAATGGTCAAGATCTGGGTCCCTCGGCCTCAAATTAAATGAGTGTTGCTCAGCAGTTTTCGTCGATATCGGATGAAGACTGCTTTTAGTTGTTCAATAAGATAATTAGCCGCGTCAAACAAAACAAGAGGATACCACCACCAAGCAAGGGGAGGGTCCAAGAACCGAGCATTAAGATCAAACGGGGTGCTAGCAAACTACCAATAACGGTAGTGGTGTCGATGACGGTTAAGACCCCCGTCATTAGAATATTACGATTGTTTGTGGGGATTTGTTGGATAGTGGTGAAAAAACTAATGTTGGTCTGTCCGCGTAATGCACCAATTAAGAACATGGTAATCATAAGACTGGCAAAGGTCGGCCACATAAGTAGTAAGCACCCACCGGTGAAGGCCGTCAAAGTTAGCAGGGATTGCTTTGACCATCGTTTTAGCAATAGTGGTGCCAATAAGATACCTGTGGCGTTAGCTGTTAAGAACCAGCTAAGTGGCCAGTGACTATGCAACTTGCTGACGACGAGCCAAGGAACGGCTACTGCAATCGTCGCGTCGACCAGATAACCGAGAACGGCGTACAGTAACGACCATGTCGGCCATGATCGATGGCGGTCTAGCTTGACGGTGACAACCGAATCCGAGGAGAGATTGGAACGTGTTCGGAATTGCCAATCGAGGCCGGCTGAAACCAAGAACGCTATCCCCATTATTAAGATTAGGGTAGCCGGTGTTACCCATAGTAATGCCATCGTGACGAGCATTGTCGCGCTAACGATGGCCAACTGGCGAATCTGAGTTTGATAGCCGTTGACGATTTGAATATTTACGGGCGCAAAAAGGTCTGGCAAAATCGTTTTGTTACTGAGCTTATAAAAGACCCCAATTGATTTATTAAGAACGGCGACGATGACTAAGCAAGTGATTTGCCAACTAACCGTATTTAGTGCGTAATAGGCACCAATGAAGAGTATTCCCGTCAAAATATCCGTAATGAACATCATTTGTTTGGCTGAGTAGTATTTAAGTACCCGACCAGCTACTAGGTTCAGACCGATTGCCGGCAGCATTGTCATCGCCATGACGTTGCCGAGTAACTGGGGATCACCGGTCTTTTCAATCGTTAACCAGGTGACTAGGTAAGTAAAGCCATAGAAGCCAAAAAAGGTAATTAACATGCTGCTGAGATAGCAGAGTAGATTATGGCGGTCGTTAGGATGTGGCCTAAATTCTTTTTTCATTAACTGACAACCACCGGTGTATGGGTTGAAATGTTTTCATAGAGCCATTTGGCATCAGCAATCGTCAGGCGAATACAACCATGTGAATTGGCGACTTTACCAAGTTGCTGGGCTTCTTTAACGATGTATTGATCGTTAGCATCGACTGGGACTGAGTGAAATAGGTAAATCCCATGATCCTTGAATGAGACCCAGTAATTGGCGCCTTCACCCGATTGCGTGTTAAAAAAGTGTTGTCCTCGTTCGGCTTGGATTTCAAAGTGTCCTTTGGGGGTATCAGAGCCATGTTTGCCCGTAGAAGCAAGCATGGTATAAAGGGTCTGATCGTGGTTTTTTAAGTAGACTCGCTGTTTTTTGATTGAAACCTGAATGTTGATGTCATCGTATTTAGCCAGTTTGGGATACGGCCGTGACAGGGAGGGCTTGTGCCAGTCAACGGTCTCCGGGACTGGCGTGGTTACCTTAGTTGCTGAATGACTAACTTTAGTGATTGGCCGATTACTGGCAATGGCCTGGTGGTGCCGGGCAAATAGGTGTCCGAATCCGGTAAAAATAGTTAAGCTAATTGCGCCAATCGTGACCCAGATGAGCTGATGAACACTGATTTTCAAAATACTATCCCTTACAAAAATGATTTTAGTGATTTTAGTTTACTCAGTTAGCGAACGTTTGTTTATCAAAATTGTGTAAACTTTGCATATCATTTTCGTAAAATTTTCCAAAATAAGTTGTGATAGTCGTTATTACTGGTGCCACGGGTAATGTCGGAAATCGGCAAATTAAAGTTATTTGCAGGAAATCAGCTGTTAATTAGACAATTTTTCCAGCTAATTAAAAAATCGCCATTAAGCAGCGTGCTTAACGGCGATTTGAATTTTTATTTATTGTAAACTAGCGACCTTAGCTACGATTTTAGCAGGCGTTTCCCATTCAGAACGTTCAAATTCGGAAACGGGCACTTCAATACCAAGCTGATTTTGAAGTTCTAGTAACAGTTGTACGGAACCCATGGAATCTAAGATACCTTCATCAAATAAATTGGCATCCATATTGTTTGAAACATCTTCCCCAGTTAAATCTTGCAAGATCGATAGTACCGTTGCTTTAACATCATCCATGATCAAAATACGCCCCTTATCATTATTGTGAATTATTCAGTCTTCATTCTAGCATAGTTTTATCATCGATGATGGTTAATCAGGTGTATTAACGAAATCTTTACTTGATTAAACGTTAAAATTGGCGTGAATTAAATCAGTTAGAATTTTAATCCCCTGTTCAAAGCGGTCGCTGGATTCATAAGAAAAGCTCAGACGAATGTACTGATTCGGCTGGAAATCGTAGATACTACCAGGGTTGAAGAGAACGTTGTGCGCAGTGGCAAGGTCGAATAATTTGGGAATATTAATGTTGTCGGCTAAGCGGACCCACAGATAAAAGCCACCCGTGGGCGTCTGCCAAGTCGCAAAATCGTCCCAGTAATGATGCAGAATTTGTTCTGCCGCCGCGGCCTTCTTGACAAGTACGGACCGGAAATCAGCTTGATACGTTTCATATTCAGGATCAGCTAAGATTTCTGCCAGTACAAGTTGTGACAGTGAGCTAGCGCCGTAATCGGTTTGCATGCGCACGTCAGTCAAGCGATCGATGACCGGTTTGGCGGCCACCGTCCAGCCGATGCGTAATCCCGGTGCAAGGGACTTTGAGATGCTACCAAAATAAATAACGTTGCCAGTCTTATCGAGTGCCTTCAGTGGCTGTGGCGGCTGCTGATCGAACCAGACATCTTGATAAGCGGCGTCTTCTAAGATTGGTAAGCGGTGTTCTTGTGCGGTTTGTAAGACCTGTTGACGTCGCTCGGCACTCATGACGATTCCAGTCGGGTTATTGAATGTCGGAATCGTGTAAAGAATGGCATGGTGTCCCTGAATGGGGGCGTTCATCTGCCAGTACGCCAAGCCCTGACTGTCCATCGGGATGCCAGCGAGATGGGTGTGGGCCGATTGAAAGACGTGTAAAGATTTGACATAAGTAGGTGCTTCCGTGTAGATGGTGGCATCTTTGGGAAATAGTGACATTGAGACCAGTTGGAGCGCTTGTAATGATCCGGAAGTAATCAGAATGTTTTCCGGATGGGTATGAATCCCAACTTTTTCCAAGTGACGTGCAATTTGTTGTCGCAAAGCCAAAATGCCCGCAGGCTCGGTATAGTTCAAACTCGTTAACTGTTCGCCTAGATGTGCAAAGGCCCGTTGAAAAAGTGGACGGGGAAATTGTTCTGGTGCGGGTTCACCCGTACTTAAACGAATAACCGCATCGGTTTCAAATTGGTTGATTTTTTGGAGCGCGTGGGAATTGGGCTTGAATTGGCCTGCTTTAACATATTGCGACCAGTTGACGTGTTCCGCCAATAAGCTGGACCAATGGTTACCGGAAATAACCATCCCAGAGCCTGGATTGCTCGTAATTAAGCCGACTGCCATTAGTTCATCAAGTGCCGTAATTAGGGTGCTACGATTCACGCCGAATTGTTCGGCCAGTTTACGCTGCGCAGGAAGCTTAGCCCCAACGGCCCAATTGCCTTTAGCGATTTGTTCTTGAAAATAGTTAGTAATTTGTTGGTAAATTGGTGTGCTGACCTGTTTATTTGGTTGCCAGTTGATCGTTAAAATTGCCATGGCAAACGCCTCCTGAGTGCCCATGCGGGCGAATTAAGCTGTCATTCTACTAGCCAGAAGTTTGATGATTGATTCAGGTGGTTGGGTGAAAATTGTTAAATTGGTTGGCTACAAATGAAATTATCTCTATTATAATCATCTCTGAATTAAAAGCTAGTCGGATATGACCAATTGATTAAACGATAATTGGTTGGTAAAAGAATCGAATTGGCTGGTCTTAAGGAGGTCAAAACATGCAAGTGTTTTTACAAGGATTATTATTTGGAATTGTTTACATTGCACCAATCGGGATGCAAAACTTATTTGTGGTTTCGACAGCTATTGAACAACCATTGCAACGGGCATTGCGGGTGGCTTTAATTGTAATTGCGTTCGATACGTCGCTCTCCCTGGCTTGCTTTTATGGGGTGGGCCGATTGTTGCAGACCACTCCCTGGCTCGAATTAGGGGTGTTGTTGATTGGGAGTTTATTGGTCTTTTACATTGGCTGGAATCTGTTGCGGCAAAAGGCCACGGCAATGGGGACCCTCGACGCGGACTTTTCATATAAAGCAGCGATTCTGACCGCTTTTTCGGTAGCATGGCTGAATCCGCAAGCACTGATTGATGGTTCCGTGTTGTTGGCGGCGTTTCGGGTGTCAATCCCGGCGGCACTGACCCATTTCTTTATGTTGGGGGTCATCCTAGCATCCATTATTTGGTTCATCGGTCTGACCAGCTTGATCAGTAAGTTTAAACATCTCATGCAACCACGAGTCCTACTCTGGATCAATCGAATCTGTGGTGGCATCATTATTCTATACGGCGTGAAGTTGCTAGCAACCTTCATCACGAAAATATAGTTGCGGTTACCTCTGACAATCGGTATGCTAGTCGTATTGGACTTTTTATGAGAGGGACGATACGCATGAAGATTGCTGGTTTCGGAGTGGAGGCCTGGTTAAACGCACATGAGCGTGAAGCAACCACCGATATTAGTCAAAGCTCAATCGCAGCCTTAACGATGGCAGAAATTGCGGCTTTAGACGACCAACAAGCACCACAGGATTTTTACGAAGAACTAGGGGCGGCCCGGCTGGATTATGGCTGGATCGAGGGCTCACCACGATTTAAAGAACTCGTTAGTCAGTTATACGAGCAAGTGCCAGCAGCCAATGTTCTCCAAACAAATGGGGCGACCGGGGCTAATCATTTAGCAATCTATAGTTTGGTGGAACCCGGCGATCACGTGATTGCACTGTACCCGAGTTATCAGCAGCTGTATGATATTCCCAAGTCATTGGGCGCTACGGTTGATTATTGGCATATTCATGAGTCAGCGGGCTGGTTGCCGGATATTATGGAACTGCAACGCTTGATCCGGCCGGAAACAAAGATGATTTTACTCAATAATGCCATCAATCCGACTGGGAGTTTACTAGATCGAACACTGTTAGAACAGGTCGTCACATTAGCTCGCTCAGTTGGAGCGTACGTTTTGGCCGATGAGGTCTACGAGCCACTGGATGAAACCCCGTTCGTCTCAATTGCCGATTTATACGAGCGTGGAATTGCGGTCAACAGTTTATCCAAGACCTATTCAGCGCCTGGTATCCGGATCGGGTGGACGGCGACACCTAGTCAAGCCATTGCTGATATTTTTCGGAAGTATCGTGATTATACGATGATCTGCGGGGGCGTTTTGAATGACCAACTGGCCGTTAGAATTTTAGCGCACCGCCAACGCGTTCTGGCGCGAAATCGGGAGCTAGTCAGTCGCAACCTCAAAATTCTGACAGAGTGGGTCGCACAGGAACCGCGGGTCGAATTGATTACGCCACATGGCATTTCAGTGTCGTGTATTAAACTAATAGTACCGATCGATGATGAGACGTTCTGTCAACAATTACTGCGGGATACCGGTGTTTTATTAGTGCCTGGTTCACGTTTCGATATTCCGGGGCACGCCCGTTTAGGTTACTGTACGGATACGCCGACGTTACAACGGGGTCTGGATTTATTAGGGCAATATTTACGCCGCTTTGATTAGTTACTAGTGGACTGGTAACCGTGGTTGACTCATTACTTTTAAATAATTATACAAATTTGTTTAAGCACATTTTCCTAATAGTGGCGGAAAATGTGCTTTTTGAAGTTCTGTGCGTAGTTTGCCAAGTGAATATTTGCTATAATGTATTCATTACAAGATTTGGGGAGGTTTCGCGACATGAAAAAGTCAGAGCGCCAAGCAGTTATCGAACAATTAATTAGTGAATATCCGATCGCTACCCAGGAAGAATTGATGGCTAAGCTTAAAGCAGAGGGCATTGCTGCGACGCAAGCGACGATTTCGCGCGATATCCGAGAGATGCAGATCGTTAAGACGCCGGATGAGCACGGTCAGACGCGGTACGCGATTTTTAAAACAACTAACAAAAATGAACAGGACCGGCTATTTGAAACGCTACACGATGTGGTGACGAGCATTGACCGTGTTGAATTCATGAATATTATTCATACGTTACCGAGTAATGGGAATCTATTGGCGGCGATCATTGATGATTTGAACTTGCCAGAAGTGAGTGGGACCTTGGCTGGTCACGACACGATCTTTGTCGTGAGTCCGAATACGACGGTGGCAAAGCAGCTATACGAATCCTTTGCTAGTCACATTAGTAATGAAGACTGACTGTGGTGAGCAGTCTAATTGGTTGCACTAGGCCGTCGTTCACGGTATGATTATTGTCATTAAAAGAGGTGTGAGATATGAAATATACGAAGAAACGGGCGCCTCGAAAGAATCAAAAACAACGCGATGCGACCTTCGATAAATTTAAACAACAACAAAATGAGCTCAACGCTAACCGCCGGGGTGTCCGGCGCAAGTAATGGCTGAGCTAGCTTTCAAGTATGTCATATGGACGGCTCGGAAGCTTTTTTTGTTTATGGCCGTTTTATCGTAGTGACCTTTAATCTGGTTACAACACGTGGCCTAAATCAGTGATTTCGGCAACAACTGGCAAACATCGGGTTATCTACAAAATGAGTTGCGTTTGATTGTTGAAGATTTTTTCAAGGTTGTGGTCAATTACTGAGCATCGGAAAATTTATGATACAATTGTAAAAGCTAACAAGTAACGCGGACGTTGTGACAGGTGCGTCGGCTGAACAAGGGGAAGATTATGCAAAAAAATGGTTTTTGGGCCACGATCAAAGACGGCTTACGAGTCATTGGCAATTGGTTAGCACCCTATTGGCAGCGATTCGCTGCCGTCGTCGGCTACCAATGGCACCGGCGACAAATCACACGGTGGCTAATTGTACTCGTCTTGACCGTCATCTTAATTGGGAGTGCCTATTTAACTTATGAAGCCAAGACGGCTAAAGTTGGTAATTTACAGGCGGAGCTAGAAAAGACAACTGAAATCTATGATAAGGACAATAAAAAGGCCGGTTCACTCTATTCACAAAAGGGAACCTATGTCCATTTGAGTAGTATTTCAAAAAACTTACAGAACGCGGTAATTTCGACTGAAGACCGTAATTTCTATAAAGAACATGGTTTCTCAGTCAAAGGAATCGGGCGGGCATTTGTCCTGCTCGTTATCAATAAGATACTTGGCCGTGACTACATTAGTGGTGGTGGGAGTACGTTGACGCAACAATTGGTCAAAAACGCCTACCTAACACAACAACAGACCTTCTCACGTAAGTTTCGGGAAATCTTTTTGGCGATTGAAACTGAAAATGTCTATTCTAAGGGCCAAATTTTAGCGATGTATTTGAATAACGCTTATTTCGGCCACGGTGTCTGGGGAGCTGAGGATGCGTCTGAACGATATTTTGGCGTACACGCGTCAGAGTTGTCTGTTGACCAGGCGGCGACCTTGGCCGGAATGCTGAGCTCGCCCAGTGGTTATGATCCAATCAATCATCCGAAAGCGTCTACGGCTCGTCGAAACGTCGTCTTGAATAACATGGTCGCTAATAATAAGCTTTCCAAAAGTGAGTATAAGCTTTATTCGCAAAAGGCGATGACGCTGACGAATAACTACCATTATGAAAGTGGTTATAATTATCCATATTATTTCGATGCGGTGATTGATGAAGCAATTAATAAGTACGGGCTAACGGAATCTGACATTATGAATCGGGGCTATAAGATTTATACGTCGCTTGATCAAGATGATCAGACACAGATGCAAGATTCTTTTAAGGATAGTACGTTGTTCCCGGCCAACGCGGACGATGGTACGAAGGTCCAAGGGGCCTCAATTGCGGTTGATCCGTCGACGGGTGGTGTGTTAGCCGTAGTCGGTGGTCGGGGCAAACACGTCTTCCGGGGCTTTAACCGTGCGACTCAGATTAAGCGGCAGCCGGGTTCGACGATCAAACCGTTGGCAGTGTATACACCAGCACTACAAAATGGTTATACGTATGATTCGAACCTTTCTAATAAGAAGCAAACTTTTGGGGCCAATAAATATGCGCCCAAAAACTATGATAATGTTTATAGTAAATCGGTCCCAATGTATACCGCGTTATCGCAAAGTATGAATATTCCGGCGGTTTGGTTATTGAATAAAATTGGTGTGAATAAAGGGTATCAATCGGTGAAAAAGTTTGGCTTACCAGTTACCAAGTCGGATGATAACCTGGCACTTGCCTTAGGTGGTTTGACGACGGGGGTATCACCCGCTCAAATGACCAGTGCCTATACAGCGTTTGCGAATGGTGGTAAGAAAACGACGGCCCACTTTATTACGAAAATTGTCGATGCTAGTGGCAATGTCGTTGTCGATAATACGAAGACTAAGACGAAGAAAATTATGTCCGCCAGCGTTGCTAAAGAAATGACCAGTATGATGCTTGGCACGTACAATAGTGGGACCGGGGCTGCGGCCAAGCCGTATGGATACTCGGTTGCTGGTAAGACTGGGAGTACGCAGGCTGATTACAGTACGGGTTCGGGAACGAAGGATCAGTGGATGATTGCTTATACCCCGGACATTGTGGTCACGACCTGGATCGGATTTGATACGACGAACAGTACTCATTATTTGAAGAGTTTATCTGAAAATCAACTTTCCTCGTTATTCAAGAATGAATTACAAAATATTTTGCCGAATACGAATAATACTAGTTTTGGTACGAAGGATGCTGCGACGCTGGCAACCGAATCTAATAGTAGTGATTCGGATAGTTCTGATAGTGGATCATCCGTATGGGAAAACGTTGAGAAGGGCGCTAATGCAGTTAAGAACAAGGCTAAAGACTGGTTCTCCAAAGCCAAAAGTTTCCTTGGCAACTAGTAAAGCTAGCTTCTGAACGTACTAATGCTATTCAAGTTCCGTTAAAAATGCTAAAATAATGACGACACATACTTCGAGGAGGAACTCACGATGGCCGTAAATATTTACGATACTGCGAACCAATTGGAACAAGAATTACGTCAGACTAAAGAATTCAAGGAATTAAAGGTCGCTTATGACACGATGAAGACCAATGACAGTGCCTTTTCACTGTTTAAGGACTTTCAAGAAGTTCAGATGCAATTGTCACAAAAGCAGATGAATGGGGAAGAATTGACGGATGACGAAGTTCAAAAGGCCCATGATTTAGCTGATAAGGTTGGCAACGTTGACGAAATTAAGTCCTTAATGGGTAAAGAACGTAACTTGAACCAATTGATGAATGATTTAAATCAAATTATCACTAAACCAGTTCAAGAATTATACCAGAACTAAGTAAATTAAGGATCGAGGGGCAATGACGGAATCTGTTCCGTGATTGCCCCTTTTTTAGTGGGGGTTATCATGAAATTTCTACACGCGGCAGATTTACATTTAGATACACCGTTTCAAGGACTGAGTGGCTTAACACCAGCTTTGCAGGAACGGTTAGTGACGGCACCACTGAGGGCACTCAGCCGACTAGTCGATTTGGCGGTGGCTGAGCAAGTCGATTTCGTCCTGCTCGTTGGTGACTTGTTTGACCAACAGGGCCAAAGTGTTCAGGCCCAGGCGGCACTGATGACGGCGCTAGCGCGGTTGAATACGGCTTCGATTCCGGTGCTGCTATCGTTCGGTAACCATGATTTTCAAGCGGATTTAAGTCGCTGGCACTTTCCGGCCAATGTGCACGTGTTTGGCCCGCAGGTAACAACGGCTACCTTAACGACTGTGGCACAAGAACGGGTCGCGATTAGTGGGTTTAGCTATGCGCAGCGGTGGGTGACGACGGACCCAGTTGATGATTATCCTGTTAAAGCCACGGGCGTTGATTATCAGATTGGTACCTTGCACGGTCAGATTGGTGTGGCGGGTGACCACTACGCCCCGTTCAACGTTAGTGAATTATTAACGAAACATTATGATTATTGGGCACTTGGTCATATTCATCAGCGGCAAACGCTCAATTCGCAACCACCAATCGTATATGCCGGCAACACGCAGGGGCGCCATCGCGGTGAAACTGGGGCGAAGGGGTGCCTCATTGTGAATAGCCAGGCCGATCAGACCTTGCAACCAGTATTTCACGCCTTGACTGATATTGAATGGGCGGATTGGACGCCAACGCTCACTAGTCCAGAACCCATGTCCCGTTCACATATCGTCCATCAGTTAGCTGATCAATTATCATTGAAGATGGTTACCGGCTTAAAATTAGTAACGATTACGTTACCAGCTAGTCTTCAACTGAGTGCGATGGCGGAATTAGCCTTAAATCAGGGGGCCATTCTAGCCCAGTTGCAGGAACAGGCAAATGAACATTGGTGGCCGGTTGCGATTGAGCAAGCAACGACGGATACGATGACCCCCTTGTTTGGTATTAACGCGACGACCTGGCAACAAGTTGGTGAGCAGGTCGTGACCGATCAAGCAGTCGCTGAACTTGCAGGCAAACTCTTGGATGAAGACTTTCTGAACACCGCGTTGCTGGAAGATATGTCACCCACTGCTTGGCAACAACAAGTGGTGCGACTCTTAAATGATCAGTACCATTTAACGACGGGGGTGAATGATGATGCAGATTAAGCGTCTTGAAATTGCGGGCTTTGGCAAATTTCAACAGCAGCAGTTCGAGTTTGGTGATGGGCTTCAAGTGATTTACGGCCTCAATGAAAGTGGTAAATCAACAATGCGGGCCTTTATTCTCGGCATGTTATTTGGTTTTCCCTCCCGCCGTCACCCACTTGAACGCCATGAACCACAAGGTACGAATCAGTACGGTGGTTCGATAGAGCTAGTGGTTGACGAGACGACATACCGGTTGACCCGGTTAGGTGATCAACCCGCTACCTTGGTGAACGTGCAGACGCAGGCCGCTCAACCGCTGGCCTTACTTGACAAGTGGTTAGCGCCTTATGATCGTGACCAGTATTTGCGATTGTTTACGTTTAACCAGGCTGAATTGACGGTGCTCAAAACTATGCACGCCAGCGATTTGAACGTGCAATTACAACAAGTCGGATTGGTGGGCAGTGCACCATGGCGAGAAACGGCGACTACGTTACGGACAGATGCGGAGGCGTTATATAAGCCCCGCGGCCGCAAACCCAGGTTGAATCAAGCATTGCAGCACTATCGCATGTTGACAGAACAGGTCAAGGCGGCCAAGCAACGGTACCCAGAATACGAAACATTACAAAATCGATTGCTGGATTTGCAGGCACAACGGACAAGTACCCAACGTGATTTAACCAAGTTGGATCATGAACAGCAACAGCTCGCCAATTTACGAAATCAGTGGCCGGTCTATCAACAATTGCAGCAACTGCAAGCCACTAATATGACGACGACACTAACTACGGCGACTAGGACACGCTATCAACAATTAAGCCAACAGCGAACGGAATTGCAACACGCCTTGGCGAGTGCACGTCAGCAATTAAGTCAGCAACCAGTTGATACACAATCTCAAGGACTAGTTGGCTTCTACGTCCAACATCAAGACCAGTTTGACCAATTAGAAGCTCAGTTACCAACCCTGCAACAAACCTTAGGCCAATACCAAACGTTGACCCAGCAGGGAAGTGCTGCCAAGGCTGATTTTCAAGCGCAAAGTAATGCACATCCTGAGCTGTTAGGTTGCCTCTCTCCGCACAAACAGGCCGCAATCGAGACCTTGAAGGCGACGTTGGCAGCGACGGCGAACACGCGTCGCCAACATCCGGCCCCGAATAGTCCATCGCTTGATTGGCGCTTGATTGGTGGTGCAATCGGGATTGTCGCGGGATTATTGCTACCATTAGGCGGCTTTAAATGGATCTTGATGTTAGCAGGTGTGGCCCTACTTGGTTGGTTTGGGATGACCCGTAGTCAGGGTAAACCGGTGCAAGCAACCGACCACTTATCAGACCAATTAGTGGCTGCTGGTCTGGCACCGAATCTGACTGCCAGTGAAGCCTTACAGCAATTGGAACTAGTCGCGGCACTGCAACGCGCACAAGCTGCGGTCACGACTGCTGATCAAGCATTAGCAACACAGGCTGCCAAACTCTGGCAATTGATTCAGCCTTATCAATTTGCGGCAGGATGGATTCCTGTTGATCAGGATCATTTAACGACAAGTGTTACTCGAATTGCCCAATTCTATGATCAAGTCCATCAAGTGATGCAACAGCAGACCATGTCCGGCCCCGACTTTGCCTTTGTCCAGCGGCAAGTCCAGCAGTTGACGCAGCAGGTCCGTAATCTGACCGAGCAGCTACAGGCGTTAGCAACGACCAACGGTTTAGCGGATGTAGACGCGTTGACGCAAGCGGTTAGTGATGCCGAAAAGCAAACGGCCAACGCCACGAGTCGTCAACAATTACAGCAACAACTCAGTTCTGCTGAGCTATCGGCGTTAAAGCAGTATACGTCGCTTGAAGCGTTGCAAGCGGTACTGGCTGAAAGACGGCAACAACGTACCCAAACGGCGCAGCAACTGACACAGTTAGCTACGGACATTGCCACGGCGCAAGCACAACTCCAAGAGTTGACGGCGGATGGCCAGTACGCTACGCTACGTCAGCAACAGGCGGATCTACAAACGGAAATCACAGTCATGGCACGTCAATGGCTAACGCGGCAGTTGGGTGCGAACTGGATCGATACGGCGCTGCAGGCATTGACACAACAGCAATTACCAACTGTTTTGGCCGCAGCAACCACGATTTTCGCGCAATTAACGGCACAGCGGTATAATAAGATTGACTTAGACGGTGATGAAATGGTTGTGAAGACGGCAACAACGCAGTTCATGGTCGCGGAACTTTCAACGGCGACTAAGGAACAGTTGTACTTGGCTTTACGGCTAGCGTTGATCAATCATTTGGGCCAAGCAGCTCAGCTACCACTAATGATTGATGATGGCTTGGTGAATTTTGATGAGCAACGTAAGCAAGCTGCTTGGCAAGTCTTAGCAGCAGTTGCTCAGCATCATCAAGTGCTCTACTTTACGAATGAGACAGCGGCACTGACCCAACTGAAGACAGCGACTGTACAGCAGTTAACCTAGGGGGGATAACATGGCAAAGAAGTTATTTGATTATCAATTAGATGAAACCGTGGATGGCTATTTTTTGTTGAAAGATTCGGAAGTTCGCATCGCCAAGAACGGCAAGAAGTTTTTAGCCATTAATTTTCAGGATACTTCCGGCGAGATTTCCGGGAAGTTTTGGGATGCAAGCGATACAGATGTCGAAAACTTTCAGGCAGGTCGGATCGTTCATCTGAAAGGTAAACGCGAAAACTATCAGGGTAATCCGCAAATCAAAATTCAACAAATGCGGCTCACTCATAGTGGCGAACCGCAAGAAGTGCAACAATTTGTGGAACACGCACCACTAAAGACCGACACGATGGCGGATGAAATCAATCAGTTTGTCTTTGAAATTACTGAACCTAATTGGAATCGAATTGTTCGCCACATGTTAACGACATTTCATGACCGGTTCTTTAGCTATCCCGCGGCGAAGAAAAATCATCACGCGTTCGCCGGTGGCTTAGCTTATCACACGTTATCAATTTTGCGCTTAGCTAAGGCAGTTGCCGATCAGTATCCCCACGTTAACCGGGCCTTACTATATGCCGGTGCGATTTTGCACGACATGGGTAAGACGATTGAAATGTCGGGGCCGGTCTCGACGACTTATACGTTGGCAGGGAACTTGGTCGGTCACATTGTCCTGATCGATGAACAAATCGTGGAGACTTGTCAACAGTTGAAAATTGACGAGCAGTCGGAATCTGTTTTAGTCTTGCGGCATACGATTCTTGCGCACCATGGTTTGTTAGAATATGGGTCACCCGTTCGGCCCCATATTATGGAAGCTGAAATCTTACATGACTTGGACGAGTTGGACGCGTCGATTCAAATGATGCAGACTTCACTTGGACACGCAGAGCCGGGCACGTATACGGAGCGGATCTTTGCTATGGATGGTCGTAATTTTTACCGGCCAACTGGTGATCAAACGAAGGGCGAATTACCAGACGAACAAAACTAACTAAATCGATACGGTGTTTGAAAGAACTGTTGAAATCAATGATTTTAACAGTTCTTTTTGTGACCTTTATTTTTGATGACGAATTCCATTGGGGTGGGTGAGACGGTGCACCATTAATTAGCGTGGGCCGTCATTAAAGATAAAATAAAAATTTTAATTGCAATTAATATCCTGACATGATAAGTTACTACGAGTGATTAGTTGTTATCGTTGACCATTGCATACGTGTTGAATTAGGGCACGTTGAGCAGTATTGGCGTGCACGATGCGCGTAATCTAGCGGCCAGACTGATTGATTAAACGATAATCCGGCAACTGTGGCACGTGACGGGACCGTCACAGAGACAAATGATTTAAAATTGCACGCATTAGGGGAGATTATCGGGATGAACGAACACGAAGCATATGTAACGACATTTTATTGGCTCGCGGATTGTTGGTTGGAAACTAGCTATCTGGGACTTGAGGATGAATTTGACGACGATGAAATCGATGACGCCGTCAAGTCACTACTAAATCGGATGCAAGCCGGGGCAATTTATGAGGTAACGGCGGATGATCCAATGTGGCAAGCATGGAAGCGGGCAGTTAGGGCCGTGCTTACGCCCAATGATCATGCTGAACATGAAGTTGATGAGACCGACGGAGATGACGAATTAGTGCTACCAGCTGGGGTACGACCAGAACGTCAATTAGAAGAAGTTCAAGCCTATGCAGCGATGAACGCGTTTTTGCAGGCACAAGATCAGGAATATCTGCAAGAAATTGGTAAACGGGCGGCCACTCAGGTCAGTGGTGCCGGGTGGCAAGTGTGGCGTGCACATCGTCAGAGCATGCATCCGGAGTCTGCCGCCCCGCTGACGTTGACTGCTGAACAATTACCAGCCGTGATGTGGGCCTTTTTCGATAAGTACCAGGATACTGAGGACTCTTTTGAGATTTTTGAATTGGTTAATCAACTTGAACAATGGCAAAAAAGTGCTGATCGAGATTTGGACGCGCAATGGTCACAGCTTGTGGCGAAAAGTCAGATTGATCCGGCCGCAATTACGCTCATGCAGGGCTTGTCGTTAGCGATTGAGTTCTTTGATCAGCTTGAGTGGGACGGTGATTTGACTGCCAAGGCAACTTTGCAGAATAAATTGATGCAACGCACGCTCGATGACACGCTCAATGATGAGACGACAGCCAACTGGGCGGATGCCTGGCAACACTGGGATTTAGCAGATCCGTTGACAACTGAACAGTGGGCCCGACGGTTTGATCCGGCGGACGACTATGAAGAAGATGAAGACGAGAGTGAAGAAGATGGCGCGGCTCGGCCAGCTTGGCAACTTGGTGCGAGTTATAGTACCGTTTTGATTGCAATGCGCTTAGTCGCTTACGGTGTACTGCGGCCTGAGAGTGTGCCTGGTATGGCAACTGTGAAGATGGCGAACCGTGCACTGGCAGCTACCGTCAGTATTGGTATCGTGTTAGTTGCTTGGCTGGTCACAGCTATTCTGATTACAATTGTAATTTGGGGATGGCGGTGGCTGCGTAAGCTGATTTTTTAGTGCAGCTGAACGGCCAACTGAATCACAATAGTGCCGATTGACTAGGCTGAAGTTTGTGAATCTAGTAGTTGAAGCTGAAAGGACGGGGTGTCAGTGGTAGTGCTTCATGATGGTTCGTAACTCGGACAGAAAGTCGGCATCTAAATGGGGCGATTGTCCTAATTGTAATGGTGCCAATGGCTGATATAACGTTGGTATGTCTGGCTTTAACGGCTGGTTATTGAAGTATTGCTGACCATGGATTTTGACGGTCGCTTTGAGCGTGCCAATCGTCATGACGGCCACGGCGGTATTTAAAAAGACGCCACCATTGAGACTAGTATATCCAGCGGAAGAACGCCCAACTAAAGTAACGTGCGGGTTACGTTTTAGCGCCATGATGGTCACCTCCGCGGCACTCGCTGTCTGGTTACCAATAATGGCATAAATATGACGAAAGTGGGCCGCTGTTGGTTGCGAAAAGTTAAAGTCATCTTGACCAAGTCCACCAGTGATGCGGCCATGGTACATCACACGCGGCCGGTTGCGATGATGGTTCGTGATGCCGGTGTAGAGGGTGCCGTCTGGAATGATGGCGGCCAGGCCAGCAATCATCGGTGCCGAACTACCACCAGTATTGGCTGCGAAGTTTAAGATTAAATCGGTTGTCGGCTTAGTTTGTTTAATCAGGTGCTGGAGTTGTGTCCAATACTGTTTTTGTAATTGGTGCTGACTGCTGTAAAATGCTGGCACATTGATGATGGTGAGGCCGGCACTCAGTGTCTTGGTCGGACGGGTGGCATGTTCAACTTGGCGGAGATTGGCGACGGCGAATGAATGTAAATTTGCAGCGCGCAGAATTTGATTGAGTTGGGTCAGTGACGTGATTTTGCGACCATGATCAGTCGCATGCAGCATGGCTTGCCATTGCGGGCGATGGTTGATAATGCCATATTTTGACATGTAGGTGATAGCCGGCATAGCGTTGAAGGACGCACGGAGCCGATTAGAAGCGGAAAGACCAAACGTTAGGACTATCGAAATTAGACCTACCAGTCCGTAACGGCATTTATTCGTTATCATGATAAGCCATCCTTACTTTTCGTGACTAGATTAGCATGTATTGGTTAGCTAAATTGTAGGCGTGGCGTCAAAATTTCGCAACGAAAAGCATATCTTAACTGATGCGTCTTTGAAATAATGGTTCCTGTTAAAATACCCATCTACATTGGCCGTCTTAACGGCTAAGTAGATGGGTATTTGTTGTATCATGAAATTGTTGACGATTGTGCCAGATCGGCTTCTAACTGGGTTAAGAAGATCGTCACCAAGTCTTTTTCCACCTGGTTCAGTGAATGCTCGGCTGGAAAGGCAATGAAATAATTCAGGGACATTAACGCTTGGGGCAAAGGTAAGATGTTATAGCGTTCTGGATCAGGCTGGGTATGCACACTGTCTGGTAAAAAGGTAATACCCAGTCCAGCAGTGGCTAGTTTGGTGATGGTGGCGGTATTCGTGCTCTCAATTACGATATTCGGTGTCACGTTGTGCTTTTGTAATAAGTAGTCAACTTGGCGTCGAATCGATGACCCGTGGGGAGACAAAACTAGAGGCGCTTGTAGCAGGTCGTTAAGGGGTAGCGCTCCCGGATTAATGAAGGCCTGATGGGGTTGGTACCAGTTGACGGTGTTCGGGATAATCGCGTAGTACCCGTCCCGACCGCGGTCATAACTTTCAAGCCCCGGCGCGATGGTTTCCGGATTTTGACCAATTAAGAAGTCCAGCTCACCGTGGAGCACGCGCTGTTCGTTGCGACTAGCGATATCTTCGGTTAATTCGATCTTAGTGGCCGGGTGGGCTTTCAAAAAAGCAGGTAAAAATAGGGGCAATAAGTAATAGCCGAGGCTAGATAAGACGCCCAGCCGAATTACTTGCTGGTTGGCATGTGTGTATTGCCTAATTTGCTTATTAAAGTAATCCTTCTCGTTTTCGAGCGCCGTCAAATATTGATAATAAGTCCGCCCAGCCGTGGTCAGTCGCAGTGGCGTGACTTCACGATTGATGATGGTGACGCCCAATTCTTTTTCAACATTGCGGATGCTTTGGGTGAGGTAAGGTTGTGAAATGTAGAGATCTTTAGCCGCCCGGGTAAAATTGCCGTGCTTGAGCAACACATCTAAAAACCGTCGCATTTCGCTGGAATCTGATTTTGGCATAAAGCGCCTTCCTCTCGCATTGTGATTAGGTGAGTATTCGTTTGATTGCTGATTTGGTCATGTTGAGTTAGTTGCATCGCCATAAGGACGTTCAAAACATGTTCAATAAGTTCTGTCAACATCCTGGCGATAGTGGCAAATAGCATTATGACCAACCATTTTAACGTAATTAATTTTAACGCGAATCGTCGACATAGTAAATTTGTTATCGGGGTATAGATAAATAAATATTTCACAAGCAGAGCGCTTTCACTTACACTAATCAGTATTAAGAGTGGCCAATCATTCAATAGCTACTCGTCGAAAACGACTGTTTAAATCATCCTGAAAGGATCTGAAATTATGAAATTTGTTGGGATTGTTGGGACGAATGCAACCAAATCGACCAACCGGCAGTTACTGCAATATATGCAACGGCATTTTCAGCAACAAGCCACGATTGAAATTTGTGAAATAAAAGATTTACCGGCTTTTAATGAACCGGAAGACCGAACAGCACCAGTAGCAATTCAACAGCTCAGTGATAAGATCACCGCAGCAGATGGCGTGATCTTTGCCACGCCGGAGTATGATCATTCAATTCCGGCCGTACTAAAAAGTGCAATCGAATGGCTGTCATATACCACGCGGCCGTTAATTAATAAACCAGTTATGATTGTTGGGGCCTCGAACGGCTCACTGGGAACCTCACGCGCTCAAGCGCACTTACGCCAGATTTTAGAAGCGCCGGAATTAAAAGCACTGGTGATGCCAAATATTGAATACTTACTAGGCCGTTCACTACAAGCTTTTGATGATCAGGGCGACCTGACTTATCCGGATAAAGTTCAGGAATTAGACAATGCGTTTGGCGAATTCATTGATTTTGTAGATTTAACGAATAAAATCATGCCGTCGAGTCAGTTTTTCGAAAAGAGTAAGCAGTTCTCGTGGCGGCAAGTGACTGGGGAGGAATAAACATGAAATTTGTTGGAATTGTTGGAACGAATGCTCAGCATTCGTACAATCGGATGTTGCTGGAATTTATGCAACGACATTTTGCGACACAAGCCGAAATCGAAATTTTAGAATTGACTGATGTCCCGATGTTTGATGAATCGAATGATCAAACTGACAGTACCATCATTCAAAACTTTGCCACTAAAATTGCGACGGCTGACGGGGTTATCATTGCCTCACCGGAACACAATCATTCCGTGCCTTCCGCGTTGAAAAGCATTATTGAATGGTTATCATTCAAAATTCACCCATTAGATGGTCAAGCAGTAATGATTGTTGGGGCTTCATACAGCGTCCAAGGATCGTCACGCGCGCAACTACACCTGCGTCAGATTTTAGACGCTCCCGGTGTTAACGCCAGTGTCATGCCCGGTTCAGAATTCTTATTAGGTCGTGCCCAAACGGCTTTTGACGATCAAGGTAATTTAAAGGTGCAAGGGACGGTTGATTTTCTGGACAGTTGTTTTGCAAAGTTTCAGAAGTTTGCGACCATCGTCGCCGAGATGCGGGCACCAGAAGCGCTTAGCTTTGCCCCGGGTACTTATCAGGTGACGGCCACTGGACATAATGGCGAATTGCCAATGCGAGTGACCCTCTCCGCTGACCGGATTGAAAATATTGAAATTGATACCAGTAGTGAAACGCAGGGGATTGCCGATGTGGCTTTTGAACGCATTCCCAAGGAGATTATTGCGGGTCAAACGCTCGCTGTTGATGCGATTTCCGGGGCTTCAATTACCAGTCATGGTGTTATCGATGGGGTCGCTCGTGCGGTCAAAGAAGCTGGTGCCAATCCTGATGATTTGAAGAAACGGCGTGCGACTAAGCAGGTCGCTCAACCTGCTGTCAAAGAAGTGACGACTGATGTCGTAGTGGTTGGTGCTGGTGGGGCTGGTATGACGGCAGCGGCCAAAGTGTTACAGGCTGGTCATCAAGCCGTTGTCCTAGAAAAATACCCAGCTGTCGGTGGTAATACCGTTCGCGCTGGGGGGCCCATGAATGCGGCTGATCCGGATTGGCAACGACAGTTTGTAGCTTTGCCAGGTGAAAAGCAAACGTTGAAGGATCTGAGTGAGCGTGATGAAAGTACAATTGCACCTGAATATCGGGCTGATTTCCGTAAATTGAAACAGCAGATTGACGCATACCTGACTGCCAATACCAATCAAAAGGGCACCTTATTTGATTCAACCTTGTTACATCGGATTCAAACTTATTTAGGTGGTCAACGGACTGATTTGAACGGTCAAGAGATTCACGGTCAGTATGATTTGGTAAAAGAATTGACGGATAACGCCCTGGATTCAGTCAAGTGGTTACAATCGATTGGTGTGAAATTTGATGAAAGCCAAGTGACAATGCCAGTTGGAGCCATCTGGCGGCGCGGGCATAAGCCAATGGGCGATCTAGGGTTTGCTTACATCAAGACTTTACGGGCCTTTGTTGAACAACAGGGTGGTACGATTATGACGGAAACGCCGGTAAAAGAATTACTGGTGACAGATGGGCAAGTTCGTGGCGTCATTGCGACTAATGCGGCTCATGAGAAAGTTATTGTCCATGCTGATGCGGTGATTTTAGCTTCTGGTGGTTTCGCAGCGAATACTAAAATGTTACAAAAGTACAATACGTACTGGACGGCCATCGACGATGATGTCAAGACGACTAATTCACCCGCAATGACTGGTGATGGAATTCGGCTAGGGACTAGTGTTGGTGCAGCATTAGTTGGGATG
The DNA here is from genome assembly GCF_023806725.1 of Lactiplantibacillus sp. C232. Taxonomy (NCBI): domain Bacteria; kingdom Bacillati; phylum Bacillota; class Bacilli; order Lactobacillales; family Lactobacillaceae; genus Lactiplantibacillus; species Lactiplantibacillus sp. C232. The sequence continues at coordinate 165,283 of NZ_JAMSKZ010000001.1, forward strand.
GGCTTCTCACAAATGATGCCGGTATCTGATCCGGAGACCGGCGAATTATTCAGTGGGCTCCAAGTGCCACCGGCTAACTTTGTGATGGTAAACCAGCAAGGAAAACGGTTCGTCAATGAGTACGGCAGTCGTGATGAGTTAACTCAGGCGGCCATTGATAATGGGAGTCTTTTCTATTTAATTGCCGATGATGAAATTAAAAAGACGGCTTACAACACGACACAAGCTAAAATTGACCAGCAGGTGGCGAATGGGACCTTGTTCCGTGCTGATACTTTGACAGATTTAGCGCAACAAATTGGCATGGACCCGGCAGCCCTGACCAAGACGATTGCGGATTACAATCGTTACGTTGATGCCGGCGAGGATCCTGAATTTCATAAGACAGCCTTTGATTTGAAAGTTGCCGTGGCACCATTTTACGCAACGCCGCGTAAACCAGCAACCCACCACACGATGGGGGGCTTGAAGATTGATCCGGATGCTCACGTTTTAAATACGGACGGTCAGATTATCGACGGGCTATACGCGGCGGGAGAAGTAGCCGGCGGAATTCACGCGGGTAACCGGCTAGGTGGTAACTCGCTTAGTGATATCTTTACGTTCGGTCGAATCGCGGCTGCTCATGCTGTTGCTGAGCACGTTGATCCGGTGACGGCCTAAGGCAATTATTAAGTCGCTACGTTGGTTGAGTCGTGTTAGTGTATAATCGACCGTAGAGAGAAGCAGATCGACAAGGGAGATTATCACATGCAAAAACCAATGCCAGTCGCGGTGACGAACATTGCGGACAATATTACGCACCAACCAGCTTATATGACGATTGTTTTAAATGATCACAAGTATTCGACCGCGCGCAAAAAGACGCCGTTTATCTTGAAAGCGTTGAATGAGGGCGCGGCTGCTCATGGGCGTTTGACGATCACGCCTAGTCGGCTGAGTTTGGCCGATGAGCGCGGCACAGTCTTTCAAACCTTGGCGCCAATACCCACAGTCATCACGGACATCGAGCTGGGATTGTATCGCTCAATCGTGCGGCAACTTGGTAATGGCGTACGAATGAAGGCCCGTTATACATTGGCGGTGACGTTGACCAGCGATACCGCTACTTATCAGATGTTAAATACCGATTTGTCAGTGTTGAAACCGCTGTTGGCTTGGATCACCGACTTTCATCTTCACTTAACCGATTCGTTACAATTGGCAACCAGTGATATCAACTGGCCCAATTTGACGGATGATCAATTTGAAGCATTGACAAAGGGCACCCCGTACTTTGCTTGGCAACAGACGATTGGGGCCCACTGGTAAGCAAAGTTAAGAACTACAAAATATGAAGCCAGACTTTCGATAATAGTCGAAAGTCTGGCTTCGTTTTTTATTATAAAATTTCACCGATAAAGTCGCCTTTAGGTAATTGTTGGAAGTCGTAAGTTTCAAAATCACTCACTTGTTTGGTATACCAGTGTAAGCTTTCGGTAATCATCAGGTTGACGGCCTCATCTTTTTCCTGCAAGGCGATGATGGGCAAGTCGCGCATGGTAGCCACACCTAGCTCGTAGGCGGTACCAGAATCTAAGTTTTTGGCTTCAAAGTCTAAGACAGTCACGATGACTTGCGCGGCTGCGATTTGGGCCATATCGCGGTGGAAAATTTCGGTCGCCCAAGTTTTGGTGAACTGTTCGGCTTGAGCGTCCTGGTGTAGACGTGGTGAATAAAAATCCATGACGGTTGGATTTTGCGCTAAAGCTTCCTCAAGTTGTGTGACCCGCGTCACTTGTTCGGGACTGAAAAACGGACTAGCAATATAAATTTGTGCCATGAAGATACTCCTTAAAGTTAATTTAGTAAAAAGACTAATGGCTTAATTTTAGAGATTTTGGGGGTCAACGTCAATTTGTTTTTAACTACTAGCTTGTGGCCACAGATCAATCCGGTCAAGTTTCGAAGGCAGCAACGCTACCACAAACGAGCGAGAATCACCAGAGCTTGCTCATTGCAATACTTGGACATGCCGTATTGTTGTTGATGCTTGTATGGTTACCAGCTAAATAAGTTATTATTTGACTGAAATTAGGATACAATGGATTTAGAGTTATAAAATGGGCCTTCAGAAATTATGAAGGTCCATTTTTGTTAGCTTAAATGAATTGTTGCGGTTAATAATAAGTCTGTCACTTAATTTTAAATAAACGGGTTTTGAAGATGCTGGTTACTTAAGTTGTCGTGCTAAATGAATTGTAAAAATTGTGCCATGAGGCAGGTTGTCACTAACGCTGATTTGGGCTTGATTAAGTTCAGCAAGCCGGGCAACGATTGCTAAACCCAAGCCGGTTCCAGGAATTGCTTGTGAACGCGCCTGATCAACGCGATAAAAACGCTCAAAAACATGGCTTTTGTCCACATCACTGATACCAATTCCTTGATCAGCAATCGTAATAGTTGGTTGGTCGTTCTGAATAGCAACAGTGACTTGAACTGTGCCACTTTCCGGTGAGTATTTACTAGCATTGCTGAGCAAGGCTAGTAAAATTTGTTGTAAATTGGCACTATTGAAGTAGGCGTTCGTTGGGGTCAACGCCATGGTGATAGTTTGTGGCAAACTTGTTTCATAATTGGTAACCGTTTCACGGATAACTTTGTCAACACTTTGGTAACTTAAGGTCGCTTCAGTATGATCCATGCGAGTTAGTTGTAATAGATTCTCAACGAGCGTCTGCATTCGTATTGATTCGTGATCAATGAATTTTAATGATCGAGAAATGACTTCTGGGTGTTCTTTTCCACGCCGGTTAATCAAACTAATATGTCCCCGGATGGCTGTAAGGGGGGTTCGTAACTCGTGTGATGCGTCTGCCACAAATTGATGATCGCGCAAGACTTGTTTGTTGAGTGATTGTAGCAGTTGATTGATTTCTACGCCGAGATCATGAACTTCTGTTGGCTCGATGGGAACGGGTAACGCCTCATGATAGGAGATGTTTTCTGCATGATTGATTTGGGCTGCTGCGTTCGTCAATGCTGCCAATGGTCGGTTTAGTCGGCGAGCTAACCAGGCGGTAATCAGGTAACCCAGAATGCCACCAATAATAATAACTAGTAATAAATCTTCTAATATCAAACGAAAAATATGAATGACATCATGAAGGCTAGTCCAAGTCTCATAGTAAATATGACGACTTTCAGCTCCAGAGCGGTAAAAGAAACCAAAACCATTACGGTAACGAATATTGTTGAATCCAGGGACCTGCCATTCCTTGGCGTGCAAGAATTTGCGCGCGTTCGGTGAATAGAAGATTTGATGTTTTTGGTTGGAAATCTTAGTACTAACTTTAACGTAAGTATCTTTAGTATTAATTGGACTATTCATTTTCCATTGCTGCCAGTCGGGCGCATCATCAATAAACGAACGTTTCAGACTGGTTATGAGAATTTGGGCATCGTCCATTCGATTTTTAGTTAAACGATAACCAACGACACCGGCAATTGAAACACCTGTCAGAAGAATTATCAGTAAAATTATTACGGTAAATGTCCGGGTGATTTGGGCAGCATTGGATTGACCACTAAAATTACGCATGAGTATCATCTCGCAGGCAGTAGCCAACTCCGCGGACGGTATGAATCAATTTTCGCTGGGTATCCGTATCGATTTTATGACGTAGATAGCGAATGTAGACATCAACGATATTTGGTTGACCCTCAAAATCAACGCCCCAAACTTGGTCTAACAATTCATCACGGGTAAAAGTGATGGGTGCATTTTTCATTAGCGTTAATAAGAGCTCATATTCACGCTGAGTGAGTTGAACGAGATGATGGTTACGTTTAACTTGGCGAGATTTAGTATTTAACTCTAAATCGGCAAATTTGTACACTGCTTGTAAGTTTTGTTGTTGGTCAGCGTGCCGTAAAATAACGCGTACTCGGGCAAGCAATTCTTCAGTATCAAAAGGCTTTGTAATGTAATCATCGGCACCACCGTCCAAACCGGCAACTTTATCGCTGACGTAATCACGGGCAGTCATCATAATGACTGGAATTGTATCGTGTTTACGTATGCGCCGAAGCACTTCTAAACCATCCATTTTTGGTAGCATCCAGTCTAGAATAATTAAATCGAGATCGTCTTGGTTTTGCTGGTAGGTCGTAAAGGCCGCTTGTCCGTCCGTAGCAGTTAGAACTGCGTAGTCTTCGAAGGCCAGCTCCTGTTGTAAAAAATCAATCACACTAGCTTCATCATCAACTAATAAAATTTTTGGCATATAAAGGGCTCCTTGAAATGATGTATTTTTAATAAATCCATTGTTGTATTAATGTCCAATCTTTAGTATAAGCAATTTTGTGAAAAAATGGACCCTAGTGAACCTGAAAACCTTCTGAAATTTTCTCATAATAGTTGTTAGATCATTACTGAGAAAAACTAATAAAGTTCTGATTTGCTAGTGCTTTTTCGAGCATCGTCGACTGTGTACAATTTAAGCAGTCAAGATTGGGGTGATTAACATGCTAACTTTTATTAGTCAGTTGGCGATTGTTGCAACAACTCACATTATCAAGCTAGGACCGATAGTCGGATGGGTTATTCTAGTTGTTTTGGGATGCGGCTACTTAGCGTTAATAATGCGTTACAAACGGCCATATTAAGGCCCGTAGTCAACAATACTCGATTTCTGGAATTGTTTTTTGCTGAGAAAAATTCAGGAGCTCTTCATTGCAGGTGAGGATTGTTTGTCAATGGTGCCATAAGGTCGCGTTAATTAATTGATGGTGAGTTTCTCGATTATCACACGATCATCATAATCGAGTGTCAACTAAATCATGCTGAAAATTTAGTTTAGTGGCAGATAATTATTTAGCTGTCAAAGCGTTAAGCCGGTATGGTGACTGACCGATTTTAGTAAGAAAAATAAGCTTTAAATCAAAATAGACATTAGTATATTGTTTATCTTTAATCTAAGAGGAGTGAAGATTGTGTTAGCACGGAATGGAAATGAAACCAAAATTGCCTGGTCCTTTTGGGGGGCTTTCGGTTTCTTAGCAATTTTGGTAGGTCTGAATGCGGATGTTATTCAAAATATCGATAACATTGTTTTTAATAGCTTGGTGCGTATAGACAATCCAAGTTTGACGGCTATGTTTAAGATAGTTGCATTATTAGCTAGTCCAGCAGTCTCAGTATTAATTATTGTTATTTTCAGTGGTTGGTTGTATCTGAATCATCAGCGCACCTTGGGATTATTAGCTCTCACTACATTACTTGGTGGAGATACGCTAGCATTAGGATTCAAATATCTTGTTCATCGCGCACGACCAGTACAACCACTAGTGACGGATAGTGGTTATAGTTTTCCTAGTGGCCATGTGTTTGGCACCATCTTGTTAGTGACGATTTTATTAGCGATTGGGTTGCCATTTATCACCTCCAGTTGTAAACGGGTAAGTCTGATTGGATTAGGGGTGGTGTGGATACTAATTGTGATGATTTCCCGTGTCTATTTACGAGATCATTATGCTTCGGATACAATTGGTAGCTGGTTATTAGCATGCGGTTGTTGGTATCAAGCAAAAGCGTGGTATGGACGATGGCGTTGTCATGTTCAAGATTATCTGATGCATTTATCCCACCGACATTTTTGAAGCATGTAAAGGAGCATTCAGTAAATGAAAAAGATTTCAATTATTGTTCCCTGTTATAACGAACAAACAGCTATCCCTTTGTTTTACAAAGCTGTTCAGCAAGTTTATCAAACTCAAATTCAGCCACTTTGGCCACAGTACCAGCTAGAATATTGGTTTATTGATGATGGTGCGACGGATGAAACATTAGTGACGTTGCAACAGCTTGTTTGCCAAGATTCAGACCATGTCCATTACGTCTCGTTTTCGCGCAATTTTGGTAAAGAAGCCGCACTATATGCTGGTTTACAACATGCTACAGGTGATTTAGTGGTTGTGATGGATGTCGATTTACAAGAGCCACCAGCATTGTTGCCGCAGATGATGAGTGGTGTGCTAACGGAACAATATGATGTTATTGGCGTTAAGCGGCTTGATCGTCAGGATGAACCCGTGATCTGTTCTTTGTGTTCACGGTTGTTTTACTGGTTTATCAATCAAATTTCGATGACTAAGATTGAACAGGGTGCTCGAGATTACCGCATGATGACACGACAGGTCGTGGATGCAGTGTTAGATATGCCTGAGTATAATCGTTTTTCAAAAGGCTTGTTCAGTTGGATTGGATTTCGGACGAAGTATTTAAGTTATGAAAACCAGGAACGCGTGGCCAGCACCACCCACTGGTCATTTTGGAATTTGGTCAATTATTCGATTGATGGCGTAATTGATTTTTCAGATAAACCGCTAGCAATGGCATCGTTTTTAGGCATTATTTCATTTATAATAGCTATTGGCGCCTTGATTTTTATTGTGGGGCGTGCCTGGTTATTTGGCGATCCAACTGGGGGCTGGCCATCATTAGTCGCAATTACTTTGATGTTGGGAGGTTTGCAACTTTTCTGTTTAGGGATAGTTGGTAAATATATTAGTAAAAGTTATTTGGAGTCAAAACGGCGGCCAATTTACATTAGTAAGGATGAGCGGTAACCTGGTGACCTATTGTATAGGCGAGACGTACGTTTCTTGAAATTGGATATAGCAATTTAATTTAAAACAATTGAATGCGTTCACAAATGATAAAATTTGGAAATGGCATTTAGTTGTTTTTATTTGTCAATATATTGATGGATACTTTCAATCTAATTATCGATATTCAGAATTTTAGTATGTTTTAAGCAGTATGGAGATGGTAAAGGTAAGTGTAATCTAGAGGCCTATGGATGGATCTGATAATAAAGTTATTTGACATAGAAGCTGAAAATTAGAAATTGATTTGAGGTGTGTCAGTGGATACTTTGCTGCGAGACTAGGCAATTGAATTTTGACGACTTGTCTAGTGTATTCAATGAGTAGTCAATGGATTTAAAAAGGTGAGCGTTCAGGAATTTAGTGCTTTAAAATTAAGTGAATTTTTCCATTTTGCTATTGTACGGCCTGATTAGGATCATTTTATCCATGTGTTAGCCACAATTGAACGATTTAGCAATAAGAAATATGAAACAGCTAGTGATATGGATCGAACTAATGGATTTGTCTTGACGTAGAACTTACAGTGTATATAAAAAAGCACTCCTAACTGAAGTGCCCAACAATGATTAATGAATTAGAAAGGTTGAAACTAAGTTATTTTAAGCAGCCTAACGTTTCAGAATAAGCAATTTTAATTATTAGGCTGAACGACTTGTTAGTAAACTAATTCCAGCTGGAATTAAAGATATTATGACGATTAATAGCATTATTAGTTCAAAATTTTGTTGTACAATGCTGATGTTGCCAAAAAGGAAACCAGCACCGATTGCAATTGAAATCCAGGCAATACCACCTAGTAGATTGTATCGGACAAAGGTAGGGTAATGCATGGTACTTATTCCGGCAGTAAATGGAATCAGTGTCCGAATGATTGGTACAAAGCGCCCAAGAAAAATTGCAAGACTACCATGATCGGCAAAAAAGGTTTGTGATTCCTGAAGGTACTTAGGCTTAATCCAACGACTGAGACGCGGGCTGTGCAAGACATGCGTACCAAAACGCTTGCCAATTTCAAAGTTACAACTATCACCGAGCACAGCTGCGACAATTAGGGTACTAGATAAAACCCATAAATTGAGTGGGTGGGCTGGTAAGGCTGTCAAAGATCCACAGAGAAAGAGGATGGAATCACCAGGTAAAAATGGAAAAACAACGAGGCCGGTCTCAATAAAAATAATGAGGAATAGGCCACCATAGATCCAAGGCCCCATACTATTAATAAGCTGTGGCAATTCGGTATTCAGATGGAACAGGATTGTCAAGATTGACGTCATATTAATTACCTCACTTTCGTTACTATCATATCGAATTGCTGGGAAGACCACCCCTTAGACTGATTGAAAACTTCCTGAATAATTCTCAGAAATGGTGGCAGTTGTGATTTGCTAGTGGACAAACGACTGAAAAAATTCTAGTGAGGAGAAGGAGTACGAATTTATAATCGAGAGTGGTGTAGTTACCAATTAATTTATTATTGCAACTATGATGTCAGATGAAATTGTTGGCAATTTTTGTTCCAGTCAGTGCTACTACTAACGATTTTGGTGGGTGTTAAAGATAGTTGTGAGTTCGGACAATTAGTTAATGATCCCCGTCAAAATTGTTGATTTGTTTGAATTGCGAAGAAGATATTGGTACTATCGGTTTAACTATTAGGTCGCTCAATCGCTAATTGTTGTTTGAGCTAATTGCGTGGTGATTAGTAATTGACGGATTAAATATGTTTAGTATTTCTTCTTTTTGACATGGTTTGGTAGGTTCTTTTAGCAGATTTCTCTAGTTATTACTGATGCAAGTATATGGGGAGATTATAAGATAATCAAATAGCAGAAATGATGAAAATAACCTGAGACTTTTTCAGATGTTGTTTCATTGAAACAACTGTCGATGAGACTAAACGATGACTATACTGAACGATAAGTATTAAATGTATTATTTTAGTCATATTGGGGGAATTAGCATGCAAAATCCACGGTTAACCATTATTGTGCCTTGCTACAATGAAGAAGCGGTGTTACCTAAGTCTACACACATCTTGGATGGTATTTTGACGGATCTGATCCAACACAAACAGGTCAATGCGGCGAGCAAGTTATTATTTGTTGACGATGGTAGTCAAGATAAGACTTGGAAACTGATTAAATCGTTGGAAAAACAGTATTCAACCGTGACGGGTCTTAAGTTTAGTCGTAATTTTGGTCATCAAAACGCGTTGATGGCTGGGATGCAGGTCGCCAGTCCGACTGCTGAAATAGTCATTACGATTGATGCTGATTTGCAAGATGACCCACAGGTGATCCCAGAAATGGTGGCACGCTATCGTGCTGGTAGTGATATTGTATTAGGTGTCCGCAATGATCGAAGTAGTGATTCACTTTTCAAACGATGGACCGCGGACGGCTTTTATCGGCTAATGAAGCGTATTGGTGTGCAATTAGTACCTAATCACGCCGATTTTCGATTGTTAAGTCAACGGGCAGTTCAGGCACTGTTAACCTATGAGGAAACCAATTTATTCTTGCGTGGAATCGTACCACGACTAGGTTTTCCAACAACTAAACTTTATTATCATCGCCAACCACGTTTTGCGGGTGTTTCAAAGTATCCATTACGTAAGATGGTGGCTTTTGCTTTTGATGGGATCACGTCATTTTCAATCGCACCGATTAAAGTAATTTTATTGTTCGGTATGGTGATTAGTGGCGGTAGTTTGATGATGATGCTATATGCGTTAATACAAGGATTACTAGGGACCGCAACGAGTGGCTGGTCCTCACTCATGACAAGTCTATGGTTTTTAGGTGGGATGCAATTGATTGGTATTAGTATTGTTGGCGAGTATGTAGGGAAAATTTTTGCGGAAGTCAAGCACCGGCCCGCTATATTATTGAAACGGATGATTATACGGCAACTCAACAGCCAGCTATTGTAAATTCGCAACGGGTGCACGGATGAAGGCCGTGGTTAAGAGCGTCAATTGGCTGGCGGCCGCGGTATTGGTCGTCGCAGTCGGCATGGCGTGGTTGCAACCGATTCACTTCTTCGGCAACCCGGACTGGGCGTCACCGGTCGTTCAATTAGCCATGGTTCTGGGATTATTGGTCATGACGATGGCTGGCCGGCAGGTGCTCAAACAGTTATCATCTCGTCAGTATCGTTGGCTGTTGATTGGGCTGGTCGGCTTAATCGCCATCGTGCAAATGCTGATTGCCACTAGTTTTGTGGACGTGGCGCGGGCCGACCCGTTTTTCGTTCGGCAGCAGGCACTGTTATTAGCGCGGGGTAGCCATCATTGGCAACATTATTTTATGATTTATCCCAATAATGTGAATTTTACGTTATTAGTTGCGAATCTGCTCAAGCCATTATTGAAACTGACGCAGACACCCTGGGTATTATTAAATGTCATCCGATTTATCTGGATCGATACCGGACTAATCAGTGGGTTATATTTAATAAACCGTTGGCGTTACTGGCGACCGGGGGCGGTCTCATTTAGTTTGTTGTGGCTCGTCAGCGTTCCCGTGGCCGCATTTGGACTATTTGCATACACGGACGCCCTCGTTTTGCCGCTACTTCCAGACAGCTTGGCCTTGCTCACACTCGGACTAAGCTTAACCGGCTGGCGTCGTTGGGGCGTTTTGATTGGTGATGGGTTATTGGTGGCCGTGGGCGTGGTGATGAAGACTAATCTCATTGTGCTCTGGCTCACTCTCGTATTGATGGGAGTCATCTTGTGGTGGCAACGGCAATTCAGTGGTCGGCAAATGTTAGGCTGGCTCGTCAGTTTAGTGATGACACTCGGGGTGATGTTTGCGGTGATGCGGACTGCCCAACAGCAAGCGGGTTATACGCGCCAAGTTGATGCCGTCTTACCGGCAACCAGCTGGATTGCGATGAGCCTGAACCCCCAAAGCTCGGGTGAGTACCGACATGCCGATTTTGCGCGCGTTAATCAGATGCCAACTGCGGCGGCCAAGCGCCAACAGACCCAGCAAATGATTCAGCAGCGGTTACATCAGATGGGCGTTACGGGGACCCTCGTACATTTACTCAAAAAGATGCGGGTCTTCTGGGCGACTGGCGATTTTGATAGCTTTAAGTTGACCACTCAGTGGATTCGTGCACCCCGCTGGTATTTGAATCATCAACGCCAGCTTCAATTTTGGCTGGTTCTAATGACGCAAACGATTTACCTGACGATGCTGGTGCAAGCAATCGTGACTTTGATGAGGCGGCGCGAGTGGGCCGTGACGTTCGTTGCCCTGGCAATTCTCGGTTTAACGGCTTTTCATGTCGGACTTTGGGAAGTAGAAGGGCGCTATGCGTTGCCACTACTACCGGGATTGATGCTTCTCAGTATTGTGGGTGGTCGTGAGTTGCCGGTGTGGCACCTTAACCGAGTAATGCGGCGCCAATTGACGTGGTTGGTCGTCGTATTGGCGGCAATCAGTGTGGTCAGTTTGTGGCAGACGAGTCGGGCGACGCGGATTACTGATGTGGTACGTGGCAATCAGGGCAATGGGCGTTATGTTGTGTCCACGGTTCAAAAAATTAGACCGGGTCAAGCTGTTACTACGCCGTTAGCCGTTAGTGGTAAGAGTAATGTTTTACGGTTGAAGCCAGTTGCGACGCATGGGCGCGTAACAATTACCTTGACTAAGGAGACGCATGTCGTCAAACGGTGGCGGGGCTCGGCCAATGAGCTGACCACTTTGAATTATCCGTTGACAGCGGCGGGCAATCTGCGATTAGCGATTAAAAACACTGGTCAGACGCCCGTCCGGTATGGCGTGATGGCGGCCAACTACAGTCCGTTAACAGGCCGGGTGACGGCTAAGCGGCACGCGTACTTACAAGTCGTGATAAAACAGCAGTTTATTAAGCCGCACGCGTTAACGACGGGTGCCGCCAGTCTAGCAGTTGTCGGCTGTGTGGCGCTGGCAACCATTTTGTCGTTAGGTCGGTTACGGCCAGAAACTGGATAATAAAACTTGAAGCGAAAGTCTTAATAACTGGTGTTGCCAGTGTTGGGACTTTTATTTGTGGTTAAACGAAATATAATAGCCGTTAATTTGGGTGACTTATCAAGGTGAGGTGAATTCAAATGGTTCAAATTATTGCGCATACTTTAGTGACTGCCGGGCACGACGTTTTAATTTTAAAACGCAATCAGTTTGAGCGTGGGCGGCCGAATGTTGATGCCAGCTATTGGGATTTTCCCGGTGGGTGTGCATTAGCTAATGAATTACCGCAAGTAGCGGCCAAACGCGAGTGTTGGGAAGAGACTGGCTTGAAAGTTCAAACTGAGCGCGTTATTTGGGAAGATGCCACCTTTGACAAGGCTAAAAATCAGGTATACACGCGTTTAGTGTATAGTACACAGGCATTCGTTACTAGACCGGCAATCAACTTAGAACTTACTGAACATATGGCCTTTCTTTGGATGAAACCTGAATTAATTTTGACTAATATAAGAATTGTGTCCTATCTAAAACCGATATTAACGCGACTGGTTTAGCAGTTACGGCGACCATTAAAACAACAATCGGACTGCCTAGCAGAATAGCTTGGCAGTCCGATTGTTTTGATTGACACGATTCTAATGGTGGCGATATCGTTGACGCCAAAGAATGAAGCTAAGTCCACTTATGATTGAAATCAGTAGTCCGCCCAGCAATCCCGGGACGTGGTAAGTTAGCTGAATCTGATTCTTACCGGGCTGAATCGGTAGGGCTAACATCCCACCAATGACCGTTTTAGGAGTAACTTTGACGCCGTTGACCGTGGCGCGCCACCCCTTGTCGGCTGGAATAGCAACGTAGAGCCACTTTTGCTTGGAGCGATTGGTGACTTGACCACTGACCACGGTATGAATGCCCGAGACGTGGTAAGTCGGTGTAAAGCGCGTGGATAGCAGTTGCTGTTTGACTTGGTTGAACCGGGCTTGATCCAGGCTGGCGATGTGGACATGGGTGCCAAGCGTTGGTTGGGTACGTTTGACCGTTAACGTGACGACAGCGCCTTTGTCAAAATAACCTAGCGATCGGAGCACTAACTCACCGTTGGCATTGAACTTAGTCGGGACTAAGTGACCGTTGACCCGCATCGTGGTGTATTTTGTTTGACGAGTCGTGTCGTTATAATACAGCGTCCCGGTGCGTGTCATCCTTAATTTAACCGTATGCAAATACGGATAGCGTTTGGCCTGTGAATCTTGGATGACGTGATCTGAGAGCATCGTGGCGTTGCCAAAATAGGCGCGTTTCGATGGCCGCAAACTTTGTAAGAGGCGTTCTTGATTGATAATGGCACTATTCTGACGAAGCTTTAACTGTCTAAATGCTGTTGGCACGGCAAACCCTAACCCGTTTTGACTACGGAGCCGCGTTGTCGCTTGACCCACGGCGTTTAATTGCACAGCGTATTTTACATCTAAGAGTAAATCAGTGACCGGATTTAGGCCTTCTGAACTGACACGCCGGGCGTTTTTAGAAAATAGCCCAAGTGACTTCAACATGAGACGTGTTTGGTTCGCAAAAGTTGAACTGTAGTAGGTAATATCGTGAAAGTTAAATAACATCGGGTCGTTGTAATTACGATACTTGCTATCATAATTGTAGGCCTGATTGATTAGCGTATTTTGATTTTCAACGCGATATAATTGACCATCAGGATCGTTGACGGCTTGCATTTGGCGGTATTCGGTTCGATAGGCAGTTACAAATTTAGCCTGATTCCCTAGTGGTGACTTCGCCATCATGAGGGTACTGTTAGTCCCTAATTCTAAGGCGACGATACCTGCCAAGCTGAGCGTTTGCCACCGCTTCGCCGTTGCGAATAAGGCAATTGCGGTTAAGATGACAGCGACTAAGCTGAGCGCCAGCGTTGAAGTTGTTAAGGGGTGCTTAGCAGTTCGTTGGGCAAACCAGCCTAATATCAGCGCACTGACCATGAGTGTCGGTAACAACCATTGCCAGCGCAAGGCGATCCGCCGGGGGCCTGCTAACCAGGCTTCAAAAGCGATCATGATCAAGACAAAGCTAAAGAAAAAAGCATTGCGGTATGGAAAGCCAGCGGGCGTTTGAAACATGTGCCAAATCGTATCTAAGGTACGAATGTCCATACTCAAGAAGAGTGCAAGTAATAGTCCGAAGCTATGCCATTTGTGAGCTTTAGTCAAGTTGGGCTGCACCCAGAAACTTAGGGCCAGCAAGACGACCAGACTACTGCTGAAGACGGTTGGTGCGTGTACGAGCCGAGTCGTAAAATTGGCGGCACCTAAGCCAAATTGACTCAAAACAGCTAAACCGAATTGTGGGACCGGTAAGTAGCTCGATAATTTGACCGCAGATTTAGCCGTGGTCAGCATGCCTAAACCAGTGGGGATCAGGACAAACATCGTGCTTAACCCACTGAGTAGCATGGTGACCACGACGTGCCGAATTAACGAAAATTGATGACGAACAGTTTGCCAAAGACTGTCCTGAGGGCGTTTGCGTTCAAATAGTTGATAAATAAAATAGTAAATCACAAATAGGCAAGTCATATAGCCTAAGTAGTAATTGGTGACGATACTGACCCATAACCAGCCGAAAAAGCGTCCGGGATGACTAGTTGCAATTAAGTGGTCGAGTCCTTGAATGACCAGTGGTAACCAAATTAATGCATCCAACCACATGATCGTAAAATAGTTGAGGGCAACGAAGCCAGAGAGGCTGAAAGCAACACCAAAAATGGCAGTCGACCACCGCTTTGTTTGAAAATGCGTTTGTAAAAAAGCCGTCATAGTGACCGCAATCAAGCTGATTTTTAACATGATGAGTAGACTAAGTCCGGTTGGCAAATTGGCCGCCGGAAACAACAACATCAAAATGTTAAATGGGCTTAATAGATAGTAAGCAATCGTGGGTAGTGCGTTACCGCCTAATGACTGTGAAAATGAATATAATTGAAAACTATGCGTTAAAATGGCATGCCGATACGCGGTGAAAAATGATAAGTATTGGCCACCCATATCACTAATTAATAAGTTATGGTTACCGAAGGGCGTGATCCCCCAAATTGCGAAGACAATCCCCATGATAGCAAGGGACAGTAATCCAGCTGTCACTGCCACTTGCCAGCGCCTTGTTTGATAATTAGGCCACATTTTATTCAACTCCGATATTATGAATGATTTCATTGTACCGTACTGAAACTTGAAAACTAGTTAAGAAAAGCGAACAATTTTCTGAAAAAAGTTAAGAATTAGTGTTAGTCATTATCATTTTTATAAAGTTTGCTAGCAGTTTAACACAGCAGTTCACGAGGTTAAACTAAAAGGGGTGATTGACAATTGATTAAGAAAGTGTTTTTATAAAAGGTGAAAACTGAATACGATTTCTTCGGGGCAGGGTGCAATTCCCGACCGACGGTAACAACGTAAGTTGAAGTCCGTGACCCGCGTGAGCGGTGGACCCAGTGCAAGTCTGGGACCGACAGTATAGTCTGGATGGGAGAAGAAAATTATTGCTTAAATTTTACTAGGCAGTAGTGGCTATTGGCGACCTTTAAGTAGGTTTATTTAGCTGGATCCTACTGGTGAAATCTATTTGGCGAACACTTCACACCCGATTATCGATGATTTGATAATTGGGTGTTTTTTTATCTTGTTGGAGGTGAACCAATGTTAACTGATTTTATGCAAATGGCTATCGATCAAGCCAAATTGGCGGGGGTGGCGACGTACCAAAATCCCCAGGTCGGTGCGGTATTAGTCAAAGACGGCCACGTGTTAGCTCAAGGTTATCATCATTATTTTGGCGGTGACCATGCTGAGGTGGATGTGCTGCGGCAGGTCACACCAGAACAGGCGCGTGGGGCCACGTTATTTGTCACACTGGAACCTTGTTCACACTATGGGAAGACGCCGCCGTGTAGTGCGCGAATCGTCGCGGCTGGAATTCGGCAAGTCGTGATTGGTCAATTAGATCCCCATCCAATCGTGGGTGGTAAGGGACGTCAGTATCTTTTGAACCACGGAGTTGATGTGGTGACGGGCTGTTTAACGGACAAAGTTCGCGCGTTGAACCCCCACTACAATCATTTTTATGTGCAGCAGCGACCATGGATCACCCTAAAAACGGCGATAACGCTTGATGGCAAAATTAATACTGAAACGCCGACTCGGACGCTGGTTTCCAATCATGCTAGTTATATCGATAGTCAGTGCTTACGGTCACAGTTTCAAGCAATTCTGATTGGTGAACGGACGCTAACGATTGATGATCCACAATTAACCGTCCGACTGACGGCAATGGTGCGGCCACCGGTTCGATTGGTGGTGTTGAATACGAGTACCGTGGCGTTAAACCACCGGCTTGTTCAGGACGGTCAGGCACCAACCTGGTTACTTTGTCGTCAGGCTGCGGCTAGTGACGACCAACTTCGAAACAGTCCCAATGTACACGTCCTGATTGGCAACTGGACACCCGCTGCAATCAGTCAACTATGTGTCGAACAAGGCTGGCAGTCACTCTTAGTTGAAGGTGGGGCTCATCTGCAAGCTGAATTTGTTGCGGCTGAATTGATTGACGAATGGGTCAGCTACATCGCACCAATGATGATTGGTGGGACGGGTTTGCCAGCCGTTACCGGGGCCGCTGCGATGACACCGTTGACATTTGAACAACCAACGGTAACTTGTTTAGGGACGAATATCCGGCTACGGGCCGTTCGAAAGGAAGTTAAGTAAATGTTTTCTGGAATTATTCAAACCAAGGGCCGCGTCAGCCAAGTGCACCAACAAGGGTTGGAAATGACCCTTACGATTACCGCACCGTCGCTGATGACACCGAGTCTTAAGATTGGTGACAGTATAGCGGTGAACGGCATTTGTTTAACGGTAACGACCCGACAAGCGGATGCTTTCAGTGTAGTGGTGATGCCTGAAACGGTGCGTCGAACGAACTTAAAGATCCTTGTGGTCGGTTCATTGGTGAACCTAGAACGTGCGTTACAAGTGAACGCGCACTTAGATGGGCACATTGTTCAGGGGCACATCGATTACTGTGGTCAAGTGATGCAGCGACAATCTGATGCGCACGCGCTGCGTCTGTTGATCAGTTTACCGTCAGAATATCGCGCACTAGTAGTCACTAAAGGTTCGGTGGCAGTTGATGGGGTTAGTTTGACGGTCGTAGCGGTCACGGAGACAACGTTTGAAGTCGATTTAATTCCGCATTCACAAGCGGTGACGACCTTGTCTAAGTTACAAGTTGGAACGCTGGTGAATGTAGAAACGGATATTCTGGGCAAGTACTTGGCCCGGCAATTAGCATTAGAGGGGAGTCATTAAGATGGATACAATGAAAAAGGTAGCAGCGGCCTTGGCCGCATTAAAACGGGGCGAATTGATTATTGTTGCGGATGATGAGACGCGTGAAGCGGAAGGAGACATGGTTGGCCTAGCCGCTAAAGCAACCACTGCGACAGTGAATCGGATGATTACATCAGCGCGGGGACTACTCTGTGTTCCGATGGCGCCAAGTATCGCCACGCGACTACATTTGACACCGATGACTAGTGAACACGATGCGTTTGGAACGGCATTTACAGTCTCAACGGATCACCATACGACGTCCACGGGAATCTCGGCAGCTGATCGGGCGACCACGATTCAAGCGTTAGCCAATCCCAATAGTCAGGCCGCTGATTTCTATCATCCCGGGCACGTTTTTCCATTGATTGCGCGGACTGGTGGATTGTTAGCGCGGCGTGGTCATACTGAAGCGGCCGTCACGTTAGCACAATTAGCAGGTGTGACCCCCGCGGCCTATATTTGTGAAGTTATCAAGAAAAATGGCTTAATGGCGCGGCGCCGTGATCTCAAAGCTTTGGCAGAGGGCTTACAATT
Source organism: Lactiplantibacillus sp. C232 (assembly GCF_023806725.1). Taxonomy (NCBI): domain Bacteria; kingdom Bacillati; phylum Bacillota; class Bacilli; order Lactobacillales; family Lactobacillaceae; genus Lactiplantibacillus; species Lactiplantibacillus sp. C232. The sequence goes on from NZ_JAMSKZ010000001.1 coordinate 182,831, forward strand.
ACCGCTAATCACCATTGAAGATATTACCACCTACGTGATTCAAACGGGTGCCGCCCAGCTAACAACGACCCCGAGTGTCAACTTACCGACCAAGGATGGTCAGTTCACGATGACTGGTTTCGAAGCCCCCGGTCATACGGCGTTGCCAGTGGCACTGCAAGCTGGTGATATCAGTGGCGATGAACCAGTGTTAGTGCGGTTACACTCTGAATGCTTTACGGGCGATGTTTTAGGATCGCGGCGGTGTGACTGTGGTGATCAATTACACGCCGCACTCCAAAAGATCAGTCAAGCTCAGCGCGGTGTTTTCGTCTATTTACGGCAAGAGGGTCGCGGCATTGGCTTGGCTAACAAACTAGCAGCTTACGCACTCCAAGAACACGGGGTTGATACGTATGATGCGAACGTGCAGTTGGGCTTTCAACCGGATGAGCGCCGGTATGATATTGCGGCATTAATTCTACGCCAAATGGGGATTACACGGGTTCGTTTGCTGACTAATAATCTTGACAAGGTTGAGCAGTTACGTGCAGCGGGGATTGATGTTGTTGAACGGGTCCCCTTAGAAATACCAGCCAATCAGTACGATCAAGCTTACTTAAAAACAAAACGTGATCGATTTCATCATCAACTCACACTAACGGAGGGACACGAATGACAACTTTTAACGGCAAAATTAATGGCAACGGGCTTAAGATTGGGATTGTCGTGGCGCGTTTCAATGCGTTTGTAACGCAGCAGCTTTTAACTGGGGCACAAGAAAGTTTGGTACAGCATGGGGTCAATGAAACCGATATTGACGTGGCCTGGGTACCGGGAGCTTTTGAGATTCCACTGACGGTTCAAAAAATGATTACAACCAAGCGCTATGATGGCGTGATTGCACTTGGGGCAGTCATTCGGGGTGCAACCGCGCACTTTGACTATGTTTGTCGTGGCGTGACGACGGGGATTGCGACCGTCAGTTTGGCAACCGATACGCCCATAATGTTCGGCGTTTTAACCACGGATACCATTGAACAAGCTATGGATCGCGCTGGCTTTAAGAGTGGCAATAAGGGTGCTGACTGTGCGGTCAGTTTGTTAGAAACGTTGGACGTGCAGCGGGCAATATTAAAAGCTGACTTGGCCTAAATGACGTAAATTAAGGGTATGCATAATATTTCAAATACCATCAATTTGTAACTTGGGCCATTGTTGATGCCACTGCTTCTGTGCCATTCGCTGCTGATAGATTGCCATGTGCTTGGCATCCTGGCGATAGTAGGGGATTGGGGAACAGCGAAAGTTTATCAAATCGTCTACACCGTATGGGGCGATTAGCTTGATTTGATTTTCGTCTAAAAAGGCGCCAATACAAGTTGGAACTTCGACAAAGTGACCAATTGCATCGGTAACGGAAGTGAATTCGGGATCCTTATCAAAATTATAATGTGCCATATAGACCTCATTTTTTATTTGCCATTGGTATTGTGGGGCTTTATCAGTAAGTTGCTGATAGATTTTTAAATCATCGCTGGCTGGTCGCTCAGGGTCAAAAAAGACGACGTCAATATCACTGTTGAACATCACTGGCTGCCCGCTGAGTACTTGCCAAACAGTATTACGGATGCTACCAGCCGCCAATGCGCCTTGTTTTAAATGACAGTCTTGAATTAATTGAAGAATCGTCATTAAAGCAGGAGTTGTTTTAATAATATGAATAACTCGTTGTTCGTTGGTCATTGAAAACACCTCAATTTAATGTTGGTTAAAAATAGTCTAACATAGTAATGATATCGTGCAATTCAAATAAAGGATTTGCTTTTGCTGATTTCATAAAAAATTAAGGCCGCTTACCACTACTAACTGATAGTGGTAAGCGGTCTTAGTTTTTGGTTGTGAGTTTAAGTAATAATTGCCTAGTCTTCCGTAACCTCAATCTTACCAACTGCAATTGGTAGGGTTACGTGAGCATCATACATGCCCACTTCACCAGCGACTGATGCAGGTAGGGCTAAGTCTTGTGGGACGCCGTGAATATAAATGACCCGCTTGTCTAGTTCTAAGTCATCGGTACCGAAGACTTCTTTGAACTTAGCCTGTAGGTCGCCTAAGGGCACATCGATTTCATAAGCGAAGTGGCCCTGCGCGTCGGCAACTGGGTAATTATCATTTGGTACGTCCATATGATGGGGCGCATTATCAAATGGGACCATCGTCGTCCCAGAAACAGGTTCAGTTTCAGGCAAGTCTACAAAGCCGTCGTGATTGACATCTTGGGCCATAGTAGCAATCTGTGCCGCTTTGCCATCTGGAAAGCCGTGGAAATGTTCCCAGTGTTGCGTGTTGGCCGGGGTATCGAACATTTCAATGGTGACGTGTAATTGGTTACCAGTTTCAGTGAAAGTCGCTGTGCCGTGTGGGGCAGTACCGATTCCTTCGGCGTTCAGCGGGACGATGTTAGCAACGTATTTTTTAGTCATGAATAATTCCTCCAGTTCTTCATTATATGGTCAGTATATGCTAGTCTAATCATATAAAAATTGACATAGATCAAGAAAAGGAGAAATTATGCATTCAAAAATGGATTGTGTGAGTCGTTCACCATTATTTTCACCGCTAGCGCCAGCGGTGAAAGCCAAATTAATCACGGTGACCCATCACCGGAAATTTTATCAAAAAGGGCAGTTGATTCGTCAGCCACTCGACCATCAGGAAGGCATGCTCATTTTAGATGAGGGAATGGCTAAAATTTATGCCTTAGCTGCTAATGGTAAGGAGAAAATTATTGAGTTGTTGCGTAGTGGTGATGTCGTCGGACAACACTGGCTATTTGCACCGCATGAGAATCAGGGATTTATTCAAGCCACGAGTGATGCGTGGGTCTGTTCCATTCAATATGATGATTTTCAGCGATTATTAGGTGAATCAGCCAGTTTATCATTAGCAATGATCAATAATTTTGGGAACCAATTGATTGAAGCTGAGAAGAATCAATTGCGACGAGATTTGCTGGATGCTAAAGCGCGTTTGATGGCGTATTTGCGCGATTGTGCCGTTGAATCCGGACAAATCGAATTTGAATTGCCGTTGAAGAAGAAGGAATTGGCGAATATTTTGGGGATTACTCCCGAAACCCTGAGTCGTCAGTTTAAACAATTGGCGGCTGAAGGGCAGATTATCGTCAATAAGCGCCAGATTACAATTTGTTAGACGGGTAAAGGGGGGCGTCGCCTGGTTTTGGCTAGTTAAGGGTGACGCTGGTTCAATATTAAAAATAAAGTCTGATTTCCAACGCAGTATGGGCTAGGAAATCAGACTTTATTTGACTTGTGAGGAAGAGGTTCTTTAATGATGAAAATGCCGGTTAGCAACGCCACTTGCTCGCAATGCCGGCAAAACGACTTGATCAATGAGATTGGTGAGTTGCTGATCAGTGTTCATCGGTTGGTTGATGATGTCGCAGTACCGTAATTGTTGAAACAATACTAATTGTGCGGCTTGGTTAGGCCAAATCTGAAGTTCACCGTGGTTTTGTGCATTCGTCAGAAGTGGCTCGATCAAGGTCAAGTTGGCATGATCAATTTGAGTCACTAACTGCGTGAGATCGCGCTGGTTCTGCGCGTTCAAGGCTGTGGCAAACAATAGCCGAAAATAGCGGAAGGGCCCCGTACTAGTTTGTTGGATAAAGCGTTGCGCTAACAGAATGAGATCGGTACGAAGACTGCCAGTATCTAATGGCGTGGTCGTAAGTGCAATGGGAGTCTTTTGTATTTGATGAATAATAGTATGAAAGATGAGGTCAAAGGTCGAATCCCAGTAGCGATAAAGAACACTGCGGCTGGTAGCGGCCGCAGTGGCTACTCGTGAAAAAGTGACCTGGTCGAGGCCGTATTGACTAAGCAGGGTATAGGTGGTGTCATAAATCGCGTTTTCCAGTCGGTTGCCACGTCGACGTTGATTGAGTTGGGTCACAAAAAGATCTCCTAATTGGTTTTAGAAACAGTTTACTGCTTTTTGTGCCTTAATAATAGTGATTTCCGTAGCCAAACGATTGTTGTAGTTAAAGACAACGTGTATCTTAAATAGCGTTGTTAACAATAATTTAAGTAATCAGAGGCGGAAAATATGGCAAAAATTATTATTGTCGGGGCTGCACATGGCGGCCGCGAAACGGTCAATGGCTTATTAGCAGCTAATACGGATAATGAGATTCATTGGTACGAGCACGGGCAATTCGCGACGGCTTTGGATTGGGCTCCGGCGGATGCTGAAAAAGAGCGGTTGGCCTTGTCCCAGCAGGTGACTCTATTCGACCAAACGACGGTCACAAGAATTACCCCAGCGACCCACACGATTACTGCTCGTAATCAACGGGGGCAATTACAGACTGATCATTACGATCGATTGGTATTGAGCGTTGGATCGTTACCAATCCAGTTACCGATTCCCGGAGCCGAATTATCTGGTGTTCGATCGATTCAAAACCGTGCCAGCATCAATGAGTTAAAATTGGCCGCTAAGTCAGCAGCCATTAAAAACGTGGTCGTGATTGGAGGCGGCTATATTGGGATGAATTTTGCAGCCTTATTTAAACAAACCGGCAAGCAAGTAACTGTTATTGATGTGAACGCTCGGCCATTCAGTCACAATCTTGATTCAGAATTTACGCAAATTTTAGCTGCAGCGAGTGTTGAGAATGGGCTGCAATTAAAGATGGAAGAGCGGGTGACGGCCGTATTAGGTTCAACACACGTGACAGCGGTACAAACGAATCGTGGTCAGTATGCTGCCGACTTAGTCCTTGTCGCAGTCGGCAATCGACCGAATACTGCATGGCTACGGGGAACTTTGGCGCTAGATTCTGAGGGATTAATTGAGACGGATGATTATTTTCAAACAAGTGTTCCAGATATTTACGCGATTGGCGATGCGACTAAAGTTCGGTTTACGCCCACGGGTACTAAAGAGCGGATCACTTTAGGCAGCGCGGCCAGTCATGCCGGTCGGTTATTAGCGCATAACTTGTTAACGGATCAGCGAATTGTGTTTCCCGGCGTTCAGGCAACGTCCGCGCTTAATGCGGCGGGATATTACTTTGCTGCTACGGGCCTAAACACGCAACTAGCTGTCCGTATGCAACAACCGGTGTTAGCAACTTACATCGCGGTTCCCCGATTGGTGGCATCCGCACCAGCTCGATTGAATGCGACCGTTCATTTTAAGTTGTTTTATGATAAAACTCATCGGATACTAGGTGCACAAATAATGTCTACAGCAGAATTAACGGCGGTCATCAATACCGTTTCGCTCGCAATCCAGATGGGAGCAACGCTCGAGCAATTAGCCTATGGTGACTTTTTCTTTCAACCGGGATTAAGCCAGCCGGTGGATGTACTCAGTACGGCTAGTTTACAGGCGTTACAAACTTTAGCCACTAACTAGGTTGATTATTGCCAAGCCCATTATACGGACTTGGCAATTTTAAGTTGATGTGTTGCTTAAGCTCAGTATATGACATGGAAAACTAGTGGTTACTGATGATTAGCTCATTAGGAACTCACAGGAAAAAACCGTCGCGTCATCAATAATGATGGGCAATCCAGCGACGGTCAAATTTAAGTGATGAAATCGACAATTATTGTGGTGATCTAATGGTGCTTTGAAGTCGCGCTTCCAATTGCTAGAGTTGGGGCCAGTACTTAAGGTGTACGGCCGAGGAGCCTCAGTTTGGCATATTTAATCGTTAGTTCGTCACGTTAGCCGTTAGCGTCCAAGTTACGGTTGTGTTATAGGTTTGGCCCGCTTGGGCGGTGTTGCCAGGAACGGTCAATTGAACTTGGGTGGGTTGCCAGACGTTGGTTGAAAGGTCTTTCCCCACGTTGGCCGTTGCTGGGGCTGCAAAGACGGGTTGTTCGGCGGTTGTGAGATCGACCGCGTAGCTTTTGAGCTGGCCCGTAGCGCGTTCATTATAGGTCTGCCCGGCAGGAATGTGTAACTTCGCGCCGGTGAGTTGGGCGCCACTAGTACTAGTAAAAGGACTGTTCTGACGGGCAGTGACGGTCCAACCGTGAGTTGCTAACCGATTATCCGAAACTTGGAGCCACTGTTTCGCGACACCGTTGATTGTCTGGGCGGCGTAAGTTTTAGGCTGCATACTTGTTGTGACACTGCCAAAGTTAAATTGGCTGGGCGCGTAGTCTAAACGAAGTTCGCCCGTATTACCGGTCCCAGTGTTTTCGCTCCCACTGGTATTGGTCGTACCAGGGTGCTCGGGCTCAGTTGGTGCTGTCGGGCCGATTGCCGGTGCGACGGTGTATTGGGTAGCGGCGGCAAACGTGGCATCATGATAAGTTGTACTGGTGACCGGATTTTCGTTCCCCGCACTATCTTTCACAAAAATCTGAATGACGTCGTTAGCTTTTAATTTAGTGGCTGGCATCGCAAGGGACCAACTCCCATCACTGGCAGCGGTTGCTGTGATGGCATTGCCGTTGCTATCAGCTGCGGAGGTCCCGTTAACCGTGTAACGAAGTGTGTTACCAGCCGTCGTCGTGGAACCGCTGGCAATCGTTTTTTGGTCGGCAACGATTTTTCCATCTTTAACGGTTACCGGCGTCGGTGGCGTCTTATCTTGGACGGTTATGGTGACAGGATCTGAAGTATAGGTGGTCGTTGCTTGAGCTGTCATAGTCGTGCCGGCCGTTGGAAAATGATCTAAGGTGAAATTAACGTAACCGCTGCTGTCAGTCGTACCACTTTGCGTTGCGCCTTGATCATCTGTTAACTTGACGGTTGCCGTGCCCGTTCCAGCGTAAATCGGCGTTTGTGTGCCATTCGATTCTGTATAACCGGTGATAACGCGAACGCGGACCTTCTTGTCGGCATTGGTGACGAGCTGGGCGTTCAAGTCACTCGTATACGGTGAGCTGAATTGCACAGTCGGTAATGAGAGGGTGTTCGCAATTCGGCGCGCAGCCGAGAAGGTGAGTAGTCCCGGTAAGACGCTACCGCTGTTGGTAATCAGGACCCCGTTCTGTTCGATGGCGGTGATCCCTTGATAGGTCACACTGGCGCTCAACAGGTTCAATAAGGACAATGACCACATACTCAGGTTACTGTTCGTGATTTTGAAACTTTTAATGGTCGTCTCGACGATTGAACCCGTTTGAACGAGAATTGCAAAGTCCGTATTTTTAATGTCGTAGGCCTTAGGAGAATCTAGCAAGACGCTCAAACCGGACATGTAGCCACCAAAAATGGGGGCTGAACCACTACTAGTGATATACAACTCGCCACCCGTCACGGTAAACGTACTGTTATTGCCAAGCGGAATCAACGGGGTAACGTAGTAGAGCGCATTACTACTAGTTGTGGCTAAGTTCTCAAACGTGACCTTACTGCCAGCGTTGGCGGTAAACGCGTTTGCTGTTTCTGCCCGATAGACGTTACCGTACATCTTGGCGGTTAGGATAGCATTGGTACCCACCGTGACGGCATCATACTGGTCATAGAAAATACCCCGAGTCGCGTCTGATGCGCTGCCTAGCAAGTTAACATTGGCTGCGCTGCCAATGGTGACTTTACGGTCTCCAGTCCCGACTGTACTAGTTGCCGTGAAGTTGAAGAAAGCTTTGTTGGCGGCACTGCTATTAGCCTTGCGACCGATGTACGTGCTGTTGGCGGCAAAGGTCATTCCACCAGTAATCATGTTTTCAGCGACAGTTGTTGCGGTGACTGCGCCACTGACATTGACTTGATTACCAGGAGCGTTGACTAGGCGGTAAACGTCGCTGGTAGTGATTAAATCGGTCACTGTAATCGTCCAACGGGCACCACCAGCATTAGCCCCACCATCGGTCCCGCTTTGAATGATTCCGGCGGCGCCACCACTACTCGTTCCACTCGCAATTGCGCCACGAATACTACTGAAGTTTTTTACTGTCATTGTCTGGGCGGTGGTTGTGGAACCCAATGTGAAGTTGCCGATGCCGAAATCAAGGCTGTGATTTTGCCCGTCGATTGTCAGGCTGGTGGTACGAGTGCCTAATTCTGTAGCACTTGTTGACGTGTGGGTAATGTTGGCCCCCAATTTAATCGTCGTGACGGCGGTATTGGTATACGCTGATTTTAAATCATCGTAAGTTGAGACGGTCGTGCTACCATCTGGATTGACCACGATTGCGGCGGTCGTGATATCATTAGCGGCTTTGGTGGCAGTCGCTTTAGTCGCTTTCGGTGTCCGTTCTACTTCCGAATCAGCCTGCGCTGTGCGACTAGTAGCAGTGTCGTTGTCAGCAGTTGGGTCCGATGTCGCGGTGGTACTAGACGACTGTTCGGACGATTTGCTTGTGGCATTGTTGTCATCACGTTTCGTGGTAGCCGCTTGTGTTGCTGTTGCTGACGAATCGTCAGTGGTCGGGTCTTGACTGGCCGAAGAGGTGCTTTCGGCATCATTGCTGACCTCACGTGCTGATTCAGTGCCGGCTTCTTCAGGAGGTGAGTCGACTGCGGAGCCCGCGGCCACGGTGAAAGTTATTGGTTCAGCGGTCATGGTGTGGGTCGTCGGTTTTTCACTACTGGCGACAGCTGAAGCGGTAGTGGTCGCTAATGCTGGCCCAGTAATCAGTGCTTCCGCGGTCACTTTGTAGGTTTTCGCTTCACTGGCACTCAATACCAAATCGAACGTGGTACTGGCTGTCGGATCAGATGGCGTCAAAGTTAGTTTCCGGTTGTCAGCATCAAAATCCAGCTCAGCGAGGCTCGCTCTGTTGGCTTGCCGGGTTTTAGTTTGGTCAACGGTGAGGGCCTCAGGAATAGCGACCATGACTTGGTGTTCCTGGGAACCTTGTACGGCCAACTGAAGTGTAAAAGGTTGCCCAATCACTAATTCCGTGGGTGGTTCCTCGAATTTGATTGGTGTGGCCGTGGTGGTCGCTGTCGCATAAATGGCACCGCCGTTGACAACGAGTAGACTCATTAAGAGAACGAGTAACCCGAGCCAAGCCGTTATTAATCTTCGTGGTCGTTGCAAATTGCTCACTCCCTTCGGCGTTGCATGAGCCACACGAGCCAACCGGCTAAGACAGCTGTCAACAGACCTAACCAGACTAACAGTTGGCGGGCTTCATTCGTTTGTGGTAGCACTGATTTATCTGGACGTATTGCCGCGAATGATGGTGTCTGAGTCGAAGCCTGTTGATTAGCAGTGGCGATGATGTTGGGCACCGCTAGATATTGATAGGGACGGGGGTGCTGGAAGTTTGTCAGGTCCGTCCCGGCTTGCCAGTCGGTCAATGTCACACTAGTGTCAGTTGGGGTAGCCGCTAGGGCATCGGGACTCCGACAGCCACCAGCGAGGGCTAGTCCAAGGCTTAATGATAGTAAAACTAGCCGCCTGAATTTAGCCATAACGATAACCTCCTTGTTTGAGTACCAAGTTAGAAGATAATCTAAAATTAACTGCTTATTTAGGTTCTGCGATTGTGTCGTTTCATAATTAGATAAACGATTCCGGCGGATAAGCCAGCAATTACAATGACGATTAGGACGTACCACCAGATACTGATGGGGGCGGCCGGGTCATTCTTGGCTTTTTGATTATTTTGACGTGCTTGTTCAGTCGTAATCTTAAAGTCCCGGGACCAATGCCAAGTTTTTTTGGCCCATTTGGAGTCGTTAGTCGTTGCGGTGACGGATAAGGTATAATCACCCGCCCGCATGACTTGATCGTCTAAAAAAGTGGGGTAAGTGAAGTTCGAATTGGGGGCCATGATCAAGTTGTCGCTACTGTTCTGATAGAGTACCTTGGAACTGCCTTTTCTCGTGACCTTAGTGGTCAGTTTTAATTGCGAGACCACTGCTGGTTCTGGGTTCCGAATGGTCGCGAGCACGACTTTGCGATAGTTGCGTAATCCGGGAGTGACCGTCCCCAAAGTCAACTTAGGCTGTGCAATTTCTTTGGCCGTCAGTTTAACCGCTAACGCATAACTATATTTTTGGTTAATATTGACGCCCTTGGATGCTTTTTTCGCGCCTTGCCCCATTTTTTCGAAGTACCATGAGCCTAAGATTACACCGGTATCGAATCCTTTGGGAATGTTGATTGTGGCGCTGACGACCCGGTTACTTTTGGCGGGGACCGTGACTTTATCGGAACCGGCTGCCAAAGTCGCAATTTGATCAAAACGATATTTTAAGCTGGCATCGTATCGTTTGGCTGTTTGGGTGTAAGCGATTTGGCCTGAATCATTCGTAAATGTCGTGAGTAGCTGGGTCTTGACCGTAATTGATTGGTCAGTCGGGTTATAGACCCGCGCCTGAATTTTACGAGTGGTGCCCGCCTTGGCCTTAAGGTCGAAAAACGGACTGCTAGCATCGACTTCTTGGCCGGGACTGATTTTGTTAACACTATATTGAACTTCGGCATTGGTAGCGGTGGCCTGGACGCTTGGTGAGGTCCAACTCATGAAAACCAAGCCACCAATTACGCCGAATAAGCACATCAATTTTTTCATGATTACCTCCTAGTTAGTGGTAGCGGCGACTAACGTCCAAACTAAGTTGTTCGTGTAGTTACCGACTTGGGCTGTCAGCTTGGGGATTGAAAGGGTCACGGCACCCGCGTTCCAAGTGTTTGTGGAAGTGGCTTTACCAACACCCGCCCGGTTGGGGGCACTGAAAACGACTTGGTCAGCGGTGGTGACGCTTACACTGGGGGCAACAACTAAATTGGAATCGGCTACTGAGGCGGGCTCGTTTAGCGAATTACGCGCAGTTCCTTGGGGTAGGTGAATCACCGCACCAGTCAGCACGTGATTATTACTAGCGTTAGTTAACGTCCGGTCTTGCTTAACGTTGACTTGCCAGCCGTTGGCAGTGGTGCGTTTGTCCGAGACTTGTAGATATTGATTGTAGTTGCCAATTGCAGTGTAAGTTTTGGCTGCGTTGGACGTAGTGACGGTACCAAAGTCGATAGTTTTTGGGGCTACATCGAGGGTCAATGTTCCGGTATTGTTAGTTGCCGGATTATTCGGATCGGTGGTTGTCAACGGGACGTTGGGACTAGTGGGATCAACTGGGGCCGTGGCACTAGTATCATCTTGAAAAGTCACGGTACCATTAGTCGTTGCCCCGAGAGCCGTCAAACTGGTTGCCATTAACCCTAAAATCGCTAACCCCGTACTAAGACAAAAGCGGTTAAACATGGCAATCCCTCCTTATGGTTAGCTAGGGGTAGCAGCGGTCAAGGTCCATGTCAAAGTGTTGCTGTAGGCTCCTGGTTTGGCCGTGTTTTTGGGAATCGTCAAAGTGACATCACTTGGATCCCAAACTTTAACCGAAGTGCCTTTACCAGCGCCGGTAGTGGCCGTTGTATTAAAAACGGTCACGGCACCACTCGTATTGGTAACATCGGCAGCTGTAGTCGTCAGGTTGGTATCGACCGCCGTAGGGTCAGTTGCCAGACTATTACGTGCAATCCCGGCTGGTACGTGGATGGTGGTACCGGTCAAAACATGCGGTGAACTTCCACTAGTTTCGGTTAAATCTTGATCTTGCTCGACGGTTACGGTCCAACCCTGTTCATCGGTCCCACGGTTATCGGTGACCTGTAAATATTGTTGCCCATTAGTGGTCGTCGTGGCCTTATAAGTGTGTTCGGCGGCATAAGTTTGAACGGAGCCGAAGTCGAAAGTTCGAGGAGCCACGTCTAATGTTAGAGCACCAGTATTACCAGTAGCTGGATTGTCTGGATCTTCTGGAACTTGTGGATTGGCCGGGTTAGTGGGATCTACTGGGATAGTTGGTCCAGTATTTTCTGTCAATTCCAAATTAGTAGTTGTGTTCGCAGTTGAATCGGCGGTTGCCATGACGGCGGGCATTCCTAGTAAGCTTAACAACATGGTCGCGGTAAGCACTGTTTTTTTCATGATGGATCGCTCCTTTTTGGTTGTCCGTGCCTGCGGTGATCAACAAATGTTTGGTAACGATAATCAACTCCTGGCCAGAAGATTGTCTTGCGTTTATCGTTGCTATAAGGCTAGCATAATCTATTAGGTTGCGGCTATTTTTATGCATATATTTAATGATTAGCAATTAGTCTTAGCTTATTATGTTCCGAGGGGGTTCTGAATTTATTGTGATAGCACTGATATTTGCGCCAATGCTGGCGATAGGGGATAATAAAATCATAAATTTTTATTGATGACTTTGAATAATTAGACTGACTAGCGAAGTGTGCGTGAAATGATTAATCATAATTAACTTGTCAGCTGATTGATCTGCTAAATAGAGACGTATATTTCTAGCGCAATAATAATTCATGCTTGACGCGCTAGACTTAGTACGACGCAAAAAAAGCCACCCTGACATGTTAAACGTCAGGGTGGCTTAATTAATTTAATTAGTTAGAGCTTGATGAAGATGAGGTTGAAAGGTATGACGATAAGATATCCTTCAAATCGTTATCCTTGATTGAAACGTTCCCACCCTTAAGCACTTTAGAAACAACGTTTTGTAAGACAGTGGAGTCGCTCATATCATTGTCCCAAATTTGTTTCTTCAAATCAGCGGTGTGATCAGACATCTTACCCTTACCAGGGTTCTTGATCATCCGGATGATTTCATAACCGTTGCTGGTCTTAACAGCGGAAGTCGTGTATTCACCGTTCTTCAGCTTGAAAGCAGCCGTTAAGAATTTAGATGAGTAGCTCGTGTTAGTGTTATCAAAGGCTGATAACTTACCACCATCATTCTTAGTCGTTGTATCAGTTGAATACTTCTTGGCTAACTTCGTAAAGTTGGCTTGGCTAGAATCCTTCTTCAAAGCGTCTAAGACTTTGTCAGCAGTTGCTGATTTGGCAACTAGGATATGTTGAACCGTGACTTTAGGTTCGTAAGACTTCCATTGCTTCTTCAAAGCTTTATCAGTAATCTTGACCTTGTCTTTAACGGCTTCCTTCAATAATAAGTTAGAACGTAATTGTTCCTTGAAGGTCTTGGTCGTCAAACCATTTTGCGATAAGACGGTTGAGAAAGAACTACCATATTGTGACTTGTAAGTATTATATTGCTTCGTCACTTGCTTAGTCGAAACTTTTGAGCCGTAATCCTTTTCGAGCACCTTATTCAGGATCATTTGTTGCAAGACTTGCTTACCTGAAGAGGTTCCCTTCATACTACTGTAATATTGGCTTTCGGTAATCTTACCACCGGAAGTTGATGCAACGGTCTTGCTACCACAACCAGCTAAGGTGAAGGTTAGTAAGACACCAGCAAGGGCAATGAGCCATTTCTTCATTCCTAAAACACATCCTATTCTTGAAATCGTTCTGCGTTAGCAGACTTCAACGACTACTATACCATATCTATTAAAGCTTCTGCATGCATATGGAAATCTTTACAAAATTTTCAGAGATTTCACAGCCTCTTCATAAATTCTACCTAATGCGTCAGTGAATTTAAACGAAATCAGCTTGTTAAGATAGCAAACAAAAGAATCGTGGGCCTAATGCGACCTCACGATTACTTGCTCAGTCGGTTGTCTTGGTTAAATGGTCTAAAGTGTCTTGTAAGTGATCCGCACGTTTTTTCATGATGGTTACGTGGGGTTCAATCTTAAATTGAAATTTATCCAATTCAGTCTGAATGTCATCAAAAACTTCCGCAGCGTGGGCCATTTGAACACTGAGATTGCTCTGGGCATCGCTAAACTCTTCACGTGCGTCTTGTAAGTTATCAGCAGCATCTAAAACGTCTTGCACGTAACTTTTGATGTCTGTGTAGAGCGCTTTAGGTGTTTTCTGATTGATCAACATGTAGGTAGCAGCACTGAGACCCAGACCGATCAGGCTGTTACGAATAAACTTTGCCATGGGAGACCTCCTAATTAGCTAATTCAGTTTTAATGGCGTTCTGTAAGCGAGTGTAGTCGGTTTCGTCATATTTTTTGGCGTTGTCCTTAAAGATCATCCGAAAATCATCTTTATCGCTGTAGCGGGGGATGAGGTGAAAATGGGAGTGGAAGACGGACTGATAAGCGACCGCACCATTATTGTTAACGATATTCATGCCAATGATATTCTCGTCAGTTGCTTTGATAGCGCGGGCGATTTCAGGAATCCGCGCAAACACGATGCTGGCAAGATCACGATCGTAACCGAAAATATCGGCAACGTGCGTCTTCGGTACGACTAAGGTGTGACCAGGAGTACCTTGCGAGATGTCAAGAAAGGCTTTGACCATGTCGTCTTCATAAACGGTATAGCTCGGAATATCGCCCTTAATTATTTTACAAAAGATACAATCGTCATCGAGTTTTGGTTCAAAAGCTGTCATGTGATAACCTTCTTTATTTATTAGTTGGGTTCATTATACACTATCGATGTTGCGGCAATCAAAACTAGGTAGCTTGATTGACGACAAATTACTGAAGTTTCGGTAAAGTCGGGGATCAATGAGCCAACCAAATAGAGGGTGTCGTGATGGCTATGCTATAATGGGAGCACTTATACCAACACAGAAAGAGGTTAACGTTATGACATTAGCGGTACAACACTTAGTTGGTGGGTATTCGCAAATTCCCGTCTTAAAAGATATTAGTTTTCAAGTTGAGCCCGGTGAATTAGTGGGCTTGATCGGACTTAACGGGGCCGGTAAGTCAACGACCATTAATCATATTATCGGTTTGTTGACGCCCATGAAAGGATCAATTGCGCTCAATGGCGTGACATTAGCACAAGATCCTCAAAGCTATAAAAGCCAAATTGCGTACATTCCAGAAACACCTATCTTATATGAAGAGTTAACATTAAAAGAACATCTAGAAATGACGATGCTGGCGTATGGTTTAGACCAAGAACAGGCTTGGCAACGGGCTCATGACTTATTGAAAACTTTCCGATTGGCTAACAAGTTGGATTGGTTCCCCGCGAACTTCTCAAAGGGAATGAAACAGAAAGTCATGATTGTTTGTGCGTTCATCACTAACGCTAAGTTGTTCATTATTGATGAGCCTTTCTTAGGACTGGATCCTTTGGCGGTGCACGACTTGTTGGCATTGATTGCGACAGTCAAAGCACAGGGAGCCGCTGTCCTTATGTCGACGCACGTTTTGGACACGGCTGAAAAAGCTTGTGATAAGTTTGTATTATTGCATGCTGGTGAAGTACAGACACAGGGGACTTTTGCTGAAATCAAAGCGAATTATCCGGATGCGGGTGAGTCGTTAAACGATATTTATCTTTCATTGACCGGGGTGACCCGTGATGAATGAGTTATTTCAAACGCGGTTGCAGCGGCATCTGCGTCGGATGTTGCGCTACCTAAGATTGGTGTTCAATGATCACTTTGTCATTGCATTAATGTTTTTTGTCGGCGGACTCGGGCTGGCTTATTCCAATTGGCTCAAGACGCTTGGCCCTCAGCAGACGTGGATCGTCTGGGTGCTCGGTCTCTTATTATGGGCGGGTCTAAGTGTCAGTCATATCGCAACGTTATTAGAACCGGCCGATACCGTTTTCCTGTTACCACGTGAACGGGATGTGCATGCGTACTTCGTGAAAGCGTGGCGCTACAGTTGGTGGTTGGCGCAAGCAGTCCAAGTGATTTTTGTTGGCTTGACCGTGCCGTTGCTCATGATCGTTGATCAGATGACGGGCTGGTCGTTGCTGGCGTTACTCATCACCCAGTTGGCGTTAAAGGATGCCCAGTTAACGCTGAGCGTGACGCATCTCTATCAAGTGAAGCCAAGCATGAAGCGGTGGTTGCGCCCCCTGAACTGGGCCGGCGCGTTCGTCACGTTGGCAGTGGGACTATTAGTGACGCCGTGGTTGAGTGCCGCAATGGCCATCGCGATTGCGGTGGGACAACGTTATTTGCACCAACGAATTTGGTCGACCACGGTGATTGCTTGGCGTGACGACATCAAAGCCGAAGCCAACCGTATGTTAGGGATTTATCGATTCTTTAATTTATTTACGGATGTACCAATGGTGCAAGGCAGTGTCAAACGTCGTCGGTACCTGGATTGGTTACTACGGTGGTTACCTAAGGACCAGCAGCATGCGTTTGGCTACCTATATACACGTGGCATGTTGCGCGGCACGGAATTTAGCGGGTTAGTGGTTCGTTTGACAGTTATTGGTGCGGTGCTACTGTACTTTAGTGGGCACGGTTGGTTAGCGATGGCGTTGGACGCCTTATTTATTTACTTGATTGGGTTTCAATTGTTGCCGTTTTACAAGCAATACGATAATATAGTTTTTACGCACATTTATCCGCTGGCAACTAAACAGCGGTTGAAAAACTTTCAGCGGTTATTGCGAAACGTGTTAAGTTTGACGGGATTAATCTTTTTAGTTGCGTTCTGGTTAAGCAACGCACCGTTAGCTCAAGTTGGGATTTTGCTCATCATTAACGTGATTGAAATCTATCTCTTAGTTACTTGGTATTTAAAATTAAGATTAGCTTAAAACCTTGATGTATCAAGGGTTAAAAAGGACTTGACGGATTCAACTTTCGTCTATAAAATGTGATTGTTAAGTCAAATAATAATGAGTCATTAAATAAATTTTGAGAGGAGTGGGGCTGATGGATTTCGAACTTGATGATGGCTGGGACGTTTACCCGATCTATGGGAATACGAATAAAGCTTTCATGGGCAAAAAAAATCACCAACGATTGTTCTTAAAGCGAAACGCCTCGCCGTTCCTAGCGGCGCTGTCGATGGAAGAAATTACCCCGCGATTAATCTGGACGAAGCGTATCTCAAGCGGGGATACGCTGACAGCCCAAGAGTGGTTGAATGGTCAAACTTTAACGAAGCAACAAATGCGGCTGCCTGAAGTGGCGCATTTATTGGCACGTGTGCACAATTCCGAGTTGCTTCACCGGATGTTAAGAAAAGTCGGTGGTCAGAGTGTCCGCCCACAAGACTTTATTCAGCAATACTTACAAGATTTACCAGATGATTTACGGCACCATCCGTTAATGGCCCGGGTTCTGGATGAATTAAGAGGAACCGCACCCACTTTACCGGCCACTGATTATCGCGTTTGTCACGGTGATCTTAACCACAAGAACTGGTTACTATCTGATCGCCAACAACTGTACTTGGTTGACTGGGATTCCGCACGATTTGCGGATCCGGCGTCAGATATTAGTATGCTACTATGCGAATATGTCCCGTTAAGTGATTGGCAACAGTGGCTTAGTGAATACGGTGAGACTATGACGACCGCCTTACGGACGCGAGTGGTCTGGTATGCTAAGATCAATTTACTATTGAATATCAAAGATAATTATTATCGGAATCAGTACCATCAGATGAACCATGAAATTATCTTTTTAGAAGAATTATCGCAGTACGAAGTGTAACGACGAGCAACAAAATCGCCGCGAGTCCCAGATGGAATTCGCGGCGATTTTGTTGAGTAAGCAAATGAAGAAGGAGTCAATCAAGATGCGTGTCAGAAATAAACCGTGGGCGCCAAAGTTAATTGCCGCCCATCCCGAACTTATTACCGAAGATCCAACTCAGCTAAAAGGCCGCTGGCAAAGCCGTTTTGCCAAACCCCAGCCACTCCAGATTGAAGTGGGGAGTGGAAAGGGCCAGTTCATCATTGAAATGGCTAAGCGTCATCCTGAGATAAATTACGTTGCCATTGAAATTCAGACCTCGGTGATTGCGATTATTTTGAAAAAGCTAGTCGAGGCCCCGTTGCCTAACCTGCAATTGGCACATGCGGACGGTCAAGCGGTGACTGCCTTTTTCGAACCCCATGAAGTTGATCGCTTATATCTGAACTTCTCTGATCCGTGGCCGAAGTCGCGTCATGAAAAGCGGCGTTTGACCTACAAGTCGTTTTTGAGCAGTTACCGGGAAGTCTTAAAACCCAACGGTCAGATCGAATTTAAGACTGATAACCGGGGGCTATTCGAATTTTCATTAACGAGCATGAATAACTTTGGGATGCAATTTGAACAAGTTTGGTTAGACTTGCATGCAGTTGCCACACCTGAGGATAACGTCGAGACTGAATATGAACAGAAGTTCAGTGCGGCGGGCCCAATTTATAAGATTATTGCAACTTTCCCAGCAAAATAGACTGAATGAGAACAGCGAAACGCGTCGGCGATCGCTGTTTTTTAATTGAGTGTAATTGTCGGAAACATCAAAAATGAGCTTCCAGAATTTTAATTCCAGAAGCTCATTTTTGATTTTTGATGCGGATAGTCAATTGTGAGTTATTAAAGCCGGTAAATGTCTAAAATACTACCAGTATTGGCATCGGCCAAAAACTCGTACTGTACCAGCTGACCATCTTCATAGCGGGTAATGCCGCCATAGTAGACATCCGTGCGCAATGCGAACTTTTGTAATGGGGATTTTTTCATTTCAATCCACGAGCCTTCAATCGGTGCTTCCTTCAAAAACGCGCGCTTGACTTGGCTAAGAATTTGGTTAGGGGTGGGGCGGCGCAACCGCTTGAACAGGCCGCCAACGGAAAAGCCCCCGGCGATACCAGCCATCCCAACCGCTAACAAGCCGCCATATTGTAATTGTTTATTCATGATGTTGCGTCTCCTTTCAGCTAACTTGACTAGGAAATGTTTTATTTAAATTTAGTATACCAATGATTGACGAGAATACAAAGAAAAGTCATAATTAATCAGTATGATTTAAGTAAAATACGCTATAATATAGTGTTGAACGCTAAAATGAGAGTAAAGGGGTTTCACATGTTAATTACAAGTTATAATCCATCCGAATTAGGTGACACGTTAATCACCATTTTACGACCAGATGCGGCCACCCAAACGATTGAAACACATGCCAATGTGACGCGTATTAGCGATGCTGACAGTGGGGAAACCTTGGGCTATAATTTCTTTGACGTTTCCAAGACGTTAGGCGACTTAGATGCCAATGGTCAAGTTCACTTAACGGCCGAACAAGTTGAGCAATTAAATAATTTATTAAAAACCAATGATTTTGAACCTGAATTAGTTTTAGACACTGACCCTAAGTTTGTGGTCGGCTATGTGGAATCAGCCGAAGCACATCCGAAGTCTGATCATTTACAGATTACCAAGACGAATGTTGGTTTGGATCAACCACTTCAAATCGTGAGTGGTTCACCTAATATGCAGGCGGATATTTTGGTTGTTGTTGCCAAGGTCGGTGCAATGATGCCCAGTGGCTTAATTATTTGGCCGGGCGAATTACGGGGCGTTGAGAGTGATGGCATGATTGTTTCAGGCCGAGAATTACAATTACCGAACGCGCCACAACGGCCAGGGGCTTTGATTTTGCCCGCCGATTATCAGCCAGTGGGTGCGCCATTTGATTTCAAACGCGCTCAGACGTTATTTACCGCTTAATTTGCAGATATTAAAAACTAGGATGATTGAAAATGAACCATTATGATGGCCCGGCATTTTTCCGGAAATATCGATTTAACAAACCACAAGTGAATAATTCAGCGGCCAGTCAATCAACTCCTGTAGCGGCATCGGCTAGTCCACAATCGACTGCTGGTGCACCTAGTGCGGCGCCAAAACGGCCAGCCAGTCAAACTAGCGCCAAGCAGGTGACGAGTCAGGCAACTACTTCGAGTAGCAGTGCTGCAACTAGTGCGACCCTCTTTAACGGTGGCACCCATGGGACTTTTCACCCATCCCGGGTACCAGCCCAGCTTAGTGCGGCGCTGACAAATGGCGGTATCATTCAGGATCACGATGACCGTAATTATTTAGAAATTGAAGCGAGCTTGCATAAGCGGCCCGAGACCTTCTTATTGTTTGCGGATGCAGCAGCTAATGATTTACCGGCTGTTGATTTGCAACAACCGCTTTCTGATAGTGGGACGGACACGAGTCAAGTTGAACACCCGAGTGATTCGGCAGTTCTTAGTCAAGCGGAACGGAAGATGGCTTCAAGTGTTGACCCGACAACGGTAACTAGTCAGGCAGCATCGAGCGTGGCTGCTCAAACGGTCGTGGCTAACACGTCACAGACCGGCAGTGATTCCACGGTGTCCGCAGCTTCGGCGACGGTTGTGCGACCAACGGAAGTGTTTGAACCTACCACTCCTGAATTAGCTGTGTCGGCTGCGGCAATTAATACGCCTAAAACCGATGATTCAGTGGTAGTGACGGCTCCCACGGAAGTATTTGAGCCCACTGACCCAAGTTTAGCAGCGTCGGCAGCCGCCATAAATGCGCCTAGCGCGGTAAGTTCGGCAATATCGGTAGGCCCCACGGAAGTATTTGAGCCCACTGACCCAAGCTTAGCAGCGTCGGCGGCCGCCATAAATGCGCCTAGCGCGGTAAGCTCGGCAGTATCGGCAGGCCCCACGGAAGTATTTGAGCCCACTGACCCAAGTTTAGCAGCGTCGGCGGCCGCCATAAATGCGCCTAGCGCGGTAAGTTTGGCAGTATCGGCAGGGCCGACAGAAGTGTTTGAACCAACTGATCCCGCGCTTGCTGAATCTGCTGCAACTGTTAATGCGGCTGCTGATCATGATAAAATAGAATCTGCTGCGACTAGTGCGACACCCAAGTCAGCACATGGGCTAGGACTATCCTTAGGGGATATTATGACCGCTGAGCACGATGCCCAGGCGGACTTAGCGTTATTTAAGGATCAGCCAACAACGGCGGCTTCTGCAGCACCACAGTCAAGTACTGCGCAGACTCGTTCACACGTTAACGAAGAACCTTATCAACCGGTTGGCATGCGGCCAACTAGCACAAGTCCTGCTGTGACGTCAGCAACGGCCACGCCAGTCAGCGTTGTGGCATCATCCACGGTCCCTTCACAAGAAAGTGGGGAAGCGACTAGTGTGACTATGGCACCGTCACAGGCGGCTACTTCTGCAGTTACAACTAGTCCCGCTTTGTCAGAGACATCTGCAGTGGCTTCACAACCTGAGTTAGTTCATAGTGGCGGTTCAGCGGCCCCCGTCCTTGAGGATAAAGAATTAGCGGCTTATCATTTGCCACCGCTGAATCTGTTGAAAGCACCGATCGTGGCCAATGAATCTGAGATGGATGATTGGATCGAGCAGAAGGCCAGTGCGTTAGATGAATCTCTGGACGCATTTGGTGTCAATGCCAACGTTGTCGATTGGACGATTGGACCAACTGTGACTCAGTTCCAAGTAAAACCTGCTCGTGGCGTCAAGGTCAGCAAGATTACCAACTTAAATGATGATTTGAAATTGGCCTTGGCTGCAAAAGATATTCGAATTGAAGCGCCGATCCCTGGCCGTAATACGATTGGGATTGAAATTCCAAATGCGAAATCGCGGCCGGTGATGCTGTCTGAAGTTTTAGATTCTGACAAATTCCGCGACAGTAAGTCACCATTGACGGTCGCACTCGGTGTCGATTTATTCGGGCAACCACAAGTCACTGACCTGCGGAAGATGCCGCACGGTTTGATTGCGGGGGCTACGGGTTCTGGAAAATCAGTCTTCATCAATAGTATCTTGGTTTCGATTCTGTACAAAGCGAACCCACAACAAGTTAAATTGTTGTTAATTGATCCGAAGGCCGTAGAACTAGCACCATACAACGAGATTCCACATTTATTAGCACCCGTGATTTCAGAACCCAAAGCCGCTTCGGCAGCGCTGAAATGGGTCGTTGATGAAATGGACAACCGGTATGATAAACTTGCCGCTGGTGGTGCCCGGAACATTGAGCAATTCAACAAACTGGCCGACGAACATGACGAGCCGGCTCTAAAAATGCCGTATATCGTGATTGTAATCGACGAATTAGCTGATTTGATGATGGTTGCTTCTAGTGAGGTCCAGGATTACATTGCCCGAATCACCCAGAAAGCCCGTGCGGCAGGGATTCATTTATTAGTTGCGACTCAGCGGCCAAGTGTTGATGTGGTCACTGGTTTGATCAAGAATAATATCCCAACGCGGGTGGCCTTCATGGTTGCCAGCCAGATCGATTCGCGGACGATTCTGGACGCGAGTGGGGCGGAACGTCTGTTGGGACGCGGTGATATGTTGTATCTTGGCAACGGTCAACCCGCACCGATTCGGTTGCAGGGGACGTTCGTGGACAGTGAGATCGACAGTATCACTCAGTTTGTCCGTGATCAGGCAGCACCGCACTATGAATTTCAACCAGACAGCCTAGTGAAGCACGAGGAAGCAGCACGCAATGAAGATGACTTGATGCCTGAAGCATTGGCTTACATTGCTGATGAAGATACCATGTCGACATCGAAGTTGCAACGAAACTTCTCGATTGGCTATAATCGGGCGGCCAATATTATTGATGATTTGGAAAGTCGCGGCTACGTTTCAGCAGCTAAGGGTTCCAAACCACGAGATGTTTATTTCACAGCGGCAGATTTAACTAAATTACAAGCCAATTCATAATTAAAAATAAAGCGATTCACCTCATGATTGATGAATTGTGAATATGGGAGATTATTAGCATAATGGATAAAGCAACGGTTTATTATTTTGTTGGGATCAAGGGCTCTGGGATGAGCTCACTAGCCTTGATTTTACATGACAAGGGTTACCAAGTTGAAGGCTCAGATATTGAACAATATACGTTTACGCAAAAAGGTCTAGCTGCAGCTGGCATTAAGATGCTACCGTTTTCCGAAGATAACATTCGCGAAGGCCTCACAGTGATTGCGGGGAACTCATTTACTGATGACCATCCTGAAATCAAAAAGGCGCGTGAAATGGGGTTGCCCGTTTATCGCTATCATGAATTTCTTGGAAAATTAATGGAAGGCTTCACGAGTATTGGTGTGGCCGGGACTCACGGGAAGACGTCGACAACTGGTTTGTTGTCCCACGTTTTGAGTCATATCGCTCCCACCAGTTACTTGATTGGTGATGGGACCGGTAAAGGCACCCCTGACGCGCGTTTCTTCGTTTTTGAAGCGGATGAATATCGGCGGCACTTCGTTGCTTACCATCCCGATTATGCCATCATGACGAACGTTGACTTTGACCATCCTGATTACTACAAGGATTTAGCTGACGTTCAATCCGCTTTCCAACAATTTGGCAATCAAGTGAAGAAGGGCATCTTTGCTTGGGGTGACGATGAAAGTTTACGACACCTCGATGTTGATACCCCAATTTACTATTACGGGACGAATGACCGTGACGACTTTCAAGCGGTTAATATCAAACGAACGACTAAGGGGTCTTCATTTGAAGTGAAGTATCACGATGAATCGTTAGGGGAATTTGAAATCCCATTGTTTGGTGAACACAATGTCTTAAACAGCACGGCTGTCATTGCGGTTTCTTACTTTGAAAAGGTGAACTTGGACGAAATTCGGCGGGAACTCCTCGACTTTAGTGGGGTTAAACGACGTTTCTCAGAACATCAAGTTGGCGATATGGTCATGATCGACGACTACGCACATCATCCATCAGAAATTAAAGCAACATTGGATGCTGCACGCCAAAAGTATCCGGATAAGGAAATCTTGGCCGTATTCCAACCACATACGTTCTCACGGACGAAAGCATTGATGGATGGCTTTGCAGCCAGCTTAAGCAAGGCAGATCACGTCTTTTTGACCAATATCTTCAGTTCTGCCCGTGAAAAATCTGGTGATGTTTCCTCCAAAGACTTAGCTGCTAAGTTACCCAATGGTGGTGAAATTATCACGACCGATGACATGTCTGCTTTAACGGCTTACCACAATGCCGTCGCTGTCTTTATGGGTGCTGGTGACATTCAAAAGTACGAAAAAATTTATGAAGACCAAATGAAATAATTCTTAAAAAAGCGGCCCCAGCAGGGCCGCTTTTTTAGTCCGTCTTTAAATTGATTTAGCGTAAACCGGCGTTAGCATCCAAGATGAAACCCTATGAGAGATGTTAGATTATTGCTAGACAACAGTTGTGCGACCTATTTTGACCTTACAAGTTTTAATGGAACTTATGCAGTCGATAAATAAAGCACCAATGAGGATAATTCACTAGAATCTCCGTCATTGGTGTTTTATTAGTGTGTATGATTTCTAAGGATTAACCACGTGGTTAGTGAGGCAGGTGCAGTAGTCTTAGTTTTGTTGCTTCTGGGCTTTGTTTAACATTTTCTTAGCTTCACAATCATAGTCGCAGGCCGCACATTTGCCCTTTTTAGCACGTTTGACCACGCGATAAATCTGATAGCCAGCAGCCCCAATAATTAGTGCGATAATTAAGAAATTAACGAATAATGCCATGTGAATCAAACTCCTTTCAGATAAATAATTGACCAACTTGGTAAATGACGAAGGCCAAGGTGTAAGCAATGACCAAACTCGAGCAGACGGCGTAAACAGCCCACTTGGTCGATCCAGTCTCGGACTTGATGGTCCCAATCGTGGCGAAGCACGGGACATATAGCAAGATGAAGACGAGCATCGCGTATGCGGATAACGGTGTGAAAAAGCGCCCCATCATGGCAATCAAGCCGGCCTGATTTGCGCTGTGGAACATTACCATCATACTAGAGCTGATGACTTCTTTGGCTAGAATCCCAGTAAAGAGGGCTGAGATAACTTGCCAAGCAGTCACACCGAGTGGCGCGAACAGCGGTAATAGTGTTTTGCCAAGTGTCGCGGCAAAGCTGTTGTCGATGTCGCTGACTAAGCCGCTAGTGCCGAATGAGGAAAGTAACCAAATCAAGACCGTACCGGCAAAAATGATAGTACCTGCCTTTTTGATGAACCCTTTACCCTTATCCCAGGTGCCACGCCAAATAATGTCAGCCCGGGGAATATGATACTGTGGTAACTCAACGATGAAGACGGAACTATCATCGACGTTGAAAATCAGTTGATAAAATTTAGCCATACCGAGGGCGACCGCAATGCCAAGAAAGTAAATCGACAAGACAATTAGGGCCTGATTTTTCGGGAAAAAAGCGGCCACAAATAGGCTGTAGATTGGCAGACGGGCGGAGCAACTCATAAATGGGGAAATCAGCGTTGTAATTAAGCGTTCTTTAGGTTGTTCAATTGTCCGGGCGGCCATAATACCAGTGACGTTGCATCCAAATCCAATAATTAGGGGGATAAATGCCTTCCCGTTGAGTCCAATCATCTGCATCAAGCGGTCCGTAACTAGTGCTGCTCGTGCCATGTAACCTGAATCTTCCAAGATTGAAATACAGGCAAACAAGACAAAAATTTGGGGAATAAAGACGAGCACGCCACCGACCCCTGCAATTAGGCCGTTAACAATCAGTGAGCGCAAGACCGGGATGGCTCCAGCCATGGTCAACCAGTGACTCACGGTGGTGGATAGTGGTCCGGAGACGAAGCTATCTAACAAATCTGACAGGGGCGTGCCGACCCAATCAAAGGATAATTTGAACATCAAGTAGAAGATTCCCACGAAGACGGGTAGCCCTAAGAACGGATTGGTGACCCACTTGTCGATTTTAGCAGTCATCTCGACGTGGCTGGTGCTTGCCAAGTTTTGACTAGCGCTGGCTAAGGTTTGCTCAATAAAGTCTAGTCGGGTTTGGAAAATCTGCTCGTCGAATTTTTGAGCGTCGTAATAAGCGGCTTGACTAGTGAGTGGTGTCAATCCCATGTGTTTCGCGTAGGCTCGAATTGGCTTATTTTGATTAATAAATTGAATCGTCAGCCACCGTGCGAAGTCTGCTGTCAAATCAAATTTTTTGATGAGCTGTTGGCTAGCCTGACGAATGGCTTGCTCAATCATGAAAGGATAGTTGAGTTTGAGCGGTGTCGCGGCCGGATGGGGACCTGCCAATAAGTCTTCGCGTAGCTGATGCAGCCCTTCTTTATTGCGGGCGTTAGTCGCTTTGATCTGACAGCCAAGTTGTTCAGCTAGCGTGTCAAAATCATAATAATGGCCCGTCCGTTTGAGGTCATCAATCATGTTGAGTGCGATAATCACCGGTGCGCCAAATTCCAACACTTCGATCGACAGTAGTAAGTTACGCTTGAGCTGACTCGCGTTGGTCACGTTCAGAATTAGATCAGGGTGGTTATGTAGCAGATAGTTGGTGACGACTGCTTCATCTTTGGTGATTGGATTAAGTGAATAGACTCCGGGTAAATCGACCATTTCAACTTCAGAGTGCCGAATCCGGCCCATCTTCTTCTCAACGGTCACGCCGGTCCAGTTACCGACGTACGCGTATTTATCCGTCAGTTCATTGAATAGCGTGGTCTTACCAGTATTGGGATTTCCGAGCAATGTAACCGTCGTCATCTTAATGGCCTCCAATCAACGTTTGAAATACGGTGTACCGAATCCCAATCTGTTGTTGATCAATCTGAACAATTACTGGTCCGTGAAACGGATAGTAGCGGACAACGGCCAGCGGACTGCCGACATGTAGCCCTAAGCTGTGCAATCGTTGAACGGTCTGATTATCCAAACCTGTGAATTGTTGAATATGTAGTTGTGATGTATTAGTAACGGATTGACTTAGCATAAGGCTCAGTCCTTTCTGAATATTCCAATAGTGAATAATTCATCAAAAATATTATACCTACATCATAGCATGAAAGGGCTTTTATTAATATGGGGAAAAGCCTTATTTTCTTTTGAAATGAAAACGGTTATACTCTAAGTATAGAATACAAAAAGGCCGATGCTACGCTATTTTTGTTGAAGCCGTTGACTAATCATTATATACGGAAGGAATAACGGCTTGGGTAATAAATTCAATTGTTGGAGGATGATTTAAATGGCAACCTTGGAAGTTAAAGATTTACACGTTGAAGTGACGGATGATGAGCAAAAAAAGTCTCGTGAGATTTTAAAAGGCGTCAATTTATCTATGAAAACTGGTGAAATTCATGCCATTATGGGACCAAATGGGACTGGTAAGTCCACTTTATCACAAACTATTATGGGCCAACCGGCTTATCACGTTACTCAGGGTGATATCTTGTTGAACGGCGAAAGTATCGTAAACATGCCAGTTGATGAACGTGCACGTAAGGGACTCTTCCTCGGCATGCAGTATCCAGCTGAAATTCAAGGGGTCACCAACGCTGAATTTTTACGGGCAGCAATGAACGCACGCCGACCAGCCGATGATCAAATCTCAGTGATGGCCTTTCTTAAAGAACTCGACAAGAACTTGGCACTACTTAATATGAGCGAATCCATGACGGAACGTTACCTAAACGAAGGTTTCTCCGGTGGTGAAAAGAAGCGTAACGAAATTTTGCAATTATTGATGATCAAGCCATCATTCGCCTTATTGGACGAAATTGATTCCGGGCTTGATATCGATGCGTTACAAGTGGTTTCTAAGGGTGTTAATTCGATGCGGGGCGATAATTTCGGCTCATTGATTATCACGCATTATCAACGGCTGTTAAACTACATTGTGCCCGATGTCGTTCACGTGATGATGGGTGGTCGAATCGTGAAGACTGGTAACGCCGACTTAGCAAAGACCCTTGAAAAAGAAGGTTATGCTGGTTTACGTGACGATTTGAACATTGATGTCAAACTTGTTGACGACGAAGATTAGGGGGTGGCAGTAATGGAAGCAACTGCTGATTATGAAACTATCAAAACAACGCTAGCTGCGGCTGCTAACGAACATGGTGAACCGCACTGGCTCGTTGAACGCCGTTTAGCGGCTTTAGATGCGATGCAAGGCCTAGCGGTTCCCAAAGCTGATCGCTTTAGTATTCGCGACTGGCCACTGACGCCCACCGACCAACCACTAAAGTTCAGTCGTTCGGATCGAACTTTAGCAACTGATGTAACGGCCGAAGCTGGTCATATCCAAATCGTACAAGTTGGGCAGACAACGGTGACCGTCAATTTGCCTGATGAACTAGATGATCAAGGCGTCATTTTGACCGATATGTTCACGGCCTTTCGCGAACATCCGCAACTAACTGAAAAACATTTTATGGACAAAGTCGTCAAAACTGACGAGGACCGATTGACCAGTTACCATACCGCGTTTTTGAACGCCGGGGTCTTCCTCTATGTTCCTAAAGGGGTTACTGTCAAAGAACCAATCGAGATCACCACGATCCAGGATAGTACCCGAGTGCAACCGTTAATTAGTCATGTCTTGATTGTGGCTGAACAAGACAGTCATTTCGCAGTAACTCAGCACCTGACAACGAAGGGTGACGTCGATAATATCGCCAACTGTGTTGTAGAAATTTTGGCACGGGCTGACAGTGAAGTGCATTTTTCAGCGTTCGATGAACTCGGGGCCAACACGACTGCTTATTTGAATCGGCGGGCCGCAATCAGTCGGGGAGCCAAAGTCGATTGGGCTATCGGGATGATGAATAATGGTAACACTTTCGGGGACTTTGACTCGGAACTGATCGGTGAAGGCGCCAAATCCGATGCCAAGGTCATCACAGTGACGACTAAGGCCCAGGATGTCTGCGTTAATACGCGGGTCACTAACCGTGGTAAGAAGACTGACGGCAATATCGTACAACGTGGGGTCATTATGGAAAAGTCTAACCTGATTTTTAACGGAATCGGTCACATTATTCACGGGGCCTCCGGTGCACATGCTGAACAGGAAAATCGGGTTTTGATGATGTCTGATGATGCCCATGGTGACGCGAACCCGATTCTATTGATCGATGAAAATGACGTGTTAGCTGGACATGCAGCAAGTGTTGGTCAAATTGATCAAAATCAAATGTACTATTTGATGAGTCGCGGGATTGATAAACCACAGGCCCAACGGTTGGTTATTCGGGGCTTCTTAAGTACCGTGATTGGTGCGATCCCATCGAAGACTGTCCGGACTCGCTTAACGAACACGATTGAAAGGAAGCTTGAAGATGGAATCCAATTTTGAGACGTTACGGTCAGATTTTCCCATTCTAAACCAACAAGTGAATGATGAACGACTTGTCTACCTGGATAATGCGGCGACTGCTCAGCGCCCCAACCAAGTCGTGGATGCGCTCGTTCACTTTTATCAACACGATAATGCCAATGTTCATCGCGGTGTGCACACCTTAGCAGAGCGGGCCACTAGTCAATACGAAGCTGCGCGCGCCAAGGTGCAACGGTTCATCAATGCTGCAAAAACGGATGAAATCGTCTTCACCAAAGGGACGACGGATAGTCTCAATCTGATTGCCAGTACTTATGGCGAAGCCAATATTCAAGCGGGTGATGAGATCGTCATTTCCATTATGGAGCACCATAGTAATTTAATTCCGTGGCAACAGTTAGCATTGCGTAAGCACGCCACCTTGAAATATATTGAGTTAACGGCGACTGGTGAATTGGACATGGCCGATGCTGCCAACAAGATTACGGATCGAACAAAAATCGTTTCAGTGACCCATGCTAGTAATGTATTGGGAACGGTCAATCCAATCAAGGCGTTAGCACGATTGGCGCATCAACACGGTGCCCTGATGATTGCGGATGGGGCGCAAGCAGCCCCTCATATGCCGGTCGATGTCCAGGCACTCGATGTTGATTTTTACGCATTTTCGGGGCATAAAATGCTGGGACCAACCGGCATTGGCGTTCTATATGGTCGTGAGAATTTATTAGCTACGATGCCACCGTATCAATTTGGTGGTGAGATGATTGGCTTTGTTCACCGTGATGACAGTACCTGGGCGGAACTACCGTGGAAGTTTGAAGCGGGCACTCAGAACATTGCCGGTGCGATCGGCTTGGGCGCGGCGGTTGATTATTTGACGCAACTCGGTATGGATCAAGTTCAGCAACACGAACAGCAATTAGTCAATTACTTATTGCCTAAGTTGATTGCAATGCCTGGTGTCACGGTCTACGGTCCCCAAGATCCCCAACATCATACGGGCGTCATCGCCTTTAATATCGACGGTTTGCACCCGCACGACGCGGCTACCGCGTTGGATATGGAAGGTGTCGCCGTTCGCGCGGGTCATCACTGTGCACAACCCCTGATGGCAGCGCTCGGCTTAGTAGCAACTGCACGGGCTAGTTTTTACATTTACAATACACAAGCGGACGCTGATCAATTATTAACGTCACTCCAAGCAACAAAGGAGTTTTTCGAACATGGGACTGTCTAAATTAAGTGGCTTATATCGCGAAGTGATTTTAGATCATGGTGATCATCCGCATCATAAAAATGCGTTGCCAAACGCAACACATGCCATTACGTTGAAAAATCCAACTTGTGGCGACGTCATCAATTTGGCTATTCAATTGGATGCGCATGATCAAATCGAAGATATTGGATTTACGGGTGAGGGCTGTACCATCAGTCAAGCATCGGCCAGTATGATGACGGATGCGGTGATGGGTAAGTCGAAAGAACAGGCATTGGCAATGGCTAAGACATTTTCGGATATGGCGATTGGCAAGCAACACCCGCAGGCCGATATGGATGCCTTAGAAGACGCCGCAATTTTATCGAATATTATGCAATTTCCGGCACGAATCAAATGTGCCACGCTAGCTTGGTGGGCTTTGCAACGGGCATTGCTTGCTGAAAATGGCAATGAGGAGGAATCAGAAGTATGAGTGAAGTACCTGACGTGGTCAAAAATGACCGTGATTATGAATATGGATTTCATGACGATGTCAAACCAGCATATTCAACTGGGCGAGGATTAACGGAAGCCACGGTGCGCGAAATTTCCGCGGCAAAACATGAGCCACAATGGATGTTGGATTATCGGTTAAATGCCTATCATGAGTATTTAAAGATGCCGATGCCTAAGTTTGGCCCGGATCTCACGAAACTCGACTTGAAGGACATGCTGTATTATCAGAAGATGACCGATAAAAAGTTCCGTGACTGGAAAGAAGTCCCAGCTGACTTGAAGCGGACGTTCGACCGGTTAGGTGTGCCTGAAGCTGAACGGAAATACTTAGCCGGTTCATCGGCGCAGTATGAATCTGAAGTCGTTTATCACAATATGCGTAAAGATTTTGAAAAGTTAGGTATTATTTTTACCGATACCGATACGGCGCTTCACGATTATCCAGAACTGTTCAAGAAGTGGTTTGGGAAACTCGTCAAACCAACCGATAACAAGTTTGCGGCTTTAAACGCGGCAGTCTGGTCAGGTGGGTCCTTCATTTATGTGCCTAAGGGTGTCCAGACGAAGACGCCAATTCAGTCATATTTCCGGTTAAATGCTGAAAACTCGGGTCAGTTTGAGCGGACTTTGATTATCGTGGAAGATGGTGCCAGTGTCGACTATGTCGAAGGGTGTACGGCCCCTAATTATTCTTCAGATAGTTTGCACGCGGCCGTTGTTGAAGTCAATGTTGAGCCCAACGCTTACTGCCGTTATACAACGATTCAAAACTGGTCTGACAATGTTTATAGCCTGGAAACTAAGCGAGCTGCAGCGGCCGAAAATGCCACGATGGAATGGGTCGATGGGAATTTAGGTTCGAAGGTTACGATGAAGTACCCAAGCGTTTATTTGAATGGGGAAGGTGCCCGCGGGACCATGTTATCGATCGCGGTTGCCAGCAATGGCATCCACCAAGATTCTGGTGCTCGGATGATTCATAATGCTAAGAATACCTCCAGTTCGATTGTTTCGAAGTCCATCGCTAAGACTGGTGGTGCGACTGATTACCGTGGAACCGTGCGTTTTGCCAAGCATTCAGACGGTTCCAAAGCGCATGTTGAGTGTGATACGATCATCATGGATGACCAGTCGTCTTCCAACACGATTCCGTATAATGAAATCGACAGTGCTAACGTCGCGATGGAACACGAAGCTAAGGTGTCCAAAATCTCAGAAGAACAGCTCTACTACTTGATGAGCCGAGGAATTTCAGAAGCTAAGGCAACCGAAATGATTATCATGGGATTCGTAGAACCATTTACGAAGCAATTACCGATGGAATATGCTGTTGAATTAAACCGGTTAATCAGCTTTGAGATGGAAGGTTCAATCGGGTAGTAAGGGGGATTGGTTAAGCTGATGTTAAAATAAAACTTGAGTGGCATGCGAGATTGCGATTCGAGTTTTTTGGTTAAATGATTGTTGATGAATGTTAGCCATTATAATCGTGCCAGCTAGGATGGTTGATAATTGTAGTAATTTAAAATTGTATCTCGGTTAGTGTTTTTATCATGCTGATTCGCCTTTTCGTTAATATTGGCGACGTACTTTATTATAAATTAGGATTATTAACGTATATTCTAACAATGGTATAATTAAAAACAGTTTTAAACAGACAGGAGTGTGGCAGAATGGCAGACGAACTTGGCGAGGATAAGGCCCTCTCACCCGTTGAAGACGCGGTCATGAAGTCGTTAGAGCAGGTGATTGATCCAGAACTGGGCGTTGACATGGTTAACCTTGGTTTGATCTATGGTGTTGACGTAGACGATAATGGTAGCTGCACGGTAACGATGACGTTGACGACGATGGGGTGCCCATTAGGAAATTTATTGGCAAGTCAAATTAATCAAGCAATTATGAGTGTGGATGGTGTTAAGAATTGTGAACTTGACTTGGTCTGGGAACCTGCTTGGGGAATTGATAAAATGAGTCGTTTTGCTAAGGTTGCCCTTGGCATTCATGGCTAACGGGTGAGACAAGGTGGTGTGCGATGGATATTGAAAAGTTTATTGCCCGGCGAAAAGCTTTAAAAATTTCACAAGTCAAATTATCAAACGGAATTTGTACGCAGGCGACTTTAAGTAAGTTTGAACGGCGTGGGCGAGTACCAGCATTAGCAATTTTAAATCAGCTCTGCGCTCGTCTGGGATTGACAGTTGATGATCTAAGTGAAAACCAGGCTAATTCAGTGACCCAAATTCGACAGCAACTTGATGAGATTGAGCGACGACTGATGATGGAAGATTATCAATCAGTCCTGCAATCATTGGTAGACCTGAAAGTTGAGCAAATTGATGCGGTACCTTCACGGATGCAATATTACTATTTATGTGGCATGCTAAGTTCGTTGATTAATGGAACAGCCAGTGATATTTGTTTTTCCTTCTCGCAAATCGTTGATGATTTGGATAGGGCTCACCAAACAATTTTCACACCGCTAGCTTATGTCGGTCTGGGTGTCATGTATGGCCGGTTAGCTGAGCCTGAGAAAGCTCAATTTTATTTCAGGAGAGTACGATACTATGTCGAGCACGCTGGCTCATCAGGATATGCAAATGATTACTTACGGCTGTTAACCCTAATCTTTTATACGGCAGAGTATTACGCAATTAGTGGTGATTTCGTCACAAGTAATCGTCTAATAGATGATGGGGTAGCGCTTTGCTCAGATGAACATGTCACGTATTACTTACCAAGATTGAAATACTTAGCGACCGAGAATGCTGTTAAGCAACAACTTTCGGATAAATTGATTAAGCGGTTAATGAGTGAAACAGAAGCTTTTGCACGGATTAATCATAATCAAGTTGTTGAGGTTAAGGTAGCTGCATTGCGACAACGATATTTGCAGGGTATTTCTGCTTCAGAAAACAATTAACAAGACAATGGCTAGATTTAGTGTTTTATTGTAGTTTCCAACATGCTAAAACTAATCAATGCTTTGTACATTAAATAATAAGAAGTCCCACACTAGCAAGTCAATACTAGTGTGGGACTTCTTATTTAGAAAGTTATGTATGACGCCGCCCGCCCCTAAAAAATCTTCCCCGGATGTCCCGCAAAAAGTCCTACCGATTGAAGTTCTATTATAAACGCTTATGGTGTCCCATTCCGGAAAATCCTAATGTAGCGGTAATCCATTAAAGACAATGATTGAATGGAATTCACTTAGACATAAGAAATTCTTATTAAATTCACAGGCACAAACTATTTTACCTTCTTTGACTAATTTGATAGACTTAAGTTAAGAAAGTTGAGGTGACTGATTGAGATGGCTAGTCATAGGCAAATGATTGACAAACTAGTGTGGTGTTGTTACTAGCGCAGTCCGCGTTAGTAACGATGCACAAACTCAATTTTTAATCTTAACTCGGAAAAAGTAACGAGTAGTCAATTTTTAGGTGAAAGAGGGATTTTATGAACAATTTTCAAAATGACCCACAACCACGGACCATCAACACACAAGTTGGCCTCCGTAGTTTCCTAACTAAAATGTATGGGTTTATGACAATCGCCGTGTTAGTTTCGGCCTTTACCGTTTACTTAGCGATGACCACGTTCCAAGCACAAATTAATGCCGCCTTTTCACAACACCCATTCATCTTCTTGATGATCTTCATTGTCAGCATGTTTGTGATGATTGGTGGGATTCAAGTCAACGCGACACGCAATCCAGCGATGAGCTTCACCTTACTGATGCTCTTTGCCATCATCTTTGGGGTTGAAATGTCAGTGACCTTGTCCTTATACACGGGTGCCGTTATCACCGGTGCGTTCGTTGCAGCTGGAGCTGTATTTGCGACCATGGCGGTGATTGGGACGACGACTAAGCGTGATATTTCACGTATTGGGACGCACTTGATTGCAGCTTTAATCGGGTTGTTTGTCGCTTCACTGGTCAATATGTTCTTACAAAGTGCCATGATTAGTTACATCTTTTCATACATTGGTGTATTGATCTTCGCCGGCTTATCCATGTGGGACGCTAACCGGATGCGCAACATGTATTTACAATATGGTGACCAGGTTTCATCGACTGGTTTGGCCGTTACTGGGGCCTTACAATTATACTTGGACTTCGTTAACTTGTTCCTCTACTTCGTCCAAATCTTCGGTGGCTCAAGCCGCGACTAATCATTAAGATAATTATTAAGGATTATGACCAAGATGTCATAATCCTTTTAATTTACCGAAAATGAGTTATTTCACGGGTTTTCGGTGGACCGAACTCCCGTTTTACTTAATTGTTTGGTACAATTATAAGGGTAAATAATTAGTCGTTCAGCCTGTACTGACAGGCGCTGCGAATCAGACCGTCAATCGAGTGGTATTAATGGTCTGAGTGACGGATTTTCATAAAAATGATGATTTAAATTAAGAGATGGGGAGCAAACTAATGGCAAAAAAATTATTACTGATTGATGGTAACAGTGTGGCATTTCGGGCGTTCTTTGCGTTGCATAGTCAACTGGAACGGTTCGTAAATCCAGACGGCCTGCATACCAACGCCATTTATGGCTTCAACACAATGCTTGACCACATGATCAAGGCAGTCGAACCCACGGATATGTTAGTGGCTTTTGATGCGGGTAAGACCACGTTTCGAACAGCCATGTACGATAATTACAAGGGTGGCCGGGCTAAGACGCCCAGTGAGTTTTCTGAACAAATGCCGTATATCAAACAGCTATTAGACGCATATGGTATCAAACATTATGAATTAAAAGACTACGAAGCCGATGACATTATTGGTACACTGGCCGGTCAAGCGGATCAAACCGGCTACACCACGACGGTCGTCACTGGTGACCGTGATTTGACGCAGTTGACGACCGAGCATACCACGGTGGCCGTGACCGTTAAAGGTGTTTCTGAAGTGGAACGCTATACGCCGGCGCACGTTGAAGAAAAGCTGGGCATCACACCGGCACAAATTATTGATATGAAGGGGTTGACAGGTGATACCTCGGATAACTATCCGGGTGTCACCAAGGTTGGTGAGAAGACCGCCCTTAAATTACTCAAACAGTATGGTACGATGGAAGGCATTTATGAAAACATCGATGCCATGAAGCAGAGCAAGATGAAGGAACATCTGATTGAGGATCGCGAACAAGCGGCGCAAGCTAAGGTGCTAGCAACAATCAAGCGGGATGCGCCGATTGATGTTCAATTGGCTGATTTATCCTATGATGGCCCGGATCTTGACCAGCTGGCCGCGTTTTATCAGAAGATGGACTTTCAATCATTTTTGAAGAAATTACACCTACAGTCGGACGAACCAGCAACGCCCATTGATTATACCGTCTTGACGAAAGCTAACCTGACGGAATTGCAACAATTTACCGACCACGTGGACTTTTACTTGGAGATGCCAACGCCAAACTACCACACGTCGGCCTTTGCTGGCTTTGCCATCGGAGCGGATGATCACTGGTACATCAGTCGGGATGTGGAATTATTAATGCAACCGACTGTGGCTGACCTCTTGAGTAGCACAACGATTACCAAGGACGTTTTTGATATGAAACGCACGACGGTCGGGCTTAATCGTTTGGGTATTCAGCTAGGTAAAGTCGACTTTGATCTCTTACTCGTTTCATACTTATTAGATACAAATGATAACAGTAACGACTTGGGAAGTTTAGCTGAGCAACACGGGTACACTGACTTGCCGAGTGACGAGACCGTTTATGGTAAGGGCGTTAAGCGTGCCATTCCTGAAGATGATGACGTCTTCTTTAGTCATCTCGCCCGGAAATTGGCCGCAATCGCTAGTTTGAAGCCACAGTTATTAAAGGAATTGGCAGCCAATGAGCAGGATCAACTTTACGATGATATCGAAAAACCGATGGCTAATGTCTTAGCTCAGATGGAAATCGCCGGCATTACGGTCGACAGCAGTCGACTTAAAGCCATGGGCAGTCAGTTTACAGAACGGTTGAGTGAAATTGAACAGACGATTTATCAAGAAGCCGGTGAAGAGTTCAATATTAATTCACCTAAGCAACTAGGTCACATCTTGTTTGAAGAAATGAAATTACCCGTAATCAAGAAGACCAAGACAGGGTATTCTACCGCCGTAGACGTTCTAGAAAAGTTAGCACCGGAAGCACCAATCGTCGCTAATATTTTACAATATCGGCAGATCTCGAAGATTCAATCGACCTACGTTATCGGTTTGTTAGATGCCATTCATTCTGCTGATCAAAAAGTGCATACGCGCTACTTGCAAACGTTGACCCAAACTGGCCGGTTATCGTCCGTTGATCCAAACTTACAAAACATTCCGGTGCGCTTGGAAGAAGGACGTAAGATTCGACAAGCCTTTGTTCCTAGTCATGAAGGTTGGCAGATTTTCTCGTCTGATTATTCGCAAATCGAATTACGGGTTCTCGCGCATATTACTGATGATGAAAATATGCAGGCCGCTTTTAAAGCGGGTGATGATATTCATGCCGCAACGGCCATGCGAATCTTTCATTTGAACTCAGCTGAAGAGGTGACGCCAAATATTCGACGGCAAGCCAAGGCGGTTAACTTTGGAATCGTCTATGGAATTAGTGATTACGGCTTGTCACAAAATATCGGCATTACGCGTAAACAGGCTCGCAGCTTTATTGACGCTTACTTCAAAGAATATCCGGGTGTCAAAAAGTATATGGATGAAATTGTCCAAACGGCGAAAAAACAAGGTTATGTGGAAACCATTTCACATCGACGCCGGTACTTGCCAGATATTAATTCCAAGAGCTTCAACCAACGCTCATTCGCTGAACGGACAGCCATGAATACCCCCATCCAAGGGAGTGCGGCTGATATTATCAAGATTGCGATGATTAAGATGCAAGATAAGTTACAGGCTGCGGGTTTGAAAGCAACCATGCTGTTACAAGTTCATGATGAATTGATTTTTGAAGCGCCAAAAGAAGAAATTCCAGTTTTAGAAAAATTAGTGCCAAGCGTGATGGATTCCGCCGTACAGTTAGCCGTACCGTTAAAGGTTGAGAGCCACTACGGTGATACTTGGTACGATGCAAAATAGGGGGAACCACCATGCCTGAATTACCTGAAGTTGAAACTGTTCGTCGCGGCTTAAATCGTCTGGTTAGCGGGGCAACGATTGCTAGTATCGAGGTTTTTTGGCCGAAAATTATTAATAATGATGTCGATAGTTTCAAACAGCGTTTAGCCAACCAAACGATCCAGACCATTGATCGGCGGGGGAAGTATTTGTTGTTTCGCTTTAGCAATGGTCTGACGATGGTGTCGCATTTGCGGATGGAAGGCAAGTATAATGTTGTACCGCGTGGTGAAGATCAAGGTAAACACACGCACGTGATCTTCCATCTGACCGATGATCGTGATTTGCTGTACAACGATACGCGTAAGTTCGGGCGAATGACGCTCGTGCCGACCGGTGAAGAAAACACGGTGGCGGGATTGCGGACAATTGGCCCGGAACCCGTTGCTGAACAGTTAACACTGGCTTATATGACGGCCACTTTTGGCAAGTCGAAAAAGATGATCAAGCCACTATTGTTGGATCAAAGTAAGATTGCGGGCATTGGGAATATTTACGCGGACGAAACGCTATGGATGAGTAAGATTCATCCAATGCGGCCTGCTAATTCACTAACTACTGATGAGATTGCAACATTGCGCCAAAACATTATTGATGAAATGGCGATGGCAATTAAAGGTCACGGCACCACTGTTCATTCATTTTCAACGGCATTTGGTGAAGCCGGTCAGTTTCAAAATCACTTACACGTCTATGGTCGTGAAGGGGAACCTTGCGAACGGTGTGGCACAATTATTGAGAAAATCAAAGTGGCACAGCGAGGGACCCATTTTTGCCCGTTAGAACAACGGTTGTAGGTGATCAAGATGACAAAGTTGATTGGATTGACTGGTGGCATTGCCACTGGTAAGTCGACTGTTTCTAAGCTGCTGGCAACTAAGTTACCAATCGTTGATGCGGATAAAATCGCGTGGCAGGTTGAAGGGCCAGGCCAACCGACGACCCAAAAGATTGTGGCGCACTTTGGTCAGCAAGCAGTGCTGGCAGACGGGCGACTGAATCGGCCATGGCTTGGCCAGTTGGTTTTTAACGATGCTCAAGCTTTACAAGACTTAACCGCAATTACACGGTTACCGATTCAGTACGCGATGTTCGAAGCGATTGTCGCGGCAAACCAGCAACAGCCCGACGCAATTATTTTAGATGTGCCGTTGTTATTTG
Source organism: Lactiplantibacillus sp. C232 (assembly GCF_023806725.1). NCBI lineage: Bacteria > Bacillati > Bacillota > Bacilli > Lactobacillales > Lactobacillaceae > Lactiplantibacillus > Lactiplantibacillus sp. C232. The sequence continues at coordinate 221,635 of NZ_JAMSKZ010000001.1, forward strand.
AAAGTGGCTGGCAACATGTTTGTGATCAAGTGTTGGTTGTGACGGCATCACCCGCCGTAGTATTGCAGCGGTTGATGGCGCGTAACCACTTATCGCAACAGGCGGCTCAGGCACGAATTGACAGCCAAATGCCACTTGCACAGAAGGTCGCAAGGGCTGACGTTGTCATTGATAACGGGGCCAACATTGATAAAACTAAAGCAGCCGTGTTAAAATGGCTGAAAACTATTACTAAATAAAGAAAAACTGATTGTTAGTTGTTACAAGGGGTGAGAAGTCTATGCAATGTCCACATTGTCATCATAATGGCTCCCGCGTGGTTGACAGTCGACCAACTGATGATGGTCGCGTGATTCGACGGCGCCGGGAATGCGAAAACTGTGGGTTCCGGTTCACAACATTTGAACGGGTCGAAGCCACGCCATTATTAGTCATTAAGAAAAATGGTGCCCGCGAAGAATTCAATCGTGAAAAAGTCTTGCGCGGAATTATTCGCTCGGCCGAGAAACGACCCGTTAGCATGGAAACCATGACGGGCGTCGTTGATGATGTTGAAAATAAGGTCCGGTCACTGGGCGAAAATGAAATTTCAAGCCAAGTTATCGGCGAGTATGTCATGGAGCAATTGGCAGATATTGACGAAATTTCGTACATTCGTTTTGCCAGTGTTTACCGGCAATTCAAGGATATGCACGTCTTCTTGAATGAACTCCAAGATATGATGGAGCGTGATAAGGTCAAACTGGCAAAACCGTCAGCGAAGACGACCCACGCACCTAAACGAAAAAAAGATTAGTTAAAAAGAATGGTGAACAACATGCCAAATGATGAACCCTTAACACCCAAAACTGGGTTAGTGGTCCCGCAAGCACCAGCGCTCAGTGCGGCGCAACAAGCTGTATTGGCGGAATTATACTTGCCACTGATGGGGCCATTGGCATATAGCTTGTACGCGGCGTTACGTAGCTTACAGAGTAGCGAGAATGAGCTGAGCAATCGACGCAGTCACGCGGAACTGCTGGGCATCCTAAATGTGGACTTGCCGACGGTGTTAGCGGCTCGGCGTAAACTTGAAGCAACTGGCTTGTTGCGCAGCTATTATCAACAAGATGAATTGGGTGCCATGTACATTTATCAATTACAAGCACCATTACTGGCGTTACAATTCTTTGCGGATGATCTATTGAGTGTCCTATTGTTAGATACGGTCGGTGAGTTACGTTATCAACAACTTGCTGGCGATTTTGCAGCACAGCCGATTGACTTGACGGCTGCCAAAGACGTGACGGCAAATATCTTAGATGTGTTTCACGTTGATAGTCAAAAAGTTACGACGCCACCTCTTTCAGTGCAAAAGGTGCGCGCCCAATTGGCGGCCAATGAACCGGCCGAGGATCACTCGCCCGTGCTCAGTGACGATGACTTTGACTGGCAACTGTTGGGGCAAATTTTGAAGCAGAACTATGTTGATCTCAAACAGGTTGCGAGTTCACGGCAACTGATCATTACGGAAAGTCGGGTCTACGGCATCAGTGAGATTGAGATGGCTAAGTTAATCAGTGAAGTGGCTAGTTTAACAACGGGTCAGTTTGATGAAAATCAATTGAAATTATTGATTGCGCGGCGCTATGAACGGCCCGCAGTTTCGAGTCAGCAGGTCGCTACGGAAGCAACGGTTGCAACGACGACCACTAAGGATAACAAGGCTTCAGCACAGCTCTCAACGGCTGAGCAGCAACTCGTGACGTATGCTAAGCAGACAGCGCCGTATGACTTTTTATCAGCTTTGAAGCAGGAGAAACATGGTTTTGTGACGAGCGGTGAGAACCGACTAGTTCATGATTTAATTGGTCGGGGGGTATTACCCAATGCCGTCATCAACATGGTGATCTACTACTTATTGCAAAATCGGGAGTTAGCTGCCCTTAATCGTAATTTGCTAGAAACAGTCGCCAATGATTGGCAACAACACGGCATTACGACGCCGGAAGCGGCTTTGATGTATTTGAAGCAACGTAAACAGCCGAAATCAACACCAACACGGCGCAAGAACAATCGACCGACGCGTAAGGAGATTATGCCAAAGTGGGCCCAACAACAGCAACAGACTGAGAGTGGTAAGCAACCAGCTCAGACCGGTAAACAAATTACTGCTGCCCAACGCAAACAGCTTGCTGATCGACTAGCAAAGCTTGAGACAAATTCGGAAAAGGAGGACTAAAACATGGAGAATATCTCAGAAACACTCCGGACGTTAATGAATCGGAAAAACTTGAATCATCGGTATGAGGCGTTAATGACAGCTGTGTACCAAGATCCAGATGTTCGCCAGTTTTTAGCTGCTCATCAAAACGAATTATCTTCGGATGCGCTAGAACGTTCAGCGGCTAAATTATATGAATTTTGTGAAGAGAAACGTAAAATTGCGCGGCACGAGCCAACTCAAGCACCTGGGTATCAGCCGACATTAGTGATGAGTAATCACTTGATTGACATTGCTTATCAGCCAACACCACAAATGCAAGAACAGCAAGCTGCTCACGCATTGCAACAGCGGGTTCGATCAATCAGCATGCCGAAAAATATTCAGACGGCGGACTTAAAGACGTATGATCAAGATGGTGACCGGGCGACAGCATTAATGGCAGCACTTGATTTTATTGATGCCTATACACAAGCGCCCAAGCGTTTTCACCGGGGCTTATATCTCTACGGCTCATTTGGTGTCGGTAAAACTTATTTACTCGGTGGGATGGCGAACGCGTTGGCAGCTAAGGGTTTCAATACGACCTTGATTCATTTTCCGAGTTTTGCGGTCGAGATGAAGCGCTCGATTAGTAACAATACGTCGGCGGATAAGGTCGATGCGATTAAACGGGCACCGATTCTCATGATTGATGATATCGGTGCGGATGCTTCGTCGACTTGGATTCGGGACGATGTGCTCGGGGTTATTCTGGAGTATCGAATGCAGGAGGAACTGCCAACTTGTTTCTCGTCTAATTTTTCGATGCAAGAATTGCAAGATGGTTATTTGACGCTCTCACAAAAGGGTGATGAAGAACCAGTCAAAGCGCAGCGAATCATGCAACGGGTACGTTACCTTGCGAGTGAGATTGAGATGGTCGGTCGTAATCGACGACTCAATCCCGATGCTTAAAATCAAGAGTTGACTTTTAGTTTAAAAGTGGTTTAATGAAAACAGATGCAAAAGACACGCTTTGTTTACCATGGATTGCAGAGACCAAGACCTTGTTCTGGAAGTCTTGGACCGGGTTTACGAAGATACCACTTTTGTGAACATGCTCAATTGAGCCGGAACGCTTCCGTTATTAGCGCTAATGAGTCAGTGTCTTTGATGACACTGAAAAATCGGGTGGAACCACGTCAATGACGTCCCTAATGCTAGTTCAGTCTGGCATTAGGGACTTTTTTGTCGTCCCGGCGCGGTGTTTTGGTGAGTGGGTAAATTTTAAGGAGAGTGTCAAGTATATGGCAAGTATTAATGTTAAGTTCCCAGATGGTGCTGAAAAGCAATTTGATGCCGGCGTAACGACGGAAGCAATTGCAAAGTCAATTAGTCCTTCATTGGCTAAACGGTCGGTTGCTGGTAAGTTCAACGATCAGATCGTGGACTATCGCCAACCACTGACAACCGATGGTAGTATCGAAATTATCGCTGCTGATAGTGAAGACGGCCTCAATGTTTTACGGCAAACGGCTGCCCAAGTATTAGCTAACGCGGTTAAACAATTATTCCCTAACATTCATTTTGGGAGTGGTGAAGGGAATGCCAACGGTTTCTTCTTTGATACCGACAATCCTGACGAAGACGGTAAACAAGTCAGTGAAGATGATTTGGAAGCCATCAGTGATAAGATGGCTGCAATTATCAAACAAGATTTACCAATCGAACGCGAAGTCTTATCAAAGGCTGACGCTTTAGCTTTAGTTGGTGACAACCCTTACCAACAAGACTTAGTTAACGAACGTGCCGCTGCCAACAATGATCAAGTCGTTGTTTACAAGCAAGGGGACTTCGTTGATTTATCTGACGGGGCCCAATTAGCTTCAACGGGGAAAGTCAAGGTCTTCAAGTTATTATCCGTTGCCGGTGCATACTGGCAAGGTAAGTCCAGCAATCCAATGTTACAACGGATCTACGGGACGGCCTTCTTAAAGCAAAAAGACTTAGATGCTGACCTCAAGCGGCGTCAAGAAGCCCGCGAACGTGATCACCGGGTCATTGGTAACGAATTAGACTTATTCTTCGTTGATCCTAAGGTCGGGAATGGCTTGCCTTACTGGATGCCAAATGGTGCAACGATTCGTCGCCAAATCGAACGTTACATTATCGACAAGGAAGTTGCAAATGGCTACCAACATGTATACACGCCAGTTTTAGCTAACTTGGACGTTTACAAGCAATCTGGTCACTGGGACCACTACCGTGAGGACATGTTCCCACCAATGGACATGGGTGACGGCGAACAATTGGAATTACGGCCGATGAACTGCCCATCACATATCCAGATTTACAACCATCACATTCGCTCATACCGTGAATTACCATTGCGGATCGCTGAACTCGGCATGATGCACCGTTACGAAAAGTCTGGCGCCTTAACTGGATTATCACGGGTTCGTGAAATGACTTTGAACGATGGTCATACCTTCGTTGCGTTGGATCAAATTGAAGAAGAATTCAAAAAGATCTTGAGTTTGATGGTTGAAGTATACGAAGACTTTGACATTTCTGATTACCGGTTCCGTTTGAGCTACCGTGATCCTGAAAACAAGGAAAAGTACTTCGATGATGACGCTATGTGGGAACGCAGTCAAAAGATGTTGAAGTCCGCTATGGATGATATGGGCTTGGATTACTTCGAAGCTGAAGGTGAAGCTGCTTTCTATGGTCCTAAGTTGGATGTTCAAACTAAGACGGCCCTTGGTGGTGAAGAAACCTTATCAACTATCCAATTGGACTTCTTGTTACCAGAACGCTTTGACTTGAAGTACGTTGGTGCTGATGGTGAAGAACATCGTCCAGTTATGATTCACCGTGGTCTTGTTTCAACGATGGAACGGTTCGTCGCTTACTTAACTGAAATTTACAAGGGTGCTTTCCCAACCTGGTTAGCACCTAAGCAAGTAACAATCATCCCAGTTAACAATGGTGCGCACGGTGCCTACGCTGAAACCGTTCGTCGTCGTTTGGCAGCTGAAGGTGTTCGGGTAAGTATCGATGACCGTAACGAAAAGATGGGTTACAAGATTCGCGAATCACAAACGAAGAAGGTTCCATACTTGTTAGTTGTCGGTGATCAAGAAGTTGCTAACGGGAGTGTTTCAGTTCGGAAGTACGGTGAAGAACGGACTGAATCCGAAGCCGTTGACATGTTCATTGGTGCCATCACGCAAGAAATCAAGCATTACAGTCGTGGTGCAAGCAAATAATTAACAGCCAATGGCATCAATATTGATTGATGGGTTGACAAGGGCCGTGGTTCTTGTTAATATATTGGAGTTGAGAAAAAAAGCAGAAGCACCCGCTTCTCGCCTTGGTGACCAGAGTCATCGGGCAGATGAACGATGAATTGATTCCCATTAACGGGGTTGAGCGGGCGTACTATGCGCCCGCTCTTTTTGTGAATTTCTCTAAAATATTTCGGAGGTGAATTACCATAGCTAAAGATTCAATGGTTAATGACGGCATCCGTGCTCGCGAAGTACGTTTGATCGCCAGCGATGGTGAACAATTAGGTGTCAAGTCACGACAAGAAGCAATGCAGATTGCTGAAGACGCTAGTTTAGATCTAGTATTGGTTGCGCCGAAAGCGAAACCACCCGTGGCCAGAATTATGGATTATGGGAAGTACCGTTTCGAGCAACAAAAGAAGGATCGGGAAGCCCGTAAGAAGCAAAAAGTGGTCAGCATCAAAGAGGTCCGCTTGAGCCCAGCTATCGACACCAATGACTTTAACACGAAGCTGAAACATGCTGAAAAGTTCTTGTCAAAAGGTGACAAGGTTCGCGTCTCCATCCGGTTTAAGGGCCGCGCTATTACCCATAAGGATATTGGTCGGCAAGTCTTAAATCGAATGATTGAAGCTACTAAGGAATTTTCTACGGTCGAAGCCTATCCTAAGATGGATGGTCGGAGTATGTTCCTAGTACTAGCACCAAAAACAGATAAGTAATTTCTAGGAGGATTATTGATTATGCCAAAACAAAAGACAAACCGCGCTGCTGCAAAGCGTTTCAAGGTAACTGCTAAGGGTAAGATTAAGAGCGCCAACGCTTTTACTAGTCATCGTTTCCATGGTAAGACTAAGAAACAACGTCGCCAATTACGTGGTACGGCTATTATCGAAAAGCCAATGGTCAAGACATACCACAAGTTATTACAAAAATAATTCACAACGTTTTAGTTAAATCTAGGAGGAAATAACATGGCTCGAGTAAAAGGTGGAACTGTAACACGTAAACGTCGCAAACGGATTTTAAAATTAGCTAAAGGTTACCGTGGTGCTAAGCACATCCAATTTAAGGTTGCTAAGGACCAAGTAATGAAGTCATACCTATACGCCTTCCGCGATCGTCGCCGGCGTAAGAGTGACTTCCGTCGTCTTTGGATTGCCCGGATCAACGCGGCAGCCCGGATTAACGACATCAGCTACAGTCAATTAATGCACGGTTTAAAGTTAGCTAACGTTGACGTTAACCGTAAGATGTTAGCTGATTTAGCTGTTAACGATGCTGATGCTTTCAAGGCATTGGTTGACACTGCTAAAAAGGCACTTGCTTAATTTAAAACTTAATTAGGGCTTGCTCTAATGTTTGAACGACCGTCATCCTGTATGGGTGGCGGCCGTTTTTTTGACGCTTGATTAAGGGAACACGATTCCTGGACAAGATGGTTCGGTGTGTTGACGTCCTTACTGAATCTTGAGATTGATTTGACACATTATTGTGATATAGTAACGATGTAAGCGCTTACTTATGTGTTGATTAATTATTTGGCTGGGAGCTTTGGAGAAGGGGTGTCATCATGGCAACAGTTTTACCTAAAGCAGTTAAGGTCTGGATGGGCGCCAACATCTTGCAGATTGAGTTTGATAATGGGGAGTTTCGATACATGCGTACACATTTCATTGATGACTATGTTTCTGCGTGGTCACCAAAAAAGGGTAAGGGGAAGCGGCGCAATTTGTGGTTAATGCCATCTTGGGAATGGTTGGGTGCCAATGCTCGGATTGAACCGGATGGCACTGTCGTGTTGTTCGAAAAGGATGTTTATACGGCCCAAGAACTTTGGCATAATAGTGTGACGCGAATTGACTTGGTCTCTGGCGTGCACTGATTCATAAAAGATGATGCCAAATAAAAATGGACTTGGTCATTTGACTGAGTCCATTTTTTGATGCCGCTTGGAGTATACGTGGATAACGGCCTAAGTGAGCCATTTAGTGCGCGACTCTGATTTATGAAAATCGAGTGTGATTTCTGATTGGTTAAGCCAGTCTGCCATTGTCTATTCGTGATAATCTTCGTTATAAATAAAGCGATGCAGTTTTAGGTATTGTGCACCGAGTTTGCGTTCATTTTCATTATCTTTAGGGTAATAATAACGACGACCAGCCAATCCTTTAGGCATGTAGTTTTGTTGGGCAATCTGATGTGGCATTTGGAATGGATTATCGATCAGACCACCACCTGTAATTTTCTCGGAGTGTTTGTAGTGCATATCGCGCAATCCACGGGGCATGGGGTGCTGACTTGGATTTTGTGTGTCCTGGTCTAGTTTTTCCCAAGATTGGTCAAACGAACCAGACTTGGGTGAAATGCACATCAGCATGGTGGCAAACATTAGTGGATATTTTGCTTTGGGCATGCCAATCTTTTCGGCTTGATTGGCAGCGACCACAATTTGTGTGACCTGTTCCGGGTTAGCTAAGCCGATATAAGTGTATGGAATTTCACGTAGCCGGCGGACCACTGAGGGTAAGTCATCATTTTTTAACAAAATGGTTAAGTAGTAGAGCGCCGCGTCAGTATCTGAGCCAGCCATCGAATCCGAATAAGCCGACAGATAGTCATAATGCTTAGTTGCCTTCCGGTCGTAGCTAAAATGCTGTTGCTGGGCAAAGTGTTGTACCGCAGCAACAGTGATTTGCTTCTGGTCAATAGCGTGGAGCGTTTCCAAGATATTTAACGCAATTCGCAGATCCCCTTCGGCCGAAATAGCGATCAGGTTGAGGGCTTTAGCATCCACCTGATCGTCGGTTAGGTTGTAAATGTCGGTTACCGCACGGCGTAAAGCAATCTCGATATCTGTATCGCTCAGTGGTTGAAACTCAAAAATTTGACAGCGCGAACGAATGGCCGGAACGATTGACATAATCGGATTTTCGGTCGTTGAGCCAATTAGCATCACGTGCCCATTCTCTAAGTAGGGCAACAAAAAATCCTGCAATGTTTTAGTCATTCGGTGAATTTCGTCAATTAATAGAACAAACGATTGCTCTGGGTATTGTGCGATGGCTTTCGTCAGCTGTGCCTTATTTTCGGTCGAAGCAGTAAAAGCCACGAATGGATAATCGTCTTGACTCGCAATAATCTGCGCCAAACTAGTTTTGCCAGTTCCCGGCGGCCCCCACAGAATGAGGGGAATATTAACATGTTGATCAATAATCTGGCGTAATGGCTGGCCTGCCTTCAACAGATCCTGTTGCCCGACCATCTGTTCCAGTGATTGCGGGCGCATTTGATCAGCCAGTGGTGTTTTAAATGCCAATTTCAAAGTCCTTTCTGATTAAGTGTTTTAGTCAAATTGATGCTATCATCATAGCACTAATATTTTGGAAACTGAAAAAGAAAGTTTGGCAGGTTAGCGGGGAACGATGCTGAAATGAGTGAGTCTGATACCATAGGTTTGACGTTGGCTCGAGTGATGGGTTGAAGGCGTATTGATTTAAGTTTTCATGCTTGTTGATGAATGAGAAAGGCGATATTGTTTCGTAGATGGTATTGAGTCAGCTTGGGGAGATTAATAGCTTGGAATTACCCCCCGTGTATACGGAAAACAGATTAAACGAATCCCGGGGAGTGCAACATCAGTTGTAAGCACTAAAAGACAGAAAAGGACAGCGTATTTGGCGAGTTAAAGTTGATCATTATCGCGCGAGCCGTAATACCCGTCAACTCATTTCCATCCTTCAATAACTACCTTGCCAATCATATGATGTTGCTCGATAAGTTGATGGGCCTGCCGCAAGTTAAGCGCGTTGATTGGCCGTAGTGTCTGCGATAGCGTGCTTTGAAGCAAGCCACGGTCAAGTAAATCCGCAATGGTTTCTAAGATATCGTGCTGACTAATCATGTCGGCCGTGTGGTAGTAGGATTTTGAGTACATCCATTCCCAAGCAAATGTCCCGCGTTTCTTGGTTAGTTTTTTAAGGTCGATTGGACGCCGATTTTCGGTAATTGATGCGATGTGGCCACCGGGTTTAATGAGCGTACATATCTCATTCCAGTGACTGTCAAGATCGCTTAATCCGAGGATGTAATCGACATCTTTAATACCTAAAGCATGTACTTCACTAACCAAATCATGATGATGATCGACGACTAAATCGGCGCCGTGTTGCTGCGTCCAAGCGATACTTTCAGGTCGTGAAGCACTACTAATAACTGTGAGTCCCGCTAATTTTGCTAACTGAGTAGCAATTGAACCGACACCACCAGCGCCATTGATGATGAGAATGGTTTGATTGCATTTTTCGGAATTAGGTTTAGCTGGGTCAAAAGGAATGTGAAGTTGTTCAAATAATGCCTCGTATGCGGTCAGCGAAGTAAGTGGCATGGCCGCACGGGCAGCGGTTGTTAATGTCGCGGGGGCGTGACCGACAAGGCGTTCATCAACCAGGTGATAAGCACTGTCGCAGCCGGGACGTCTAAATGAGCCAGCATAAAAGACGTGGTCGCCGGGTTGAAACAGGGTGACAGCTTCTCCAACAGCGGTCACAATACCAGTGGCGTCCCAACCGAGGATCTTGGGTCGCATGAGGTGCTCATGCCCCGTTTTACGAACGCTAACGTCAACAGGATTGACAGCGACGGCTTGAACTTGAACAAGTAAGTCATGACCTTGAGCGCTAGGTTTTGAAATCGTCACGTCTCGTAGACTAGCAGGATCTTCAATAGGTAAGTGGTCGGTAAAACCAATTGCATGCATTATTAATCAAACCCCTTTCATGACATTACTATAGGTTACCAGTGAGGAATAAACAAGACGTGAATTATTTGCCACATAGGGACATATTTGTCACGCCTATTAGTCCGGTCTGACGGCAAAGTTGTGCTACAATCAAGACACTTAATTAAGGTAGGGGAAGTTAGATGCAGCGACAAGTATACGATTGTACGCCGGGTTGTCCGGTTGAAAGTACCTTGCAAGTTATTGCCGGCAAGTGGAAGAGCGTGATTTTGTATCATTTATTTACGGCAGGAACATGCCGGTTCAGCATTTTGCAAAAACGACTGCCGGGTTGTTCGCGGCGGATGCTAGCTCGCCAGTTACAAGAATTGGTTCAAGACGGGGTGATTGCAAAACGAGTTTATCCGGTCGTGCCACCGAAAACGGAGTATTGGATCACGCCATTTGGTCAGACCTTGAAACCGGTGATTATGGCTATGGAGACGTGGGGCCGACAGTATAATTCAGTGAATGGAAAACCTCGTCAATAGGAATGTGAGAACGGGCATAGTGTGAGTTTCAAGGAATTGTTGTCGGTTTTGTTAGGGGCGATTGTGCTTGGTGCCTTGCTCGCATTAATAGTGACTGTTTAACTAGGCTAGTAAAGAATTGATGTGATTTTTTACTAGCCTAGTTGTTTTCTAATCTAATAAAACGGGAGTCTGATGTAAAAAGTACACCGATAGATCACTGTTTGGCAGCATTTCTTGAATAATCATGGGTTTGCAGTAAGCAATGATACCGTATTAAGTCTGAGATAGGTTGTGGATTAGTTGCTTGTTAGGAGGTGCATGTTAGATAATTATTAACAACTTAATGAAGTGCAGCATGGCCGTGAATCTCGTTCGCTAAATGGGGGTGCCATTATGAAAAATTGCTTTGGAATCATTGGTGGGATGGGAACAATGGCGACGGAGGACTTTGTGCATACCGTGAACCGGCTGACCGTTACCCATCGTGACCAGGATTATTTAAACTACGTCATTTTAAATGATGCTGAGATACCAGATCGCACCGCATATATTTTGGATCATAACTGTGCCAACCCGTTACCATCATTGGAAGCGGATGTGCAGCTACTTAATCAATTAGGGGTCATGTTTATTGTGATGACGTGTAACACAGCACATTACTTCATTCCCGCATTGACGGCGCTTTCTAACGTGCCAATTTTGAATATGCCGGCCTTAGCGGTAACAGCAGCCTGTCGATCACAGCAACCGCGACCGTTACGAATCGGTATTTTAGCGACAACGGGAACACTAGAGTCGCAACTTTATCAACAACTTATTCGGTCTAATGGACATATTCCTGTGATACCCAATAAGCAGCAGCAAGCTCAAGTGATGACCTTAATTTATGACGACATCAAGCAACGTGATTTTGTAGATCGGGTCAAATTTCATGGCTTAATTGATCAATTATTGAATGCTGCTGATTGTGACGCCGTCATTCTCGGCTGCACCGAATTGTCGGTGGCTCAGGATGCTGCGCCATATGATTCTGAACGAATTATTGACGCACAGTATGAACTAGCTCGAGCAACCGTCCAACGCGCACAGGCAACTAAGCCAGCGTTGATACTTCGTCGGCGGCCATCGATTAGGCGGTAGGAGGGTGCAGGTAACTGGATAAAAATGATTTTTGATCTATTTAGTACGTGTGATTGTAGCTGTTATAACACCACTTTCGTATACATGAAGAATAGTAAAATTGTAAGCGCTCAAATCGTTGCTAACTAGCCTATTCTCGCACATGCAAGGTTGGGTCCGTCTCCACACAGTCCCGCACAACAAAAAAGCGAGCCTTCAATTGAAGGCTCGCTTTGTGTTCTCGATTATTCAGTGTGGTGCTTCCGAACTGGGCTGACCCAGGTGCCGCTGCCGTAACCCAGGATGGTTTTAACGGCTGGAATCAGCGTAGTGACCAGAGCGAGGGCGTTAACCTGCCAGTAAATCAGCATGTAGAGTGGCATGAAAATCAGATATTTAAACTTGCGGCCACGGTCGTCAACGATCAATGCGGACAATAGCTGCAAGACGCCGGCGAACATTTCGAAGGTCACGAAGATGAAGGCCATGCAGAACATATGATAGACGCGCTCGTAATTGCCAGTAAAGAAGAAGGTGACGAGCGAGATCAGGAAGATCAGTGTTGAGACAAAGAAGAATAGGGACCAGATGATGCTCAGTGTTTGATCAGTAATAAAAGCCCATTGCTTCAAATACTTACCGGGATGACTGACAACCCGTTTAAAGTTGGTCAACAGCACTTCGGTACCACCTTTGGCCCAACGTTTGCGTTGATGATAAAGGGCGTCTAGATTCTCGGGGACGTTCATATAGAATAGAATGTCTGGCGAGAAAACGGTCGTCCAACCATTCAACTGGTGATCCCAAGCAATACTGATATCTTCGGTCGCGCGATCTTGCCGGAATAAGCCGACGTCAATCAGAGCGTCACGACGGTACATTGTATTGGCACCACTATAGGCATACATGTTACCTAAAGCACTGACTTGGCTCCGCTTGATAACACCAACGATACTTGAAAATTCTACGGTTTGCGACTTAGCGATGATCGTGCTTCGGTTCTGAACGTCCATGTTGGCCGTGACCGCTGCCGTATTGGCGTGTTCTTCGCCCATGAAGTAACTCATATATTTCCACAGTGCATCGGGTTCTGGAATGGAATCAGCGTCATTACTTAAAATGAATTCACCACGGGCAAAGCCGACACCGACGTTGAACGCGTGGGCCTTACCCTGATTTTTCTTGATTGTTACCACGCGTAGGTTGTCGTACACGCTCTGGAGACGTTCTAAAATAGCTGGGGTCTCATCAGTCGAACCATCGTCTGTGACCAGCACTTCATATTTTTCATAATTTAAATTGTTCATTAAATAGTTGATTGTGTGTTCAATCATGACTTCTTCGTTATGCGCTGGAATCATGATCGTGATAAAGGGTTGTTCTTCAGGCGTTAGCGGTTGAAATTCAATATCGTCTTTGTGGCGATGACGGTAAATCAGCTGGTAGCAGAGAACGCCGATAAACCAGGCAAACGCACCGAGAATCGGGTAGGAGACTAATAATAATAGAACAAAGTTCCAGATACTTTCGAAGGGCTTAAGTGTTTGCATTATTTCCATTGGCTAGTCCTCATACAATCTGTGGATTTCGTTAACATCGAGATTTTGTTCGGGGTCAACCGTGTAGTGCTTGACGTGTTGCCGGAAAGTGGCCTGCCCGAATCGTTGGGTATAAAAGTTATTTAGTTGCCGCTTCCGAATATCTAACAGGTCTTCGTTGTATTGCCGTTCTTTACTGATATGCTGCTTGACCCGGTGATTATTGTGAATCGTGGAGACAATGACCACAATGGCGATTAAGATAAACGCAATAATAAAGAACCGGTCAAAAAAGTAGAACAGCGTCTTACCTTCTTCGTATTTCCAGGCGTGAATGAACTGGGGATTATTCGCAAGTAACGTTGACGAGATAGTCCAGTAGACAGGTACGGCAACGCAGATCCAAGTAATAATTGCGACTAGGGTTTGCCAAAGTTTCGTCCACCAGTGCCCCTTGGAAAAATATTTATCGGTAACGTATTGTTTCATAACATCTTTTTTCTCCATAAACGAACCTCCGAGATGACATATTGTTTAGTGATCGTGCGGATCATATAGTTTATATCATTACTGATATTGTCAGTTTATCGACATAGAACAACACCAGGGTGCCTAACATTAACTGCGATGAACAGTTTTAGAACAATCTGAACATTTAACCATGTCAATAAGCTTACATGAGGATTGCATTGATGTGCAATCAATATACATATCAGTATCATGATATAAGTAAAAGCCACGTATCTTTAATTAATATACACTTAATGGGATACTTTGTTAATCTAATTTGACAAAACGGTCAGTGCGCCGATTGAATGTCAGATTGTGGTTTAGCCATTGCAAATAAACTGGCGAGAAAAGGGCAACCGGCAAAACAGCGCTGAATTTACTGGCGACTTTTAGTGCTATTTTCAATGTCTTACTCGGGCCCCAACCTATCAAATAAATGCGGGTGCGATCAACTTAGTCAAATTTGATCCAGGTGGTGTCATCAAGTTACGACAACTTGGAAGGATTTTCGTTGCTTATTTTCAAAAAACAAATTATTATATAATGATGACTAAAATTTAGCACAATTGCCTAGTGAACTCCGGCTCCAGACCTGATTTAGTCCGGTATTTCACCAATAGTATGATAAAATGGGCTAGTGGGGTTATGCCAATAACCAAAAAATCCAGTGAGAAGCGAAGGGGATAACGATGATTAAGCAATTTAAACCAACTTGGATGATACCAGCAATCTACAATGTGACACCGGCGCAGTTACGAGCGCAGGGCATTAAGGCGGTATTTACCGACCTTGATAACACGTTGATCGCATGGGACAATCCGGATGGCACCCCGGAACTGAAAAAGTGGCTGCACGCGTTACAAGACGCGGGCATTCCGTTAGTGGTGGTGTCGAACAATTCCGAAGCGCGAATTGCTAAGGCGCTGCAAAGCCTGGAACTGCCATTTGTTTCGCGGTCACTGAAACCACTACCGCTGGGGATCAGTAAGGCGCGTCATGACCTGGGCTTACACAAAAATGAAGTGGTCATGGTTGGCGATCAGTATATCACCGACATGTGGGCGGCCCATCTTGCGGGCGTGCCCAGTATCTTAGTACAGCCAATCGTGAAGACGGACGCGTGGAATACCCGGATAAACCGTTTCTTTGAACGATTTATCAAATTACGATTAGCACATGTTTATCCAGAAATGCATTTTCAGGAGGACCTTAATAAGTGAGTGAAACATCAGAAGAAACTTTATACTGTATTGGGTGTGGTGCGGCGATTCAAACGACCGATCCTAAGGCGGCCGGCTACACACCGAACAGTGCGTTACAAAAATCATTAGCTAGTGACGCACAGGATTTATACTGTCAACGTTGTTTTCGGCTTCGGCACTATAACGAAATCGTGCCGGTTGGCTTAACGGATGATGATTTTCGTCATTTGTTAGCCACGATTAGAGATGCGAACGCACTGGTTGTGTACGTTGTCGACATTTTTGATTTGAATGGAAGCATCATTCCTGGTCTCCAGCGCTTTGTTGGGGATAATCCCGTTTTGTTAGTCGGTAATAAGGAAGACGTGTTGCCACGTCAGTTACGCCGGACGAAATTGCGGGAATGGATGAATCAACAAGTTCGTGCACAGGGAATCAAACCGGTTGACGTTGCGTTAACGAGTGCCAAGAAGGGGCATTCCATTGATGAGCTCTTGGCGATGATTGAAAAATATCGTCGTGGCCGCGATGTTTATGTCGTAGGGGTCACGAACGTTGGTAAGTCAACGTTGATCAATCGGATTATTGCCAATAATACTGGTTTGAAGGACTTGATCACGACATCCCGGTTCCCAGGGACCACGTTAGACAAGATTGAAATTCCGTTGGATGATGGTCATATGATGGTTGATACACCCGGAATTATTCATCCTGAACAGATGGCCCACGTGTTATCAGGCGATGACCTGAAGTTAGTCTCACCACAACGCGAGATTCGCCCAAAGGGTTTCCAATTAGGCAACGGTCAAACTTTGTTCTTAGGTGGGGTGGCACGGTTAGATATTGTTGATACGTTAAAAGCAACTGGGACGGTCTACGTTGATAATAACTTGACCTTGCACCGAACCCGGACCGAGAATGCGGACAACTTTTATACCAAGCATGTGGGTGAACTGATTACCCCCCCAACTGGCGATGCTGTCGCTGACTTTCCACCATTAGTTCGCCACGAATTCAAAGTGACGGAAATCAGTGATATTGTCTTTGAAGGCCTCGGATGGGTCACGGTGGCTGCGGATACGCGTGTAGCGGCCTGGGCACCAAAGGGTGTTGCAGTCTTGACGCGCCCAGCTATGATCAACAAGCGTTGATGAGTTGTGGTCGGAGTAGAATCTGATTCGCGATTATCAAACAGAAAATTATAGGAGTAAATCAAACTTAATGGAAAACTTACGTGGAAAACAAAAACACTATTTACGTGGTGAAGCCCACCACATGCGGCCACTATTTGCTGTCGGGAAAAACGGCTTGACTGACGAATGGTTGACCCAATTAACGGGTGCGCTGGATAAGCGAGAATTAATTAAAGTCAACATTTTACAAAATGCTGATGTGACAACGGCTGAAGTTAAAGCTGCAATTGAACAGAAAACCGCGATTACGGTCGTTCAAACAATTGGCCGGGTGTTAGTCTTATACTTGCCAGCTAGTCATGAAGAAGACCAGCACTATTCATTGGAAGTTGCTAAGTTATAGGAGGAATGACGGGTGCAGACGGTTAATCAAACAGCGACAAAAGTTCTGACGGAAACGGTGACGGCAATTCCGCATCGCCGTGTTGGTATTTTAGGTGGCACGTTTAACCCACCGCATTTGGGACATTTGATCATGGCCCAGCAAGTTGGTGATCAACTGGGTTTGGATGAAGTTCGCTTTATGCCGGACGCTCAACCACCGCATGTCGACGAAAAGAAGACGATTGCGGTGGAAGATCGTGCGAATATGGTCCAAGAAGCCATTGTTGATAATCCACTATTTCGGTTGGAGACGGCGGAAATCGAGCGGGGTGGCAAAAGCTATACTTACGAAACGATGAAGTTTTTGAAAGCTAAGCATCCGGACACGCAGTACTATTTCATCATTGGCGGCGACATGGTCGATTATTTGCATACTTGGTATCACATTGACGAGCTAGTTAAATTAGTCACCTTTGTTGGTATCAAACGCACCGGGTACCCAACGACGAGTCAATATCCGGTTATTTGGGTCGACGCACCGTTGATCGATATTAGTTCCACTCAGATTCGTCAAAAAATCAGCCATGGGCATTCGGTCCGTTATCTGGTTCCGGAAGCCGTGGCCGCTTATATTAAGGAGCATCATTTGTATGAGCAAAACGATTGAGTATACTGAAGCGATTGTTCCATATCGTCACGAGGAGCTAATGGCAAAAGTTGCCGCCCAGTTGACTGACAAACGCTATCAACACTGCTTACGGGTCGAGGAGACTGCGCGGCAGTTAGCTGCTGACAACGGTGTTGATGTCGAGTTAGCTGGAATTGCGGGGTTATTACACGACTACGCCAAGCAACGCGATGATCAAACATTTATTCAGCTCATTAAGACGCATGGCATGGACCCCAACCTGGTTTCGTATGGGAACGGGGTCTGGCATGGCTATGTTGGCGCTGAACTGATCAAAGATGAGTTGCACATCTACAATGAGCCAATTTTGAATGCGGTGCGGTTACACACGGTCGGTGCGCCTTATATGACTAAACTGGACCAAATCATCTTCATGGCCGATTTTATTGAACCAGCCCGGGACTTCCCCGGTGTTGAAGCGGCTCGTGAAGCGACGGCCAAGTCGTTGGCTGACGGTGTTCGTTTCCAGATTCAACATACACTAGATTATCTGATTCAGAAGGGTGCGCCAGTCTACCCACAAACGTTAGCAACCTATAACGCGTGGGTCGGCGGTGTGGCCCCTCAATTTGCCAATTAAATTTAAGGGAGAGTTTTATGGATAGCAAGGAACTTTTACAATTAACTGTTGAGGCCGCTGACGATAAGCGTGCCGACGATATCGTGGCCTTAGACGTCGCGGAAGTCAGTTTGATGGCGGACTATTTTGTCATCTTATCCGCGGATTCCAAGCGCCAAGTTCAAGCGATTGCTGATAATATCGTGGACTTTGTGCGCAAGGCCGGTTCGGACGTTAAGAGCGTCGAAGGTCGGACTGCGGGCGAATGGGTCTTGATCGATGCCGGTGACGTCATCGTGCACGTCTTCCAAAAGGATGCGCGGGCACACTATAATTTGGAAAAATTATGGTCTGATGCGCCCATCGTCGACGTTGCACAATGGGTAAACGCATGATTTATCAGACGTTTGCCGAACTTTATGACGAACTTTTTGATCCAGCCATGTACCAGCAATGGCTGGATTTTGTCCGTCGTGAGTATCCTAACCAAGATGGTCAGTTGCTCGAATTAGCTTGTGGGACGGGACGCTTAGGGGTGTTGTTAGCCCAAGCCGGCTATCAGGTCACCGGTTTAGATTTGTCGGAGAACATGTTAGCACTGGCACAGCGCCATGCGGACGAGGCAGCCGTGACCTTACCGCTATTACAAGGGGATATGCTCGATTTATCTGAAGTTGGGACCTTTGATGCGGTTACCTGTTTTGCTGATTCGTTCTGCTATTTGCCCGATATTACGACAGTCCAACGTGCATTTGAACAAGTGGCTCAACATTTGACAGCGGCCGGCGAATTTTTATTCGACGTCATTACACCTTATCAGACGGATGAGGTCTATCCTGGTTATATGTACAATTATCGCGATGAGGATCGGGCTTTTATGTGGACAAGCTATGCCGGTGAACAGCCGCACAGTGCTGAGCACGATTTAACGTTCTTTATTTATAATGATGATAAGCAGGCCTTCGACGAGGTCAGTGAATTACATCAAGAACAAACTTATGTGTTGGCTGATTATCAACAAGCTCTGCAGGCAGCCGGTTTTAATCATGTCACGGTCAGCGCCGATTTTGGCCGCCAACAACCGGATGATCAGACCACGCGGTGGTTCTTCAAGTGTCGTAAGTAGTAGGAGGAACAAGAATGCAAGCAGTCGGGTTAATAACTGAATACAATCCGTTGCATAATGGGCATCGCTACCATTTGCGGCAAGCACAACAGTTGACCAATGCCGACTGTGTTATTGTTGTGATGAGTGGTGATTGGCTGCAACGCGGTGAACCGGCCATTTTAGACAAGTGGACACGTGCGAAGCTGGCTTTGGAAAATGGGGCGGATCTAGTAATTGAACTGCCCGTGTTTTTTGCGACCCAACCTGCCCATTTATTTGCACGGGGTGGTATTGAACTACTCAGTGCACTGGACTGTACGAGTGTTGTTTTTGGTGCGGAACATCCTGAGCTGGACTTTCAACGGTTGGCCACGGCAATTGCGGCGCAACAGGGCGACTTTACCCATTATAATGAGACTTTTGCCACTCAGTTTAACGCGGCCTTGCAAGCTGCCACGGGCGTGACGTTGACGGCAGCCAATGATATGCTGAGCTTCTGTTATTACGCTGCCAATCAGACCCTGGCACATCCGATGCAGTTACTGCCGATCAAGCGTCGCCAAGCGGATCACGCGACGACGACAATTGCGGCCGATAGTCGCTACGCCAGTGGGACAGCGGTGCGCCAAGCGGCACTTGCACAGGATTGGGCGGCGCTGAAACCAGTTGTCCCGGCCGACACGTTCACGGCGCTGACTACGCAACGACTGCAGCGCTGGAGCGACTTTTGGCCGTTTTTACAGTATCAATTGCTGACCGTTGACGTTGCCCGTAGTGGACAGTATGATCAGATGGCGGAAGGCTTGGAATACCGGATGCAGGCGATGGC
Organism: Lactiplantibacillus sp. C232; assembly: GCF_023806725.1. Taxonomy (NCBI): domain Bacteria; kingdom Bacillati; phylum Bacillota; class Bacilli; order Lactobacillales; family Lactobacillaceae; genus Lactiplantibacillus; species Lactiplantibacillus sp. C232. The sequence continues at coordinate 241,436 of NZ_JAMSKZ010000001.1, forward strand.
CCAACACGCCACGACTTTTGATGACTTTATTCATCAGGTCAAGTCAAAACGCTATACGTATACACGATTGCAGCGGGTGGCGACAGCCGCACTACTACAACTTACTCAGGCAGAAGTCCAGAAAGCACAGGCACATAATTATCTGCGCGTCTTAGGCTTCACACCTAAGGGGCAGGCTTATTTGCATCAAGTGAAGAAACAGCTCCCGTTGCCGCTGTATACGAAAATCAATCAAGACTTACGCCAGCATGCTCTGAATCTCGATTATCGGGCGGGGCGCGTCTATCAATTAATTAATGGGCAATCGCAAGATTTATATCGACAACCATGGCGGTTACCGGTAACAATTGGTTGACCGCGGCGGGCTTTCTTGATATGGTTAGGTCTAATGACGGGCATTTTGGACTGTCAAGGAAAAAACATTGACAAAGGATTTTTACACAGGTATAATTTATCACGTTGCATTAGGAGGTTTTTAAATGAAATGGTCACTTTCACAGCTTAAAACATACCGTGAAACGCCACTTCAGTTTGATGAAGCATTGGATTTAAAACACTCCTTGATGAGCCGTTATCCAGAAATTATCGATGTTAAGTCAGTTCACGCAACTGGGTTAGCGAGTTATGATAAGGATAATGTGTTAATCACGGCGAAGATTGACGCAATGTTAACATTGCCGTCTAGTCGCTCGCTGACGCCAGTGGATGTCCCATTGGCTTTTCAAATGACGGAATATTATGTTCCTCAGGGAACCGATCTGAGTCGTTTTGACGAAGAAACTGATACGGTAATTATTTTACCTGAAGATGATATTTTAGATTTTGATGTCGCTGTGGAGGATAATATTTTAATTCACATCCCCATGCAGATTCTTTCTGAAGCTGAACAAGACGGCGCCCCGATGCCAACTGGTAAGGGCTGGGAAGTTCTCTCCGAGGACGACCAAGCGTTGCAAGCTGCAGAACTTAAAACTGTTGATCCGCGTTTAGCTAAGTTAAAAAACCTGTTCCCTGATCAGGAAGACAAGGATTAAGTTAGCTAGGCGTATCAAAACACACATTATGTGAATTCACTTGAAGGAGGTGTAGGTTGATGGCTGTACCAGCAAGAAGAACATCTAAGATGCGTAAACGCAACCGTCGTGGTCATATTAAATTGGCTACACCAAATTTGGCACCATGCCCAAATTGTGGCGAATTACGTGTATCACACCGTGTTTGCCCAAGTTGTGGATACTACAACGGCAAGCAAGTCGTAAAAGTAAACAACTAATTGTTAGTTGGTGAAAAGTTGCATTGCGGCCATGGCGCATGGAACTTTTCGTTACCATAATACGATCAAAAAGCCCGCTTAGGTGGGCTTTTTTTGTTGTCTTCAATTAAGTTTGAGTCGGGACCAGCACTTCTTGAAATAAGGTTTGACTGAGCTGCCAGCGCGGTCAAGCGAGTGGCCTTGCATATTGATTGCGATGAGGCGTCTCCCTTCCGTATACTAAGACTATCAAATAATGGGTACGGCTTCATAATAAGTGTTACTGACGCAGCGACAAGGGGGTTATGGAGATGATGAGCAAAAAATATGGGATCGGGTTAGCACTGCTCACCGTGGTTCTGTTAGCTGGATGTGGCACCCAACAGTCGACGCAAAATAAGGCGACAAGCCAATCAACTAGCAGCCAAAGTAATTCGACCAAAAGTGTGACAGCCAAAACGAAAGTGTCATTAGCCGCAGCCATCAAAAAGTTTCAGCAACAATATCCGGACGCCAGTGTGACGAGTATTGAGTTAGAAGACCAACTCGGTCGACCGGTTTACACGCTGGAAGGCGTTGGCGGCACCCAGGAACATGAATTACAACTCAATGGGCGAACCGGGAAGGTCATCAGTAAGCAGTCTGAGATGCTGGATCAAGATGATCAAGCTGACGCTGAGGGTGACCGGCTGAATCTTAACAAGGTAATCAGTCCTAGTAAAGCGGTGGCGATTGCCATCCATGATCGTAACGGTGGCTATGCTAGCGAACTCAAGCTCGATAAGGACAATGGCACCACTTACTGGGAGGTCCAGGTACATCAAGGAAAGCAGCAAGTCGATATTAAGATTGATGCCTATGAAGGTCATATTTTGGAAACTGAGCACGACGATTAGTACCACGTGGTTGCTGGTGAAAAGGGGCGGTATGTAGCCTCATTTTGTCAGCAACTAGTCTTGAAATGGTCAGCCGGCTAAACGTATCGCCTATTTTGTAAATCACTGATTTGATCAATAGCTAGTCGTAATCATCACGTCCGTTTCCATCACACCGAATTCTTGCCACATGATTTGATTGATGGTTTCAATCAGACGTGTGATTTCAATCGCCGTCATCCGAGGTGGCACAACGATCGTGGCTCGCAGCATGATGAGATTACCATCATAATGAGCCTTGAGAAAAATGACTTTGCGGACACTAGTTAAATCAGCAATTCGCCGTTGATAGCGACCTTCAAGGTAAGGGTCGAAATAGTCAACTAGGTTCAGACTACTTTCTCGAAAAATTTTGGTGCCAGTATTGAGGATGTATAGCCCTAAGCCGATACTAATCAGGTTATCGAACCACTGAAGGTGGAGCTTGACCGTGACAAGGATCGTAAGAACGGTAGTCAGACTGGTCAACGCGTCCGTGAAGGTATCACGGCTCGCTGCGGTCAGGGCAGCATTGTTAAGTTTGCGACTCCAATAATGATTGAAGGCCCATAAGACCAGTAGCACCACGAAGGAAAACCCGGCGGCCAAGCCGGCGATACTGCTGAGGTTTTTGAAGGGGGTACGGGTGGCGAATGTCATTACGCCTTTGATAATAATGTCGATTCCAATGGCAGCCATGATGGTGCCGGCTAGTAAATTAAAAATCGTCTCAAAACGAAAGCGGGATTGCTGGATTCGGGGTCCTAATTGCTGCTGCTCCGTGGGTGCGATGGGTGCGCCAAATAAATCGTCATCGTGCGTGCGACTGGCGATGAATAGACCAGTCATGAGTAGCCCGGTCGAAAAAATTCCAGATAAATTATTAAAGGCATCCGCACGTAGGGCCTGTGAGTGGCCCCAGCGTGCCCCTAGAAGCTCGATAATAAATAAGCCCAAATAAACGGCCACGTTGCCCCAGAGATGGTGACGGGCCGTTTTAAGCGAAATAACAACGGGTTGTTCAATTTGATGCCAATCTGGCAGTCGTTGGATAGACATGATTAGGGGCCTCCTTACTTATCTTGAATTGGACTGCTGGTCAGGATTAGTGGTGCTAGGGTGTCTCTCTGGTAAAAGTGGCCACCAGCGGGCATGTACGAATAAAAAAAGTGCGGAACGTCATAATAACAATGAGGACACTAGCCTAAACACCACGAACCGATCTATGAAGGTTATCCGTTTATTTTACTGTAAGCCTAGCACGGTGTTTTTAACTTTGTCAGTTGGTGCTGTTTGAAAAGCAAGTAACCTTGTTGGATGGTTCTATGAAAATTAATTTCTTCCCGCGATAAATTATATGAAATTAATTTTAAAATTTGCGGTCATTTACTTTATTAACAGCGTGTTTTTTGGTACGATAGTTGCGTATTAAAAATTGGGAGGCAATAAACTAATGAGTAATGAAAAACCACAAATTGGTGTCATTGGGATGGCCGTCATGGGTAAGAACCTGGCGTTGAACATCGAAAGCCGCGGCTACAAGGTTGCGATTTTTAATCGGACTGGTGCCAAAACTGAAAAGGTCGTTAAGGACCATGCTGACAAGCAATTAGTACCAAGTTATAAGATCGAAGACTTCGTGGCTTCACTTGAAACGCCACGACGGATTATCATGATGGTTAAGGCTGGTAAGCCAACCGATGCCGTTATCGATGAATTATTACCACTATTAGATAAAGGCGACGTCTTGATTGATGGTGGGAACACCAACTTTAATGACACGATGGCGCGTAACGCCCGCTTAGATAAATCCGGAATCAACTTTATTGGTATGGGTGTTTCCGGTGGTGAATTAGGTGCCTTACAAGGCCCTTCATTGATGCCTGGTGGTCAAAAGGAAGCTTATGATTTAGTTGCCCCAATCTTGGAAAAGATTTCTGCTAAAGCGCCTCAAGACGGTGCACCATGTGTGACTTACATCGGCCCGAACGGTGCTGGTCACTACGTTAAGATGGTCCACAACGGGATTGAATACGGTGATGAAGAGTTAATCGATGAATCATACAATATCATGCGCAACGTCGCGGGCTTGTCCGTTGATGAAATGTCCGATATTTTTACGGACTGGAACAAAGGCGAATTGAGCAGTTACTTGATCGAAATCACCGCTGACATTTTGTCACGTAAGGATGATTTAGGTGCGGATAAGACTAAGCCAATCGTTGACATGATCTTAGACCGTGGGAACAACAAAGGAACTGGTAAGTGGAGTTCCGAAGATGCCTTGAACGTTCAAGTGCCACAATCCGTTATTACGGAAGCGGTCTATGCGCGTTACATCTCAATGATGAAGAACGAACGGGTTGCCGCTTCTAAGAAATTAGCTGGCCCAACCGCTGACGTTGACTTGCCAGCCAAGAAAGAATTGGTTGAGAAGATTCGTCAAGCCCTCTACTTCAGTAAGATTATGAGTTATGCGCAAGGCTTCGAACAACTTCGTTTCGCTTCTGAACATTATGGTTGGGACTTGAAGTTCGGTGAACTTGCCCAAATCTGGCGTGCTGGTTGTATCATCCGGGCCCAATTCTTACAAAACATCACGGATGCTTTTGATAAGAAGCCTGATTTAAATAACTTATTGATGGACGACTACTTTGCCGACATCGCCGCCAAGTATCAACAATCAACACGTGAAGTGCTTAGCTTAGCAATCCAAGCTGGTGTACCGGTACCATCATTTAGTGCGGCATTGTCATACTACGACTCATACCGGGCCGAAGTGTTACCTGCTAACTTGTTGCAAGCGCAACGGGACTACTTTGGTGCGCATACGTATGAACGGACTGACCGTGAAGGGTTATACCATTACAGTTGGTACGAAGAACAATAAAATCATTTTGAATGAACTAAACTGTGTCTAATGACGTTACGCGTGATTAGGCGCAGTTTTTTTGTGCTGTGGGTGGCTGTGCGGTAATGATCGTTGGTTTGAGTGGATTAGAACGTACGTTTGCGTTAAAATTGAGAGTAATGAATAAACGCGAAAGTGGGGGTCGCCATGCGACAAGAATCATTATTTAACCCGGATAAATCTAGTAGTAGTCCGTTGGCTTACCGGGTCCGGCCAGTGACGCTGGCGGATTTCAAGGGCCAAGAGCATCTACTTGGCCCGGGTAAACTATTACGACAATTAATCGCAGAAGATCAGTTACCATCCCTGATTTTTTGGGGACCACCGGGAGTCGGTAAGACCACGCTGGCCGAAATTATTGCGCAACAGACCCAGTCGCACTTTATTACGTTTAGCGCGGTGACGAGTGGCATTAAAGAAATTCGGCAAATCATGGATGAAGCGGAGGCTAATCGAGATTTTGGTGAAAAGACCATTGTTTTTATTGATGAAATTCACCGGTTTAATAAAGCCCAACAAGATGCCTTTTTGCCATATGTTGAGCGCGGCAGTATCACGTTAATTGGTGCGACGACGGAAAATCCCTCATTTGAAATTAACGCGGCCCTATTATCACGGTGCAAAGTATTGGTCTTAAAGGCATTGACGCCTGATGCATTAGAAGCTGTCTTACAGGGCGCTTTGCAGAATCCGAAGGGGTTTCCGGATCTTGAGATTACGATGCAGCCTGATACACTACGGTTGATCGCAGAATTTGCTAATGGTGATGCTCGTATGGCGCTCAATACGTTAGAAATGGCTGTTTTGAACGGTGACCGCGATGGCAAGCACGTTACGATTACTACGGCCGGGTTATCGCAACTGATCAATACTAAGTCGTTGCGCTACGATAAGCATGGCGAGGAGCATTATAATATTATCTCCGCGTTACATAAATCAATGCGTAATAGTGATGTTGACGCGGCGATTTACTGGTTGATGCGGATGCTAGCCGGCGGTGAAGATCCGCTGTATATCGCTCGGCGTTTGATTCGGTTTGCGAGTGAGGACATTGGGCTAGCTGACCGGCAGGCATTGCCACTGACGGTAGCAGTCTTTCAGGCGTGCCAGTTGATCGGTATGCCTGAGTGTGACGTGAATTTGACGGAAGCAGTGACTTATTTAGCCTTAGCACCGAAGTCCAATGCATTATACGCGGCTAAATCGGCAGCGCAAGCAGATATCAAAGCGACGGGTAATTTACCGGTCCCCTTACAGATTCGCAACGCACCGACAAAATTAATGAAAGATTTAGGTTATGGTTCTGATTACAAATATGCCCATGATACAGCGGCCAAATTAACCACGATGACGACGATGCCACCTGAGTTAAAACAGCACCGGTACTATGAGCCGACTAGCCAGGGACAGGAGAAAGCCTGGCAACAGCGCCTAGCTGCTATTCGCCAGTGGCACCAGCAACATCCGCAAACCGAACCGTCAGATGATGAGACATAAAGATTGCAATTTAATGAGAATTCACTAAAATTAGATTTGGGTGAGGAGCAGACCCTGGTTGGGGTGTAGGAAATTCAGCGTTTTCATGTTAAAATAACATGTTGTACTAGCTTAATGCAGGTTAGTGGTGATAAATCACTGATTCGTACGGTTTTTAGATAAGTTGAATATTAGGAGTGACTAAAAGTAAATGAGTCGAATATTAATTATTGAGGATGAAAAAAACCTCGCACGCTTCGTTGAATTAGAATTAAAACACGAAGGCTATGATATTCAAGTCGAATATAACGGCCGTAAAGGGTTAGACGCAGCGTTAGCTGAAGATTTTGATGCCATCCTATTAGACCTGATGTTACCAGAACTGAACGGTTTGGAAGTCTGCCGGCGGGTTCGTGAAGTCAAGAACACGCCGATCATTATGATGACGGCCCGTGACTCCGTGATTGATCGAGTTTCCGGCCTGGATCATGGGGCAGATGATTACATTGTTAAGCCATTTGCTATCGAAGAATTACTTGCCCGCTTACGAGCACTATTGCGGCGAATCGATTTGGAAAGTGAACAACAAAGCACTAAACAAACGACCGTCACTTATAAAGACTTGACGATTGAAAAGGAAAACTTAGTCGTTAAACGTGGCGACGAAGTCATCAACTTGACGAAGCGTGAATATGAACTGTTATTAACTTTAATGGAAAATATTAACGTTGTCCTCGCTCGTGATGTCTTACTAAACAAAGTATGGGGTTACGAATCAGAAGTTGAAACGAATGTCGTCGACGTTTATATTCGTTACTTACGGAACAAGATTGACCGACCAGGAGAAAAGAGTTACATCCAAACTGTTCGTGGGACTGGATACGTGATTCGTTCTTAATGACTGACGCTGATACGAATCAAGTGACGCCTAAACCACGGCGCCGTTGGTCATTAAAATGGAAATGGGCGCTCGGGACCGCAATTGGGTCCGCGCTCATTTTTATTTGTTTTTCATTATTGGTCTATAAGAGTTTCACGAACCTCTTATTGCACCAAGAACAACGGAACGTGGCTAGTGCTGTTACAACGGTGCAACAATCGTTGCGAACGGAGTCGAAAGGGCTGACCATTAAGTCGGTGGCCGCTAAATTGCAACCCGAGGCGAGCGTTGAACCGGCAACTACCATGAGTGAACGTAAGCATGGTGTGCTGCAAAGTAAAATCTTTTCAGATTCCGATTTAACAGCCTTATCCCGCACAAACTTAGCTGTGACGGTTTATGATCCACACGGGAACACACTCTATCTATCCCGCAAGGATGCACATGAGTTCTCTAAGAATAAGACGCGTCAGGTGGTGTTGATTGGCCGAGGAAGTGATGCTGAATTAGTTGGGCGGGCGCCCATTTATGCGGCTAGCAATCACCGTTTGATCGGTTACACCCAGGTCACTGATAATTTGGCGGAATACCATTCAACGACTCAGAATTTGATCTGGATCTTTATTGTAATGACAATGATCACTATTTTTGGTGCCACGCTACTGGGCTACTTCTTAGCTGCGTTTCTATTACGGCCAATGCGTAAAATCAAACAGACGATTAATGCGGTCAATGATGATCCGCAAACTGACTCGCGAGTGCCCGATCTTAAACGCAATGATGAATTGTCGGATTTAGCAGTTGTATTCAATGATATGCTTGATCAGATGCAACGCTATATTAATCAACAGCAGCAATTTGTTGAAGACGTTTCCCATGAATTACGGACCCCGGTGGCAATTATCCAGGGCCATATGGAGTTGCTGAATCGATGGGGCAAGGATGATCCACAAGTGTTGTCGGAATCATTGGCGGCTAGTTTGTCAGAAACCAAGCGAATGCAGAGCTTAGTTCAAGAAATGTTGGACTTATCGCGTGCTGAACAATTGGAAATCAATTTTAGCCATGAGACGTCGGACGTTCAGAAGTTAGTGACGCAAGCATTTAACGATTTTACGATGATTCATCCCGACTTTCATTTTACGTTTGATGATGATGTTAAAAAGCCGGTGTATGCTCAGATTTACCGTAATCACCTCGAGCAAATTCTGATTATTTTATTGGATAATGCGGTCAAGTACTCGACACGACGTAAAGAAATCCATTTATCATTATCCACGGATTATCGCTACATTGAAGTCGCCGTCCAAGACTTTGGTGAGGGTATTTCTAAGGACAATCTCGATCGGGTTTTCAACCGTTTCTATCGGGTTGATAAGGCGCGTAGCCGTGATAAGGGTGGTAACGGGTTAGGATTATCCATTGCGCAACGGTTAGTTGAAGGTTACCATGGTCATATTAGTGTTGAATCTGTGGTGGGCCAGGGCTCGATCTTTCGGTTCCAGTTACCGATTCTACGGGACGCGAAGCTCTTAGCTAAGGCCGAGGCTGAAACGAATGATGTTGAAAAGATTGCCAAGTCGGAACTGCCAGCCGGAATCCGACCAGCTACTCGTGATGAAGATGAAGCGCCCTTGGATGATCATGAGCACGACCACTAGGTAATCGAGTCATTTATGAATTTAAAACGCACATTCAAGTTAATTTAACTTGAATGTGCGTTTTCAGTATGGATAATTGCGCTGTAATGAATTTTAAAGCCGCGGCCTATGGGATCATATCGTGATTTTGAGGGAGGCCTGGATCAATATTGAGCATCGACTGACAGTTCGATAGGGCGCAGTAAGATGCTGATTAAACGACGAATAGGTTGTACACCAGCAGGCTGGGTTTAATCCTGATTCAGATTGATCCGACTCGAAATATATTTAAGCTGACCGATATTTGTTGGTATGTTCATCATGAAACCATTTTCACAAGTAACCTTTTTTGGTATAGTGGAAGAGTAGTTAATTTAATCAGGGGGCGAAGTTGTTGACGAACGAACCAACTTATCGGCCAATGACGTTCAAAATTTTTTTGGAATTCATTCGGCTAAATGCCAAGGCAGCTAGTGTGGTGCCGTATTTTATTGGTATTTTATTTTCAATCTATTATTTTCATGCGTTTAATTGGATCAATTCGTTAATTTACTTAGTTGCACAAGTAGCGATTGCATTGTTTGTGACGGGGTTTAATAACGTGCAGGATTACTACTTGGCTAAGGATTTACATTATCGGGATACTTATAACATTGTTGGCCGTGAGCACCTATCACCACGACGATCATTGAATTTGATGCTAGCGATGTTAGCAACTGCAATTATTTTAGGATTAGTGCTAGTCGTCAGAACAAACCTATTGTTACTGTTCATGGGCGCTGCAGCGATTGGTGTGGCTATCTTCTATACCTATGGCCCGGTGCCGTTTTCGCGCTTCCCGTTGGGTGAATTACTGTCAGGATGTGTCGAAGGATTTGGCGTTTTCTTTCTGAGTGTTTATATGAACGTCGCGACCCCCGTACTGGCGGGCTTTAAGTTTGCTTGGCCGCAGTTTGCGATTGTGGGGAACTTAGAGAACATATTGGTCATGATTTTAGTGGGGCTACCAGGGATTTTCTTGGTTGCGAATATCATGTTAGCTGATAATATTTCAGATTTACAACAGGATATTCGCAATGAACGTTATACGGTTCCGTACTATATTGGTCATCGTTGGTCACTACGGGTCTACGATACGCTAGCGCTGTTAGGTTATTTGCCAGTGCTGATGAGTGTTGTTTTACAAATACTACCGATTTATCAGCTGGCAGTGTTGCTCGTTTTACCAAAAATTTTGAAGAATATTCGGGCCTTTAACGCGGTGCAAGTGAAAGAAACCACCTTTAATACGGCACCACAAAATTTGATGATGTTTCAAGGCATGCAATTACTTGGATTGATCCTGGGTATTTTCTTTTAATCCGGTCTGATTAATTGGGATGGTTCACAAAAACGGCGGCCGTCATCCAGCATAATTGCTGAATGACGGCCGCCATTTTTTGTGTCGCTGTTTTTTAGACCTTGTTAGTCATGTACTGCGGTTGTTTTCGGCGGCTATTTACTGATCAACCGCACGGTACTGCGGCCATCCCCCATCTTTTTGATGAGAACTTGTTGGCCAATCGTTCGTTTCATTGATTCAATGTGACTGATAACACCGACCATTCGGTTTTCACCAATTGTTTCGAGTGCCTGCATCGCTTTTTCCAAAGTTTCATCATCCAGAGAGCCGAAGCCTTCGTCGACAAACAGTGCGTCGATTTGGACGCCATTAGCCGAAGATTGAACGACCTCACTGAGCGAGAGTGCAATCGACAGAGCAGCAATGAAGGTTTCACCACCGGACAACGTGTTGGATGAACGCGAGTTGCCGGTTTCATTATCGTAAACATTGATATCGAGGCCGTGGTCACTGCGGTTATCACTCGCTTCGGCAGCTAGTTCAAATGTGTAGCGGTTATTGGAAAGCAGGTTGATAAAGTGATCATTGGCGTAGTTTAAGACGCGTTGCAAGTAGTTTTGGACAACGTAGGTCTCTAACTTGAGCTTGTGATCGTTGCCATCTTTACCAGTCATGATATTATACAGGCTTGTAATTTCGGCGAACCGCTTTGCAAATGTGCCTTGCTGGTGCATGATTTGTTGGACTTTTTCGAGACAACTTTGCGCGTCGGTTAAGGCTTGTTCCGCCACGGTTTGGGATTGCAGTGCCCGATCCTTATGAGCTTGCAGGTCGGCCAGCTGAGCTTGGATACCCGTAATATTCGGTCGTTCAACGTTCGTTAAGGCGGTTTGCAGTTGCTTGATTTCGGTTGTCAGACGCTCCTTGTCTTGCCGATAGGTGGCAATTTGGACTTGCAGGGCGGTCAGTCGACCATTGGCGAGTTCTTCTAACCAATTTTCAAGTACAGTTTGGTCATGAGTCGGTGCTTCTGGAGCAGCTAAGGCCTGTGCGATTGTTTGCTCAAGCTGCGTGCGCGTGGCCTGTGTTGTCTTCAACCGGTCGTTTAAATCATCGAGCTTAGTTTGATGTTTTGATAAAGTAAGTTGACTGGTTTGAACGGTGGCTTGGGCGGCCTCTAGGCGTTGTTGGTAGGTCGCGACGATCTGATTGAGATGCGCTTTTTCGGCCAGCAGGTCAGCGCTTGTGACTTGTAAGTCCGTACCAATGGCTGCCTGAGCTACCGTCAAATCGGCTGTTTTATTGCGCAATAAGGCCCGTTGTTCGCCTAACTGTAACTCCGTTTGTTGGGCCTGTTTTTGTTGTGCTTCCAGTTCAGCAGTATATTTCTCAATAGCTTGAACCACTCGTTGGGCTGCCTCAAGCTTCTTCGTAATTGTGGCGAGTTGCTCAGCGAAAAAAGCCCTGACTGCGGTCAAATCGTAGGGTGACTTTAGTGCTAGTCCGTTGGTTTCAATCAACTGTTGGTAAGTTGAAGTTAGTTGCGTTTGGGCGGTGGTTACTTGCTGCGTAGCCTGGTCAACTTCTTTTTCAGCCTGTTCGACACGTTGTTGAGTTGCTTCCACTTGCTTGTTGGCTGCCGCCAGCGCGTTTTGAGCGTCGTCAACGGCTTGCATGGATTGTCGTAAGTCAGCTTCATTTGCAACGATGGTTGTGAACGGCATCTGTGAATGATCGGTTGATCCACAGACCACGCAGGGCTGGCCGTCAACGAGTTCTTGTTGTAATTGGGCAATCATTAAGCTTTGGCGTTGACCACGTTGTTGTTCAAATTGGACTTGCGCATTGTGCTGATTCTGTTCATCGCGGGCAAGCTGCGCCCGTAAATCAGTCAGTTGCTTGGTGACGCGCTGCTGTTCTTGTTGCGCACCTCGCCATTGACTATCAAGTGGTGTCAGGGTGTCGACGAACTGTTCTCGTTGTTTAATCAGCAAATCTTTAGTGGCGTGTAAGTCATCAATAGATGGCAAGTTCGCTTGTTGGGTGGTGATTTTGGCTGTTAATGTCTTTATTACGGTTTGGTGCTGTTCAAAAGTCGCCTTCAGATCAGCGACACTCGGCTTGAGCTTTGCGAGCTGTGCGATGAGACTTTCAACGCGTTGCGCTTGTGGAATCAACGTGGCCAATTGTTCCAAGCGCTGCTGGTGCTGATGGTTAGCTTCACTTTGGTCATGTAATTGTTGAACTGCAGCTTGCGCTTGGCGATAGTCGTCCTGCGCTTGTTGCACGTTATCCATAGCTGCTTGCTGGTCAAGTGTCAATTGCTTTTGGTCACGTGTTTGTTGAGTGAGGGCTTGCATGGTGGCTTGTAGGGGCTGGGCCCAAGTTAACGCGTGCAACTGTTGCTTGGCTATGGTAATTGCCGGTGTTTGTTCTTCAACTTTAGTTTGATAATCAGCTTGCGCCTGTGTGAGCCGGTCAAATTGTTGTTGGCGATCGCGTGCTTGCTGGTAGGTCGTTTCGGCCGCTTTAACAGACCGATTGATTTTACTAGTCGTTTGCTGTGCTTGGTCAAAAACACTTTGACGCGTCGTAACAAATGCTCGTAGTAGTGGAATTTTTTGATCGTCCGGAACTGCTTGAAGTTGAGCCTGTTCCGCATCATTCCAAGTTGCTGAGGCTAGTGCGACCCGCAAATCGGCGACAAACTGATCACCAGTCTTGCTGGCGGTTTGATACTCCGCTTTAAGTTCCGCAGTAAAGTCTGAATAAAGTTGCGTTCCAAAAATCTTTTTAAGGATTTTTTCCTTGTCAGTCGTTTTTGACTTTAAGAATTCCGAGAAGTCATTTTGGGGGAGTAGAATGATTTTTTTAAATTGATCAGCAGTCAAATTCAAGATGGTCGTGATCTCGGGACCAACGTCGGCCGGCTTGGTTGCAATGCTCTCAATCTCCACGCCACCAACGTGATCAACGACAGCTAATTTGGCCGTACTATTCTTTTTCGTCAGTCCAGATCCTTTTTTCTTAGCTAAGTATTGTTCAGGGGAGCGCGCAATCTTATAGAGTTGATTGCCTTGCTCAAAGTAGAAGGTGACGCTTGTCGGTTGGTCAGCGGGGGCGAACTGACTGCGCATCTCTTTGGCTGCCCGACCATCCGTCCCATCATTCGTCGTACTGCCAAAGAGGGCAAAAGTCATGGCATCGAAAATAGTTGATTTACCGGCCCCAGTATCACCACTAATCAGAAAAATCGGGGTACTTTCTAGCTTGCTAAAATCAATAATTGAATGTTCGTGGGGGCCAAAATAGTTCATGGCTAAATAAACGGGTTTCACGGCTAATCCTCTTTTCTTAAGTTGACGAAAATCTGGTCAACGAGTTGTTGTTGTGTCGTTGAGAGCTGGTTACCAGTAATCGCGTGGAAAAATTGCCCAACAATGGCATCAGGACTCAGTTCGTTCATGTTTTTTGGGCCACTAATGGCGGTGGCTTGGTGGTTCGATTCGTAGTCCAGTTCGACAATTGTGCCGTAGATTTGTTCGAGTTGCGCCCGGACGTTCAGATGCTTACTACGGTCGAATTCCTGGACGGTGATCGCAAACCAAGCCTGCTTTAACGGCTGTTGCTGATAAAAGTTGGGATCAAGTAACGTTTCCCAAGGCGCACGCAACGTAACCAAGTCAGTTTGCGGCTGAATTGGCTTGAATTCATGGGTGATCGCAGTGGGTGTGATTGTCACAATTTCAACACCTTTGCCATGGAACTTAGGGTTGGCTTCCTTGACGTTAAATTTGACGGGGCTACCGGCATAACGAATTCGATCTTTGTCGGGTGAGGCTAACCGAGTGTGAATATGGCCCAGCATCACGTAGTCGAAGTCTGCGAATAAATCGGTGGTCAGCGTCGCCAAACCGCCCACTTTGGAAGTTGTTTCACTTGTTAATTCCAAGTCGTCATCTGCTTTGGGTGTAACGGTAAAATGAGTAATCAACAAGTGCCGTTTTTCAGGATCAAAGGTGGTAACGAGGTCACTAACCACGCGTTGCATCGCATCGTGAATGGTGTGAATCGCCTTGACTTGTTTTTCGGGCAAACCTTGTTGCTGATAGTAGACCCGCGCGTCAATGGGGTCAAAAAACGGTAACATAAAGATTTGTGCCGTTGGGGTCTCGATGGGCGTGAAGGCCTCGGCTAGTAACGTATTGATATGAAAATTATTATAGGCTAGCCATTCACGACCGTAGTTGAGACGTTTGGCGCCATCATGGTTGCCAGCAATGGCATAGATTGGTAGGTGATGCTCGATATTAATAGCCTGCAGCATGTGGTCGAGTGAAGTGACCGCATCGGTACTCGGAACGGCCCGGTCGTAGATGTCCCCAGCAATCACGATACCATCAACTTTTTCAGCCAATGCAATCGTTAGAATTTGCTTGAACGCTGCTTCCTGTTCATCTAACAAAGAATAACCGTTAAGCGTCCGGCCGATGTGCCAATCCGCTGTATGTAGTAACTTCATGGGAGTTCCTCCTTGAGTTTGAATTGTTAATTTCCATTATCGCATATTTACATAAAATTTCAGGTCTCGAAGTGTCGTCTGCCCAAAGTAGATTAATTTTGACGAAATACGTTTGATTTAGTTTGGAATGTTGGCGGACAAACTTGAAAGTGGGCAAGTTCTACCCCTTATTATGCAATTCAGCTATAATTGCGCTTAACTAGTTGAGCAATTATTGATTGCAACATACGGGTGAGTGATTTGCTGGTCATCCTTGCTCTCAGCGATTGCGTGTTTTAGTCACGCATCACGCATAACGTCGGACTCGGTATTAGAATAATTATGGTGCTGCAATCTCATTGGGTTAGCAGTTTAAAATGGGGGCTTACTCATGATTCCAGAAAAATGGCAACAGACGCTTGGGGTTAAATTGTTTATCATGGTAAATTTAATCAATTTGGTCATCTTAGCAGTGATCAAACTGGCCAGTGGTGCGCCCGTGTGGCGAGTTCGTAATGCACCGTTGGCCGTGGTTGGTGGGTTATTTTTAATTGGGATTAGTTTAATTTTGATCTGTAAACAGAATCCCAACTGGCGCAAGGGAACGTATCTCGGTGCTGATATTAACTTGACCGTTTTATTTTATTTGTTACTTATTGATTTCAACCGGATTTCCACGCTTGGCTTTGCGCTGATTGCGATAATCATCTCGATTGTCGCATTACCGATGGCATATACTTCTCGTAATCGCTTGGTTGGAATCCGGATTCCGTGGACCTATTTGTCAGAAGAAAACTGGCATCGGACTAACGTGCTAGCAGGCAGATTATTTGGAATCTCAGGACCGCTGTTAGTAGCGATGGGAAAGATGTCAACAGACTCATTTCTCAATGCCTTTGTTACGATTATCGTGTTGGTCGTGATTTTGACCGTGGGTTATTCCTACCGGTTAAGTAAGAAATTAATCTGATCGGGCCTGGCAGCGTTAATTGGCATCCCGTGGTAATGTTTGCAAAATCAGTTAAGGTGACGGCTGTGTGCCGGTTAGGTGCAACGTAAAAAGCACCGCCATGAGAATTTTCATGACGGTGCTTTAGTGTTGATTAAGCTTCAGTGGTTATTTACGGTGTCGTTGTTGTTTACCGGCATTCCGACCACGCCCCGCATTATTTTGCGGACGAGGATGACTAGGCTTGGATTCAGTTGCATTAATCGGCTTTGGTTGCGTCGGTGTTGGTGTTTTGATGGGGTGCTTTTTGAGTTCTGCTTCAACTTCACGCCGAATACGTGGCCGGAAGAAGTTGATGATCAGTGTTTGCAAGCAGGCAAACAAACCACCAACGAAGAAGTAAAGTCCTAAACCTGCGGGAGCGGACATGGAAACAAATAAAATCATGACCGGACTCATAATGAGCATGAGACGCATCGTCTTCTTCTGTTCTTCAGGTAAACCAATCATGGATAGGTAACCCTGTGCCAAGTAGGATAAAAAGGCTAAAATGGCTAGAATCAGACTGGATTTTCCAAGGGAGATCCCCATAAAGGTCGCCTTAGATAATTCAGGCGAATAGCGAATAGCGTAGTACAAGGCGGAGAAAATTGGCAGTTGAATCAGTAGTGGTAAACAGCCAATACCACCAGTCATGCTAATACCGTTGTCACGGTAAAGTTGCATGAGCTCATTACTGATTGCGGCTTTTTCTTCCTGAGTCGTCGCTGCTTTTTGCCGTGCCTGGATTTTTTCCATCTGTGGCCGAACCGCGGACATTTTTTCTTGTTGGTAGGTTGATTTACGTTGTTGATTAATCATCATTGGCAGTAAAACGAGTCGCACAATGACCGTCAAGCCGATGATTGCCCAACCGTAGTTGTTACCGAATAGTTGTGACAACCATTCCATCACGTTTTGCCCTGGCTTTGCAAGGTACTCGTAAACAAACCCGTATGGTTTACCAGCTTTGGTCGTTTGCACACAACCGCTTAGAAACAGTGCTAACGTTCCTAAGGTGATGGTGAGCGTAAGGCCTTTTTTTGATTTCACTAGTTAATAATCCCCTTTGTTAAAGTCATATAATGATGATGATACTAAAGATGTCGGGGGAATTCAATTGGTTATCCGAAAATCGTGATAGTTTTGTGGTTCAACTTCATGCACTTCGAGGTGCTTGACCTTGCCAAAATCGGTTGGCGACTGCCGAACAACGTCGATAAAGACTTGCACTCGTTGATCTTCACCCTCGGCTTCAATAAAGACTGAGCCGTCCATCAGGTTACGAACGATTCCGTTCACGCCGCATTTGTCAGCGGCAACTTTAGTGGCCCAACGGAAGCCCACCCCCTGGACCCGGCCGATTGCTTTTAATGTTACTGCACGCATTGTGTCACTTCCTTACTTAACTTGTTCAGCTAGTCTAACCTGTGACTAGCATCTTGATTGTATTGTGTTAGCATAATTAGTACAATCTGTATTACTTATATAATAGCATGGAAATGTTCAACGGGCGATATGCTATACTTGGGATAAAACGGACACTTTCGAATGATACAGGGTGCCCCGAATTGACAAGACCGGCTGATGTTTCAACCGATTAATTAAAGGAAGTTGACGATGGAAAAAATTAATTCATTACAAAATGCGCACGTCAAGGCGTGGAAAAAGCTCCAAACAAAGAAGGGACGCAAACAACAGGGACAATACTTGCTAGATGGTTGGCATTTAGTCAACGAAGCAGTTAAAGCACACGTCGCGATTCAGACCTTGCTCATTACTGCCAAGCAACTGGCGACCGAACCGGATTTGACTCATTTTCCAGCGGTCATTGAAATCTCTGATGAAGTCGCCAAACATATCAGTGCGACGGTGACGCCGCAGGGGGTGTTTGCGCTGGCGACCCTGCCTGCTGCAATTGAAGATCTATCACAATTAGATTTAACGCGGCCTTGGTTACTGCTCGATAATGTTCAAGATCCCGGAAATATTGGAACCATGGTACGGACTGCGGATGCTGCGGGTTTTGCCGGCGTCGCTTTCGGTACCGGGACGGTGGACATCCATCAACCCAAAGTTGAACGAGCTATGCAGGGGAGTCAGTTTCATTTACAACTGATTAGTACTGATCTCGACAAGTTGGTTGACCAATTGCAGGCGCAGGGTTCACCAGTCTACGGTTCAGAGTTAAATCCACAGGCAGCCCGGTATTTAGATATTGACGCGCCGGCTAGTTTTGGCTTGATCATGGGAAACGAAGGTAATGGAATGAGTCGGGAATTATTGGCACGGACAGACCAAAACTTATACATTCCCATCAAGGGGCAAGCAGAATCGTTAAATGTAGCCGTGGCTGCTGGCGTTTTAATGTTCGGTTTATATCGCTAACTTACAATTAGTAAGAAAATGCTAAAATCCAGGTAAAATACTTTCAAAATGACTGGCTTTTTAGTAGAATAGCCGTAGATATTAGCAAAGGGAGCTTTAGATGAAAACTAATAATGCGTGGCAACAAGATTCTGAATACGTGGCGATCGTCGAAGATTTATTAGCACAGCCGGCCGTTCAGCGGCTTGCTGAGTTTACACAGCACCACCATTCAAATCGATTGGATCATTCGATTGCAGTTTCATATGATAGTTATGTTTTAGCGAAGAAATGGCATCTAAATACGACGGCAGTGGCGCGTGGTGGATTATTGCATGATTTGTTTTATTATGACTGGCGTGAAACCAAGTTTGATCTCGGCTCGCACGCATTTATTCATCCGCGGGTAGCGTTACGTAACGCTGAAAAGTTAACGAAATTAACGCCGATGGAAAAAGATATCATTTTGAAGCATATGTTTGGTGCAACTTTAGCTGTGCCTAAATATCGTGAAAGTTTGCTCGTCTCTTTAGTTGATGATTATGAAGCAGAACATGAATTTTTTGGACCATTACGTATGAAAGTGGCCAAACAACTAGATCGGTTCCGAGGCAAGGTCTCCGCCGGTTAATTCAATAATTGGGGGTCATTGCATGTCAGAAATGCTAGCTGACACGGTAACAGAATCCAACGTGGATTTCGAACTGTGTCCAAAATTTGAAAAGACGTTCTCAATTCTAGGGAAAAAGTGGAACGGTTTAATTATCGATGTTTTACTGGAAGACGGTCCCCAACGCTTTAAGAATCTGGCACGCCGGATTCCTAAGTGCAGTGATCGGGTGCTGGTCGTTCGTCTCAAGGAATTGGAAGAAAACGGCATTGTGAGTCGGGTAACCCATTGTGACTCTGCCCTGATTGAGTATCGCTTGACTACGAAGGGGCAAGATTTACGACAGGTCATGGATACGGTCCATAACTGGTCTGATAAGTGGTTCAGCCCGGCCGAATCCTAATACGGGGTTGACGTGCAGGGCACTTTGCCATAAACTGACAATGTAGATAAAAGCCTTGACGAGAAATAGTAGTTAGTTACGGCGTCGTAGGGACGGGTGTCACCGATTGAAAGCACCCTGGCGACCAAGATTGACGAATTCACTCTCTGAGCTGAAATTGGGCGTTTGTGTAAACAAATAATTTTCCGGTATCCCGACCGTTATGACGGGTAGTGAGTGTGCATAGTGACTGCTATGCAAACAAGGGTGGTACCGCGATGACCTCGTCCCTTTTCAGGGATGGGGTCTTTTTTTGTCCGCAACGCAACTAAAAATTGGAGGCAGCATATGAGTTTACAAGATCGATTAACCGAATTACGCGATCAAGGCTTGGCCGATATTAAATCCGCCGATGTTTTGAAAAAGGTTAACCAAGTCAAAGTTGATTTACTTGGCAAAAAGGGTCCGATTACAGAAGTATTGCGCGGAATGCGCGACTTAAGCCCGGAAGAACGGCCAAAGGTGGGCGCTTATGCCAACGAAGTTCGTGACCGGATTCAGGCTGCGATTGATGAACGCCGTGAAGAACTGGAACAAGCAGCCGTTAATGAGCAATTGGCTGCCGAAAAACTGGACGTGACGTTACCGGGTCGGGAAGTTCCACAAGGTCAGCCTCACGTGATTACCCAGATTATTACTGAATTGGAAGATCTATTTATGGGAATGGGCTATCAAATTGTTGATGGTGATGAAGTTGAAGAAGATTACTACAACTTTGAACGGTTGAACTTACCGAAGGACCATCCCGCCCGTGACATGCAAGACACGTTCTATATTACCAAAGACGTGCTACTACGCACGCAGACGTCTGCTGATCAGCCGCGGTCACTTGAAAATCACGATTTTTCTAAAGGACCGCTGAAGGTCTTGTCACCTGGCCGCGTTTATCGGCGTGATACGGATGATGCAACTCATTCCCATCAATTTCATCAAATTGAAGGGTTAGTCGTGGACAAGCATATTACGATGGCTGATTTGAAGGGCACCTTAATTCTGGTTGCCAAGACTTTGTTTGGCGATCAATTCGATGTTCGGCTACGGCCAAGCTTCTTTCCATTCACGGAACCATCCGTAGAAGCTGATGTAACTTGCTTTAATTGCAATGGCAAGGGCTGTGCAATCTGTAAGCAAACGGGTTGGATCGAAGTACTGGGTGCCGGCATGGTTCACCCCCACGTGTTAGAAATGTCTGGCATTGATCCAGAAGAATATGGTGGTTTTGCCTTTGGGTTAGGACCAGACCGCTTTGCAATGTTGAAATACGGTGTTGACGATATCCGCAACTTCTACTTGAATGACGTGCGGTTCTTGTCACAGTTCTATAAGAAAGGTTAGGCGTCCACATGAGAATTTCTACGACATGGTTACGCGATTATTTGAAGCTGGACATTCCGGCCGATGAATTAGCAGAAAAGATTGAACGGACGGCCGTTGAAGTTGACGGTGTTATTCGTCCCAGTGAAGGATTGAAAAAAGTTGTAGTGGGGCACGTCTTAACGTGTGAGCCACATCCAGATTCTGATCATCTCCACGTTTGTCAAGTGGACGTAGGCGAATCAGAACCCTTGCAAATCGTTTGTGGGGCACCTAACGTTGCGGCTGGCGAAAAGGTGATCGTGGCGTTACCCAATTCATGGATTGGTGGTCACACTAAGATCAAGAAGAGTAAGATGCGGGGAGTTCCATCAAATGGGATGCTGTGCGCCTTAGACGAACTTGGTTTTGATGAAAAGTTAGTTCCAAAAGAAGTTGCGGATGGTATTTTCATTCTGCCTGACGATGCCACGCCAGGTGATCCGGTCTTTTCATACCTAGGGATGGATGATGAAATTATTGACATGTCCGTTACCCCTAACCGTGGTGACATGCTTAGTATGAATGGTACGGCGCATGAACTTGCTGCCATTTACGACCAACAACCAACGATGCCGAAAGTTGATTTGCATGAAGATGCTACGACGGTGGCTGCGGATGATCTACATGTGGCTGTCGCTGCCGACGAACATGATGTCCCAATGTACAAAATGCGTCTAATTAAAAACGTTACGATTAAGCCAAGTCCGTTATGGCTCCAAATTCGAATTTGGAATGCTGGTATGCGGCCAATCAATAACGTCGTTGACGCAACGAACTACATTTTGATGCAATATGGACAACCGCTACATGCTTTTGACTTTGATCAATTGAATGACGGTCAAATTAACGTCCGGTTGGCGAAAGCTGGCGAGCATTTAACGACGTTAGATGGTGAAGATCGCGAATTACTAACGAGTGATCTGTTGATTTGTAGTGGCGATCAACCAATTTGTTTGGCTGGGACGATGGGTGGCCTAGCGACCGAAGTCACTGATCAGACTACGACCATTGCGTTGGAAGGTGCGGTTTTTGATGCAGTTAAGATTCGTAAAACTGCCCATAATCATGACTTACACAGCGAAGCTTCAATGCGCTACGAACGGGGCATTGACCACGGCATGACCGCAACGGCCTTAGACGCTGCCGCAGCCATGATTGCAGAACTTGGTGATGGTCAAGTTGCTAGTGGTATGGTCATCGGTCGTGACGAGGATGTGCAACCAACGACAGTAACCATTGACTTAGCACGGATCAACCACGTCTTAGGAACTGAGTTGTCATTGGACACGGTCAGTGATATTTTTAAACGATTGGACTTTCCAACGGTCGTTGCTAATGAAACGTTCACGGTTACGGTGCCATCACGGCGTTGGGATATCCATATTCCGGCTGACCTTATCGAAGAAATCGCCCGGCTATACGGTTATGATAACTTACCAGCGACCCTACCAACGGGCCAACCAACAATCGGTAAGCTTAATGAGACCCAACAGGTGATTCGTGACTCACGTAAGTTAATGGAAAGTGCTGGCCTCACGCAAGCCATCAGTTACTCATTGACCACGGAGACTAAGTCGAAGGCCTTTGCGCTTCATGCTAGTGACGTCACTAAATTAGACTTTCCAATGAGTTCAGAACGGACCACGCTACGCTTGAGTCTAGTTTCTGGTTTGCTGGATGATTTAGCTTATAACAATGCTCGTAAGGAACACAATGTGGCATTGTATGAAGAAGGACGGGTCTTTTACAGTCAACCTGAACAAGTCCGGCCGAAGGAAATTGAACACATTGCCGGAGCTATTACGGGTTCCATGGTTCCCAAGAGCTGGGGCGTTGCCGAACAACCCGTTGATTTCTTCCAGATTAAGGGTATCGTGGCTGGTTATCTGAAGAGTCTGGCGTTGCAAGATGCCGTTAGTTACGTTGCCACGGCCGAACATCCAGAGATGCATCCTGGTCGGACAGCTGATATTTACGTTGGTGACCAGTTAGTCGGTTTCGTCGGTGAAGTTCATCCAACGACTGCCAAAGCCTACAAGATTCGGGAAACTTATGTCTTTGAACTGGATTTAACGGCGTTGATTGCCTTACCAAAAGCGCGTCAACAGTATCAACCGATTTCCAAGTTCCCAAGTATCACCCGGGACGTGGCGATGTTGATTGATGACGATGTGACCAACGCAACCGTGGTTGCCTTGATCAACAAGAAGGGCGGCGCGCATTTACGGCACGTTCAACTCTTTGATGTTTATAATGGGAGTCACGTGCCAGCGGGTAAAAAGTCGCTAGCTTATACGTTAACGTATCAAGACCAAAACGCAACGTTAGTCGATGATGATGTTACGACAGCATTTGAAAAAGTACTGACAGCCTTAACGGATGAATTAGGTGCTGAAATTCGTTAGTTTGTTGATAGTCTTGTTAAACGCCGAATGATTTGAAGTCATTCGGCGTTTAATGTGTGTCCAAGATCCTAAAAAACCATAAAACTAATGGCGAACTAGTGCAAACTGGGCAACAGTTTTGTATAATTGATAAGATTAATCAATAAATGGAGGGGCGAGTCTTGAATAACAACCAGGATAACCAAGATCAGAAGGATCAAAACGATTCACAAGATCGTGGGGTAAATGAACCTAATCGTTCAGAACAAAAACAGCGGAAATCATTTTCGAAACACGTTATTGGTGGCGTTGTTGGTATTTTAGTCGTACTTTTAATTATTGTGGGGGTATTGGGTTATCGATATTTTGATAATGCGACGCAACCATATGACAGTAGCGACAATCGCGTCGTTCAAGTTGATATCCCGTACGGTGCTAATGGTAAGAAAATTGCCGATATTTTACAGCGCGAAAAGGTGATCAAGAGTGGTTTTGTCTTTGAATACTGGACGAAAGCACACAACTTATCAAACTTTCACGCGGGCTACTATCAGTTGAAGCCTTCGATGTCACTTGCTCAAATCGCGAAGGCCTTGAATAAAGGTGGTTCATCGGAACCGGTTCAGAGTTCTAGTGGTAAAGTCCTAATCGTTGAAGGTAGTCAGATTAAGACGATTGCGAAGACGGTTCAAAAACAAACTGATTTCACGTCGGCAGAATTTCTAGCCTTAATGAAGGATCAAACATTCATCAAATCATTGGCCAAGAAGTATCCACAATTGTTGAATTCAGCGATGAGTGCTAAGCAAGTTCGCTATCGTTTAGAAGGCTATTTGTTCCCGGCAACTTATGTTGTTGGTAAGAAAACAACTTTGAAACAATTAGTAACGCAGATGGTTTCGAAGACTAATGATGAGCTTGAACCATACTACGCGCAAATTAAGAAGTCGAAGATGTCCGTGCAAGAAGTAATGACCTTAGCGTCCTTAGTTGAACGTGAAGGCAGTACGACGAAAGATCGGCGGTTGATTGCTGGCGTCTTCTTGAATCGGTTAGATGCTAAGTGGCGCTTGGATTCTGATATTTCAGTGTTCTATGCGATCAATTCTAACAAGTCAACGTTAACGAATAAAGATTTGCAGACTGATTCACCGTATAACTTACGGTTGAACTTAGGCTACGGCCCCGGACCGTTCAACAGTCCTAGTTTAACATCGATCAAGGCAGTCTTAGATCCTGCACAACGGAGCAAGGGTTACATGTATTTCGTAGCAGATTTGAAGACTGGTGATGTCTATTATGCAAAGGATGCTGCGGGTCACGCGGCAAACATCAAGAAGGTTTCGAAGCACAACGAAGCCGCTGAAAAATAAGAATGAGGCGTAACTTAAATGACTGAAAATAAACATCGCCGACCAGTAGTCATCGGGGTAACTGGTGGTTCCGGTAGTGGTAAAACTACGGTCAGCAATGCAATTTACAACCAATTATCTGGTCAATCATTGTTGATCTTACAACAGGATTCCTATTACAATGATCAAAGTGAAATGACAATGGCTGAGCGCCATGCCGTTAATTACGACCACCCACTGGCTTTCGATACAGATTTGATGATTAAGCAAATCAAGCAGTTGCTGGCCTATCAACCAATTGAAAAGCCGGTCTATGATTACGAGCAGTATACGCGTAGCGACAAGACCATTCATCAAGAACCGCGTGATGTGATCATTGTCGAAGGGGTATTGATCCTAGATGATCAGCGTTTACGCGACCTGATGGATATTAAGGTGTTCGTCGATACCGACGATGATATTCGAATCATTCGGCGCATTCAGCGTGATATCAAAGAGCGGGGCCGGACACTAGACTCTGTGATTGGTCAATATTTGGCGACGGTCAAACCAATGTATCATCAGTTTGTGGAACCAACGAAACGTTATGCCGATCTAATTGTGCCAGAAGGTGGCGAAAATGAAGTTGCCATTGATTTATTGACAACTAAAGTTCGTTCAATTTTATAAAAAATAACGTCTTAACCAGCGCTATTTTAGATTTAAGAGTTTACTTTTAAAATCTGAAATGGTAGGCTGGTTTTTGATAACTATATTGCGTATTTGAGGAGTGAAACACATTGGCTGAAGATAAGACATATCCAATGACAGAAGAAGGCAAGGTCAAGCTGGAAAAAGAGCTTGAAGACCTTCGAATTAATCAACGTCCAGAAATTATTAATCGTATTAAGATCGCACGTAGCTACGGTGATTTATCAGAAAACTCTGAGTATGAATCAGCAAAGAATGAACAAAGCTTGCTAGAAAACCGGATTAAGACGGTTGAACACATGCTTCAATATGCTGAAATCATCGATAGTGACAAGATTGACGAAACGGAAGTCTCCGTTGGTAAAATCGTGACGTTCAAAGAATTACCTGATGAAGAACCAGAAAGCTACACCATTGTTGGTGCTGCCGAAGCTGATCCAATGGTTGGCAAGATTTCTAATGATTCCCCGATCGCCAAGGGCTTGATTGGGCATCACGTTGATGAAGAAGTTGCCATCAACATTCCAGCCGGTACCATGACGGTTAAAATTTTGAAGGTTGAAAACGCGTAATTTTATGCTTAAGACTGTTTTGAGGTAGCGGATACCTTGAAACAGTCTTTTTTGGTGGTTTAGAAGCGCGATTACTGATTACCAGCCACTATTTAACGAACGTTACTGAACAAGCACGTTTGCGTGTGAGTTCGGAATTCAAGCAAAACACCCGCTTATCTGCACAAAGCAGGTAAACGGGTGAGTAAATTGGACGTGTTACATTTTTTTAGCATTTACTATGATTAAAACATGCCAGTTGTGTAGGTTCGAAAACAGCCAGCTTAGACCCGCTGGAAACAGCTCGAACTCGCGTAGACTTTTGTTGTGGGTTCGTCCTACGCCGACCTCCAGGCATTTCTGCCAATTGCCGGAACGTGGTGGGCACAGATTTGAGCCGAAACACCACGTCTCAAATACTGGCCTTTCACTAACCAAGCAAAGGACGCTTGCTAAGTGAAATTTCACCACTGGGCATTGTCAGAAACGCCTTCCAGTCGGGATAGTATTCGAATGGCAGACGGTGAGGTACCCAACTTTTGATAAATTGGCCATTGCTTTTCAAAAACGGTAATTTTGTCAATCAACTGTCAGACTGAGAGTGATATTGTACTTAAGGTTCCAGTATTAAAATAGTCGACGACCAATTGCACCAAGTTAAGTGGCCGTTTATCAGCCATTCGAGCGGGTTTCCGAAATGTGCTCGGTACCACTGAAGCCTGTGCGTGCTACGCCAACGGACTAATGCCAAAACCGCATTAATCCGATGGCTAGGCAATGCTCGGCTTCAACCCGTGACCCCTCACAGGCTTGAGACCGGAGGGGCTGGGTGACAATGCTCAGTAGCCAAATTATTCTTAGCTGGAAGTGGGTTGCTTCCGGCTTAGAATAAGACTCGTATTTGAGATGACGCGGGTTATGCGTTAGCTCAAATCGACGTCGGCTGCGTTCCAGCAATTGGCACCCAGCCCCGGAGGTCGGAATAGGACGCGCAAGTGCTGATGAACAGTAATCCAACCAACTGGCATGTTTTAATCATGATTTATGACAGATTGATCAGGATATGGCCGACAGCAAAGTAGGGTTAGATATAGATAATTCGTAATTCACCAAGCGAGACGCTGCCGGTTAGTATGACACCCGGGCCAGCAGTGGTCGGTGTACCTGTCGATGAGATGTGGCCCATTGAGTTGCTGAGATTTTCCTGTAGCTGCCAAGTTTGAGGGAGGTATAACTCAAGGCTACCTAATGAAACGTCGACATTGATGGTTGCTCGGCCTTCTTTGATGTCAGCGTCATCGAAGTAGATTTTGGCACCAGCCATTGATACGTTCAGATCCGCAGAACGAAAATTTTCGCTGTGAACGTAGCGGATACTGTTGCCTAGTGAGAGATCTAAATTAACATGGTCATCGTTGATTGTGCTCGTTGATTCATGGACGTCATCGTGGTTATGATGATTGTAATGAGCATGATCATGGTTGTGATAGCGATAATGATATTGATAACGGGGATGAATCAAAAGACCCAAACCAATGCTGAGTAATACGGCAGCCCCTAAAATTGTCCATGGTACGAGCTTAGTGATTCCAAGTGGTTGCGCATAGATCATGGTTAAGAATGCGATAGCGAAGACGACGCCCGGCATATTCAAGTAACGAAGGCTACTAATTAAAGCCGCAACTAGAATCAATGTTAACAAGAGACTCCAGATGCTGACGTGGAGCGTGAAGAGACCGAGTTGACTAACGATAAGAACAACGGCGCTGGCAATTAAGAAGACGGGCCAAAACCAATTTTTATGCATTTATAACAGTCCTTTCTGTTCAAGACTTATTTTGAGTTGGCGATAGTAGCGTCTTGAAGCGTACAGTTGTTTAGGTGAGTGGTGAAACGCAATCAAGTTCCCGGTCAATGTCTTGGTTAAGGAATAGACTTGTTTGGTATTGACAATGGCAGATTTGGAGACGCGAAGAAAGTAAGCAGGTAAGCCTGTGCCCACAGCGGTCAGCGACTTGGGAACACGATAAACATTATCCAGCGTATGGGCGGCGACCTGGTGACCAGTTGCTTCGATGAATAGGATCGAAGTAAGCGGTAACTGTACGAGTTGACCACGTTGTGAAACGGTTAACGTAGCGGCCTCAATTGAAAGATTTTTGAGAGCAGCAGTGAGGGCGGCCGTTTCGGGGTAGTCGACTGGAACATGCAGTGTGACGGTTGGAATTGAGGTGTCGGGCTCCGTTTCAATGTTCACTTGCATAGGTTTCACCTCCTTAAGTAGTTTAAGTACACCACAAAACAATGACGCTGTAAATAAAGACTCCCTTAGCGGTCATTTCAGGAACGCAACTGGTCATTGGCTTGCTCATCGACTGTCAATGTTGCGTTTTATGGGCAAAAAGGGCACAATTACTGTAAACGATTTCAATGATGAGGTGTTAGTAATGAAAATAACAATTACAGATTTGGCCAGTAAGTGGTTTCATGATGACATGGGTGTAACCACTGGTAATGGGGTGCGCTTTTACGGCAAAACTTATGGCAAGACAGCAGTTCACAGTGGCTTCTCAATCGGGATCATGCGTGATGACGAACCCCATCAACCGATTGCCATGGTTGAAAAGGATGGTGTCAATTACTATGTCAACGACCGTGATGAATGGTTCTTTAAGGGCTATGATCTCACAGTTGATTATGATGAACAAAATGACGGCCCGAAGTATGACTACACGCCCAATAACGAGTAGTTCTGGTGAGTGCTTGCCAATAGCGATTAATATTTGGACAAAAAATCAGCGTTACCTGAATTAACAATTCAGGTAACGCTGATTTTTGCTGACCACATCTTTGACTGTGAACCGGGCTAGGCGTGGTGGCGTCGACGCCGGACGATAAACCAACCAGCCGTTGCGAGGGCACTAATCCCAGTAATCAGACTACCAGTGATTAAGAATGGCGGTCGATACGTCAAGGTGACCGTATGCTTGCCCTTACTTAATGGGACAGCAACAAAGGTATTAATCACTTTCTTAGTTGCGACGGATTTTCCATCAACAGTGGCATGCCAACCCTTGGAGTAAGGAATGGTCGTCATCAAAACTTGGTGACGATGCTTGATGTTGATTGTACCAGTAATCTTACGACTTGAGTGGGCCGTAATGTTCCAAGGGGATTGCTGGAGTTTCTGCGCCGACTTCTTGAATTGGGTATTATCCAACTTGTAGAGGGTGAAGTTTTGTAACCAGAGAGAAGTCTTCTTCATCTGAATCCCGAAGGTCACGGTCTTGCCCTTGCTATTTGATGCAACGTTAACAGCGATCGTGTGCCGGTAAGTTGGGTACTGCTTGAGTTCCTTACCGTTAATGTAGTAACTCGCATTCGAAGTAGTTAGATTTTGCCCGAGTGTGATGTAGTAGGAATCATTGGTTGTCGGCGTGAACTTAAAGTAAACCGACCCCGTTTTCGCTAAATTTTGTTTGTTCAAGACGGCGCCAGTTAACGTCGTGACCTTCTTAACGTTTTGGAAGACCACTTCGTTAAAGTTTTCGGCACTGATCAAGCCGCTGGTTGAACGATTTGCTAAGGTTTGGTAAATCAACTCTTGCCGGGCAATCGGATCGCCAGTTGTTTTGGAGACTTTCAAGCTAGTAATCTTGTCAGACGCTGCGAAACCAAGACCCAGGGCGTATGGATTTTTGTAGGTCGTGACTTTGTTAGTGCTGAGCTTTGCCGATTTTTGGTAATTCGTCAGATCTTTCTTGGTACTGGTGACCGGAATGTAGCTACGATAGTTCGCGTTATCAGTCTGGGATGTCGGTACTGTTTTATCCATAAAGTACTGCATGTCCAGTAACGAATCGGTAATCATGGTCCCGTTGGTGTAGGCGACCACACCGTCCCCATCCGGCTGACCAATTGAACCGAAAAAGTTAGGGATAATACTTTCGAAGGTCGAACTGAAATGATCAGCACCGTTATAGGCCGCCTGCATCGGATCGTCTTTAGTTCGTGTAAACGTCTTACCAATTCGATAAAAACGATTGTTGCTAGCTTTAATTTTGTTGACGGCATTGTCAAGGACTTGCGTGTATTTACCAAACTCACTTTGTGACACGTAGGAAATATTATTTAATGAAGCGACCACGTTGATCGACATATCAGTCGCAACTAAAATTAACGCGACGATTTGATAAATGAGACGTCGTTCCTTAGGCAACGTTAAGAAAATCAATGTAATTGCTGCCAAGCCAATTGTAATTAAGAGATTAGCTTGGGTGACGTAGGTGACTTTCTTAATGTTCAAGTAAATGGTTGTAAACAAACCGACCAGCAATGCGAGCATCGTTAGCGCTTGCCACAGTTTGATCGTTATTTTGTCTGTCAGTGCTTGGGCACCAATCCAGACGACCCAGAAACAAAAGACAAAGGAGAAGCGGTAAGGGTACCAAACTGGAAATTGGCCCGCATGCCACAATAAATCAAGTGGTTCGTAACAAAATGATAAGATAAGCGTCGCGGTTACAATCAAGGCGCTCAACTTCACGGACCATTTGAACTGGCGCCGTAAGAAGAAGAGCACAAAGGCGAGAACTGCTAACCATGCCACGTAAAAGTTCGGTTGACCGGATGGCATCTGATCGAAGTTGAAAGTACCGGTGACGAACTTAGCTAACATTTTCCAGGGCGCGTATTCAAGTTTCCAATGAACCTTGGTCACATTATATTGAGCCTTACTTTGAATGAGCGCCCAGAAAGTTGGTAATAGCAACCATGCGGAGAATGCGACACCTAGCAGACCACCCCAAGCAAATTTGAGGGCGTGAGTTGCTAAGGTCTTCACGTTTTGCCAATACTTAGTTGCGCCATACAACCAGTATAAACAACTGAATAAAATGACCATGTAGCCCATATAATAGTTGTCAATTAGCATGACGGCCAGCCAGCCAGCGAAGTAACGGACTTTACCAGTTGTAAACAAGCGTTCCAGTCCCAAAATGACCAATGGTAAAATGGCGACCGTGTCTAACCAGATCATGTTGAGCTGATTGGCGACCATCCAGCCCATCAGTGCGTATGCGGTACTGAAAGTTGGCACCAACCAACCCTTTTGCGTCTGCGTTTTAGTTAGTAGCCAGGCGAAGGATAGCCCTGCGAAACCATACTTTAGTACAGTGACGATAAAAATGCCGGTAGTGATTGATTGACCAGGGAATAGTAAGTAGATTAAATTAAAGGGACTCATTAAGTAATAAGCCCAGACCCCAACCATCTCGCCACCAATCGTTTTGGAGAAGGAATAGAAGAAAGCACTCGGATCGTGCAGTAGGGTATGCCGGAAATAGGAAAACAAGTCAACGTATTGTTGGCCTAAATCGACCGTTAACAGACTGCTTGATCCAAAGGGAGCCATGTGCCGATAAATAAAATAACCGGTCATGATCAGTAAAGGTAACCAAAAGCTGATCCATAATGGCCATGTGCGCTTGTCAAAAAAACGACGGAGTTTCAAAAATTGCCACCTCAATCTCTAATAATTCACAGCCAAACAGAAAAATAATCAAAAAAACATTAAAATCCGTAATAACGGCTGAAATTTTTATGTCTATCGTTTAGAATAACATAAGTATGGTATTTATCTAGGATTGCTAGTATCATCTGGTAAATTTTTGCGAAATGTTTACCAAATTAAGAATGGGAGCGCCTGAGAATTGAAATTGTTTAAGAAAATTACGATAAATCGTGATCCCAACAAGTCGCATATTCCATTTCGGCTGAACTTCTTGTTTTTCATCGTTTTCTTGTTATTTGCTGCGTTGATTGCGCAGTTAGCTTACTTACAAGTTGACTACGGACAGAAGTTCCGAAGTACAGTGAATTCAGCCAATAATACGACGGCAACGGGAAACGTTCAACGGGGATCGATTTATGATTCAACCGGTCGGGTCTTAGTGGGAAACAAATCCCACCAAGCGATTCAATACACGAAGGGGCTGTCAGTTGCGTCGACTAAGATGTACGAAGTGGCGAATAAGTTAGGTGAGTACTTAACCATTCCAACGGATACATTAACGGATCGGAACTTGGCTGATTATTACTTAGCGGGGGCGGCTAATTTAAAGTCGGTTGCTAAGAAGGTTAAAACGTCTAGCGACGATGATGTTTTGTACGCACGGGAAGTCGCCTATGCGGAAAAACATATCATTAATAATTTAACGTCTACGCAAAAGAATGCGGCGGCGATTTATTATAAGATGAGTTCGGCGTACTCGCTGTCAACGGTCAATATCAAATCGACTGGTGTGACGAGTACGGAGCTTGCTGAAATCGGTGAGCACCAATCCGAAATGCCAGGAGTTAAGGTCGGAACGAGTTGGACTCGGAGTTATCCTAATGGGACTGACTTGAGTAGTGTGCTCGGGACAGTTACGACCGAAAAGCAAGGGCTACCGAGTGATAGCATTAAAACCTTGCTGGCAGAAGGCTATTCTCGTGATGATTCGGTTGGTCAGAGCCAATTGGAAAAGCAGTACGAAAATGTCCTTCGTGGAACCAAGTCACAGACTGAGGTCAAGACGCAGGATGGGGTCATTCAAAAGGAGATTAAGAAGTACGGTGGCCAGAAGGGTGACAACGTTCAGCTGACGATTAATTCGAAGTTCCAGAAAAAGGTTCAAAGTATCATTATGTCTGAAGCCAAAACGGTGGGGAGTAGCAATGCCTACTCGCCAGGAGCCTATGCTGTTGTAATGAACCCTAGCACTGGTGCCATTTATGCGTTAGCAGGTGCCAGCCGGAATCTATCCACTGGTAAAGTGACTGAAAATGCGTTGGGAACCATCAACCAATCCTTCGTTATGGGGTCGGTCGTTAAGGGTGCTACGGTCATGGGTGCCTTGCAAGATGGTGTGATTACACCCACGAATAGTACTTTGACCGATACGCCGATCAAGTTAGCCGGAACGGCCACCAAGTCGTCATGGTTTAACAAGAATGGTGGAACTAGTCTGAGTCTTAACGCTTCGACTGCCATGGAAGTTTCTTCTAACTCCTATATGATGCAATTAGCCATGAAGGAAGGTAACTTCAGCTATGCGTCTGGGAAAGCCTTGACGATGTCTAATTCGGTCTTCTCTAAACTTCGTGGTTATTTTAACGAGTTTGGCTTAGGTGTTAAGACCGGGATCGACTTGCCGGGTGAAGCCTCAGGTTACCAAGGTTCTTCGGCACAGAAGGATATTGGTAAAGCGTTAGACTTGTCCTACGGGAACTACGATGCTTACACGACTATTCAGCTGGCGCAATACATTGCGACAATGGCAAATGGTGGGCAACGCATTGCACCACACATCGTTTCCGCTATTACTGGGACTAAATCTAACGGGTCCCAAGGGGCTGTTAAGACTAATGTTAAGCCACGTGTCCTGAATACCATTGACGTCCCATCCTCATACTTTGATGTCGTACACCAAGGGTATTGGGATGTGGTCCATGGGACAAGTACCTATAAGACTGGGAGCGCACTGGAGAACCTTTCACCAGCCGTTGCCGCAAAGTCTGGGACTGCTGAAACTTTCCATGGCACCACTTCTACCGAAACACTGAGTTTAGTCACTTATGCACCTTATAAGAATCCTAAGGTAGTGATTGCCATTGCCTTTCCTGGGATTACTGCAACCAACGGTGCTTATAACACGACAACTGCCACACAGATTTATAAGGCCTTTTGGAAGTATTATAACAAGTAAAAAATCAGCTTTTTTCGTGCCAGTATCTTAATTGATACTGGTATTTTTTAATCATTAATGGTATAGTAGTTCAAGTTAAGGGTTCCGGCCCTGTAATATGCGAATGAGTTTGGAGGGTCAACAACATGCGGGTACACATTACACTTGAATGTACAGAATGCCATGAACGCAACTACTTATCTTCAAAGAACCGCCGGAACAATCCGGACCGGGTTGAATTTAAGAAGTATTGTCCACGGGAACACAAAGTGACATTACATCGTGAAACAAAATAACAACGGGGACTCCTGTTGTTTTTTCTGTAACATTGTCATCAGACAATGGGTTTCTCATTTGTTGGCAACTGCCAAATTGGTTTTTCAATTTGACATGTTAATGAATGAGATTTTTTTATACCAATTTTATTTTGGGGGGTGCCGTACGTGGAGAAAAAAGCATTTCGTAAGCAACAGCTTGGGCGATTAAGCCAAATGACGCCGGCTGACCGGCAACGGCAAAACCAGGCGTTACAGACCCAATTATTTGCAAGCCCAACATGGCAAACTGCTCAGGTCATTGCCATGACAATTAGTAGTGACATCGAAGTAGCGACGCGCCCGCTTATTGAACAAGCTTGGGCGGAGGGCAAAATGGTGGTTATTCCAAAAACGCTGCCGCATCGTCAAATGGCTTTTTATCCTTACCAAGCGACTGATCGACTTGAGCGAACGACTTTTGGAATTCCAGAGCCCGTCACGGGTGAACCAGTCGCCAAGCAACAGATCGATCTGATCTTAGTTCCTGGTCTTGGGTACAGCCGTGACCGGCACGCCCGGATTGGATTTGGTGGTGGCTACTACGATCGTTACCTCGCTGATTATCCGGGTAAGAAGTTGACACTGGCTTATGACGAGATGGCTTTTGAACACGCTGAATGGCCGGTTGATCAATATGACGTCTTGTTAGACGAACTCTTGGTAGCAGGGGATGAACAACATGATGAGAATTAAACGCTGGTGGCAAACTGAACCGGCTATCACGCAGGTGCTACTTGGAATTACTGTGGCAGTCTTCTTA
The DNA here is from genome assembly GCF_023806725.1 of Lactiplantibacillus sp. C232. Lineage (NCBI taxonomy): Bacteria > Bacillati > Bacillota > Bacilli > Lactobacillales > Lactobacillaceae > Lactiplantibacillus > Lactiplantibacillus sp. C232. Next base: position 275,896 of record NZ_JAMSKZ010000001.1, read on the forward strand.
GTCGAGTGGCTGATGGGCGACGGCGCCATGCTGATTTTTAATTCACTAGGTGCTAAGAACAATCAAGCAATTGCGGCCGGCCAGTGGTGGCGATTGGTGACGCCGATGTTTTTACATATGGGACTTACCCATATTGCACTGAATGGTGTCGTTATTTATTTTATGGGCATGCAAATTGAAGCAATGTATGGTCATTGGCGGATGCTGGCAATTTATATTTTGGGTGGCATTAGTGGTAACATTATGAGTTTCGCGTTATCCAATAATCAGTCAGTAGGGGCCAGTACGGCGTGTTTCGCACTCTTTGGTGCCTTTTTGACGATTGGGGAATCGTTCTGGGAAAATCCAGTGATTCGCCAGCTCACGAACCAATTTTTACTACTAACCGTTTTGAATTTAGTATTCGATATGTTCTCGAATGGCATTGATATCTGGGGACATGTCGGGGGTCTAGTTGGTGGCTTTTTGTTAGGCTATCTGCTGGGTGTACCACGAATTGGCAAGATTGCGCCGCTGAAACGAATTGTGGCAACGGTTATTCTAGTCATTGGCTGGTTAGCTTTACTAAAAATGGGTTTTACAAATGCTAATTTAACTGTATAATTAATCGAGGATATGCACATGAAAACACTTTACGACGTCCAACAATTACTTAAAAAATTTGGCGTGTACGTGTACGTAGGCAAGCGAATTTGGGATATTGAGTTAATGGCCATTGAGATCGATCATCTCTATCAAGCTGGTGTCATTGACCCGAAGATGTATGCCCGCGTGAAGCTCGTATTGAGCCATGAGCACCGGATAGAAGCAGAACGCGCCCGTGAAGACGCGGCGCATGACTAATGGAGGGATTTAGCAACATGGAGCGTAAGTTAATCGGAGTCGACCTTGGTGGGACGACAACTAAGTTTGCCATTTTAACAGAAAATGGTGATATTCAACAAAAGTGGAGTATTGAAACCACGATTTTAGATGAAGGGGCCCACATTGTGCCTAACATCATCGATTCCATCAACCACCACATTGAGTTATATAAGATGGACCGTTCTCAATTTATCGGAATTGGAATGGGGACTCCCGGGACCGTTGATTTGGATAATGGTACGGTTATCGGTGCCTACAACTTAAACTGGAAGACCTTACAACCAGTTAAGGCTCAAATCGAAAAAGGGACTGGCATCAAATTTACGCTGGATAACGACGCTAACGTTGCTGCACTTGGCGAACGTTGGAAGGGCGCTGGCGAAAACGGTAGTGACGTTGTCTTTGTAACGCTTGGAACTGGTGTTGGCGGTGGGATCATCGCCGATGGCCGTTTACTCCATGGTATTGCCGGTGGTGCCGGTGAAATTGGTCACGTAACGGTTGAACCAAACGGCTACATGTGTACTTGTGGTAAGAAAGGTTGTTTGGAACAATACGCTTCTGCAACTGGTGTCGTTCACGTTGCTCGCGATATGGCAGAAGAATTCTCTGGTGCTTCTAAGTTGAAACAATTATTAGACAACGGTGAAGAAATTAGTTCAAAGATCACTTTCGATTTAGCTAAAGAAGGCGATGTCTTGGCTAAACGCGTTGTTGATCGGGTTTCTTATTACTTAGGCTTGGCATTAGCTAATGTCGGGAACACGATGAACCCATCTTCAATCATTATCGGTGGTGGGGTTTCAGCTGCTGGTGATTTCTTATTAGATCAAGTCATCAGTTACTTTAACCAATTCACATTCCCAACGATTCGCGACACGACTGCTTTGAAGTTAGCGGTCTTAGGTAACGACGCTGGTGTTATCGGAGCAGGTTCATTGGCCCAACGGTTTATTTAAGTTAAAATCAATCGTCAAGAAGCTTGGAAGTAATGTCCGAGCTTCTTTTTTATACTAAGCTCCAAAAACTGTGCTGATTAGGTTGTGGTTAAAAACTGAGCGCCAATTGCCGATGCTGATTTGGGCTCATGTCCTCAGACTATGCGCGATTTTAGTTTCATGTCGGTATGTTGTTGTAACGGCGTATGAACTGTTACGCGATTTGGCACAAGGGATACGGATCGACTAGCGTGAATTGAATTAGATGACAGAATTGATTGGAGAAGCAGGATGGTAAAGTTATTATTGTCTTCACGGGCGTTTAGCACTGTGGCCGTAACGGACGCCTTTTTCACTTTAGTGGCGCCGGTGGCTAAGAACAGTGCGAGAATTGTGATTATTGTCAATTCGGTCAGCACGGGTAAAAATCACCCCCAAATGGTGGCACTACAACAAACGGTTCAGCAGCTTGGATATGCGCACGTGCAGCTCCTAGATGTATTGACGGATGATTTGGCCGCATTGAATACGGCAACGGTCATTATTTTGAATGGTGGCTACGAGTTTTTACTGTTGAAGAATCTGCGTGAAACGCACGTGCTGGAACGACTGAGGACTCTCGCGCTGGCGGGCAAGCCAATCTACGGTATTAGCGCCGGGGCTATCTTGTTAGGCCCGGATTTAGACCTGTACGCCTATTTATACCCGGAGGACAACACCGAGCAACTGGCAAACACAACAGCCATCAATGCGACGACGATCCGTATTTATCCGCATTATGATGTTCATTGTGAAGTAAAGCCGCAATTGCCGCAGTTGATCACTGACTGGGAACATAAGACGGGCGTTACGGTCAAACGGTTGACTAACAATCAGGGATTACTGGTGCATGGTAGTCAGATTCAGATGATCGATTCAGATTCATAAATGTGATACCGCGATGCTTGGTTTTGAATTAACAGCGTGGTTAAATGCGGGTCTCAGGCCCCCGACCGTTTTAATGGATTTCTTTAAACCGTGGGTGAGTACGGCCATAAAGCAATCAGTGGGACTTCAGGATTAGTCAGCAGTTTAATCGCGGCTTTTCCTGCTTACCCCTAGTAAAAGTAAGCGGTTTTGTGTAAAATAGATAAGTAGAAATTAGGAGGGATAACGTGGTTTTAGGTGCATTGAGCGGCATGGCGTATGTTAACATCGTGTTAGTTATCATAATCGCGGCCTACTTTATTTATGAGTTGTATAGTTACATTCGACGGCGTCAGGTGTCCACGATGTTGGACGAAGAAGCGTTTCAGGCGGGAATGCGTAAAGCACAAGTGATTGATTTGCGTGAAAAGAAAGAGTTTGACGCTGGTCATATTCTGGGGGCTCGGAATATTCCGTTCAACAGTTTGAAAGTTCGGATGAACGAACTTCGCAAGGATATGCCAATCTACGTTTACGATCAAACCCATACGTTAAGTACACGGGCTGTCGTCATATTAGCTAAGAATGGTTATTCACAGCTATACATTTTAAAACCCGGTTACGCACGTTGGGAAGGTAAGACGAAAAAAGCGAAGTATTAAAAAATGGCGGCTAGAACAACAACTTGTTCGGCCACCATTTTTTATTTAATTAACCGTTGTGAGCTGAGCGACTCTTGCGCATCGCCTTTTTCCGGTTTTCTTCGAATTTGTTTTCTTGGTCTTCGATTGGATCAACAACTTGCTTCTTAAATGATAAGACGGAGCCAATTACGGCACCAGCAGTTGCGACGACCCCAAACAAGAAGCCACGGGTAAATGATTTCATTAGTAAAACCTCCTAGCAATTGTTAGTTTTATTATGCTTGTTTTATGCGGAGATAGCAATCAATTCAATCTAATTTTTAAAAAAGTGGGGTGAAACGCAATGCTTACTCAAATTATTGCTCATCGTGGTAGCAAGGGGACCAGGCCGGAAAATACGTTACCAGCGTTTATTGCGGCTATCGAGGATGGTGCGGATGGCATTGAGACTGACGTACACTTGTCGCGAGACGGGCAACTGATTATTATGCATGATGAGCTCGTCGACCGCACGACTAACGGAACGGGTCGGATTGTGGATCACACGTTGGACGAGTTAAAGCAATTGGACGCTGGTGTTAAGTATGCATCAGCCTATGCGGGAACGCGTATTCCGACTTTAGATGAAGTGGTTCAATTATTGATTCAATACAACTTTACTGGTATTTTTAATCTGGAAATCAAAACTAATAAGATTCATTATGAGGGGATCGAAGACTTGGTAGCGGATTATTTTAACCATCATCAAGTTCCGTTTACGCTAATTTATTCGAGCTTCTACGGAAAGTCGATCGAACGGTTGCATGTTTTACAGCCCGAAGTCGAATCGGATAGCCTGTTCAAGACTAAGGTTCAAACTGCGAAGCGGCTTCATGCGCAACACATTGTTCTCGGTTATCATCCGGATATTCGTTGGGTGCGAGTTCACTGGCTCTTATTGCCAAAAGTGCAGTTGCGGCCATGGACGGTCAACACGGAACGCGATATGCGGTTCTGTTATCGTCATCGGTTTGTGGGACTGATTACCGACTACCCTGGATTAGCACGAAGAATTCGTAAGCAGGTACAAGGAGGTTAAACGAGTGACAACAGTAATTAAACATAAAGTATTACTAATCGCGGGACCAACAGCAGTCGGTAAGACGGCATTATCGCTAGCGCTGGCTAAACAGCTGAATGGTGAAATCATTTCAGGAGACTCAATGCAGGTCTATCGTCACTTGGATATTGGTACGGCTAAAATAATGCCGGAAGAGCAGGCGGGCATTCCCCACCATCTAATCGATATCAAAAATATTGATCAGCGTTTTACAGTCGCTGAATTTGTCAGTCGGACGACGGCGTTGATCATTGATATTAGTGCTCGGGGTAAACTGCCTATTATTGTGGGTGGAACTGGCTTTTACTTGCAGTCCTTGTTGGCGGGCTATCAGTTTGGACCAGCGGATAATGAACCTGATATGGCGTATCGTCAAGCTTGGTTTGATCGTGCCGCTGTCGAAGGTTCGGATGTGGCGTGGATGGCGTTGAAACAGCGTGATCCGCAGGCGGCCACCGCAATTGCGCCCGCTAACTTGGTACGGGTCGTACGGGCGTTGGAGTACGTGCATACAACTGGTCAGCTTTTTTCTGAGCAGGCGGATACGCACGGTGACACACTGGATGCTTATACCTTATGTCTGACCGCGGAGCGAGCGCTGCTGTATACTCGGATCAATCAACGTGTCGATCAAATGGTAGCGGCCGGATTGGAACAAGAGGCGCGGTGGCTATTTGACCAAGGTGGCGCCATGTTACCGGCTGGTAAGGGGATCGGGTATCACGAATGGTTCCCTTACTTTAATGGGGAGCAGACGCGTGACGAATCAATTGCTAAGATCAAACAGGACTCACGTCGTTATGCGAAGCGTCAGTTGACTTGGTTCCGTAACAAGATGTCGGTCGACTGGATCAATCTATTGGAACACCCTGAATTACGGGCCTCGATTGACCAACGGCTAGCTAGTTGGTTAAGCTAAATTATAAATTGGTATACCTATGATAAAACGTGTGATATTTTCTAACATGAATGATTGACATTCGATGATAACATTGCTAATATTAAGTCTGTATTAAAGAGGAGGGTCGTTATGAAGGAAAAGGAACTCCGTCGCTCGTTGGCCGTCTTGCCAATTGGTACGGTTATGAAGCTGACCAATTTGTCTGCGCGGCAAATTCGCTACTATGAAGAGCAAGAATTGATTACGCCGGAACGAAATGCCGGTAATCGGCGAATGTTTTCGTTGAATGATGTTGATCGTTTGCTTGAAATCAAGGATTACTTAGCAGATGGCATCAATATGGCTGGAATCAAAGAAATATATGCGCTCCAAAAACAGCGAGCTGAGCAGAAGCAAGCTGACTTGGCTAAGCCGCTAACTGATCGCGATGTGCGCCGAATCCTTCATGATGAATTCCTGAATCTCGGAGGCTTGCAGTCCGACAAGGGCCCCAATTATCCGGCACACTAAGATGTTTGCATTCGTTAGTCAATCAATTTAAGGAGCGATTTTCATGGCAAAACAGTCCTACTCAAAAGACGATATCCGCCGCATCGTCAAAGAAGAAAACGTTAATTTTTTACGGTTAATGTTTACTGATCTATTCGGCACAATTAAGAACGTTGAAGTTCCAGTTTCACAACTCGACAAACTCTTGGATAACAAGTTGATGTTTGACGGTTCATCCATCGATGGGTTTGTTCGGATCGAAGAAAGTGACATGTACCTGTATCCTGACTTATCAACTTGGTTGATCATGCCTTGGAACACGGAACATGGTAAAATTGCACGGATTATCTGTGAAGTTTACACGTCTGACCGTAAGCCGTTCGAAGGGGATCCACGGAACAACTTAATTCGTGTCTTAAACGATATGCGCGAAGCAGGTTATACGTCATTTAACTGTGGGACTGAGCCTGAATTCTTCTTATTCAAGATGAATGAAAAGGGTGAACCAACGACCGAATTGAATGATAAGGGAAGTTACTTCGACTTATCACCAATGGACTTGGGTGAAAATTGCCGCCGGGACATTGCACTTGAACTTGAACGACTTGGTTTTAACGTTGAAGCCAGCCATCATGAAGTTGCACCTGGTCAACATGAAATTGACTTTAAGTACGCGGATGCTTTATCTGCAGCCGATCATATCCAAACGTTCAAATTGGTCGTTAAGACCATCGCACGGAAATACAATTTGTGGGCAACCTTTATGCCTAAGCCGTTAAACGGTGTCAATGGTTCTGGGATGCATGTGAACATGTCCTTGTTCCATGATCAAGGCAATGCCTTTTATGATGCTAATGATAAGAATGGCTTAGAATTATCATCAGACGCTTATCACTTCTTAGGTGGTTTGATGAAGCATGCCCGGTCATACACTGCTGTCACTAACCCGACAGTCAACTCATACAAACGCTTAGTTCCTGGATATGAAGCGCCCGTTTACGTGGCCTGGTCAGCATCTAACCGGTCACCAATGATTCGGATTCCAAGTGCACGGGGCTTGTCAACGCGCCTTGAATTACGGAGTGTGGACGCTTCAACTAACCCATATTTGGCCTTTGCAGCGGTTCTTGAAGCTGGCTTGGACGGAATCAAGAACGGTATTGAACCACCAAAGAGTGTTGATCGTAATATCTATGTTATGGATGAAGATGAACGGGCTGCAGCTGGTATCGCTGACTTACCGTCAACGTTACACAATGCGCTGAAAGAGTTCCAGACAGATCCGACGATGAAGAAGGCGTTAGGGCCACATATTTATCAGAGTTTCTTGGAAGCTAAACGGCTTGAATGGGCTTCATACCGTCAACAAGTTAGTGAATGGGAACGTGATCAGTACATGGAATTGTACTAAACCATTAATTGAGATAAAAATACGACGGTTAGGGCACCTTAAATGGCGAACTAGCCGTTTTTGTTATAAAATTGGTAAATTAGTGGTGTTAACCTTTATTAATGCACTAATTTTCGGTAACATTAGGAACAGCAATGCAATTCAGCAAGTTTTCAATTATTATTGATTGCAAGGAGATTATTATGGAAAAACAAAATCAGCCTGATCTTGAAAAACAAGATCAACCTACGCGCGCGCTTACGAAGCGACTTCAACAAAAGTTAGACTATGTAACTACGGTGCGCCAAGCAATTACGGCTGGTGACGACCGGTTGATCTACGAATTGATCGATGGTGACCACTATCACCAAGCCTTACTTAACGAGGAACCGGATCCAACCCGTAACGCCCAAGTGGATTTAATTACGGATGTCTATCCGGCAATCAGTCACTACTTGAGTACCAAGTTAATTGATTATTTGGCTCATGAGTACCCATTCTTTTATTATGAAGAAACCCAACTCGGCGAATTTCAGATTTACTTTGGTAACTGGTGGGATCGGCGCCGGTTTGGTAAATTGAACGTTTTGAAAGTCGCCTTTGAATTTAGTTCGGAAGAATACAATAAATTACAAAAGACGTTTGAACTGGCTCCCGCGCACAAACGTTTCAATACAGATCGTATTCAGCAGATCTCAGCTGGTAGCGATCAGCTACAGAAACTGATTGACGCGCAATCAGACCGTGATGCGCAAAAAGAAGAATTGCGGCAGCAACTAAAGGAAAATGGGCAACGTAACTCACTATTTGATTCTGGTCGGATCAAAGAAGAACGGCAGCAAATTATTGACCAGTTAACTAAGTTGGCCGATGAAGACGAACAAGCTAATAATGCCCATGCAACCATGAAGGATAACGAAGCTAAGATTTTAACGCTTTCTAAGGAAGATACGATTTTAGCTTATGAGAAACAAGCGATTGAAAACGCCTTTAAGAGTTTTGAGAATTTTAATGAGCGTAACCGTAGTCTTTATGTTGACTACTTGACCACGCTGATTGGGAAGGCGCAGGTAGCGGCTGATGGCGAATAATACGGACAAGCAGATGGACACGGCAACACTGAGCACTCACGGTAAGCTGAGTACGTTCAATGAGGGCTTAAAAAAAGGACTCGCTAATGGTGAAAAATTTACGGCCTTGATGGACCAACTGATTGATACAACTGACGGAGAGACACTGTTAGCAGCGGCACAACAGCTAGCAGACTTTAAACTGGATACGGCTTACGTGACGTTTCCCCATCAATATCAGAATGCCGATTATTATTTGATCTTCATGAGTCGGTTATTGGGCATGCATGGTGATGAACAAGCGGTGCTGAATTCTCAACGGCATACTGAAGCGCTGTATCACGTTTACGGGGCGCTAACGGATGATTACACCTTCTTGTATCAAGTGGTGAACAACGGCAACGGTGGTGCATATTATCGTGAACAAACAACTGGCGAAAACTTGTTTTATATTCATTTAGAACGGCGCTTGTTACGGTTTAATAGTTCGGCGTTTACGAATTTATTTATTAATAAATTATTGTTGAAGGGGACTGGGGTTGACCAAATTAATACGGTTCTCGCAACGCTAATTAAATTTGGACATTGCTTACAAGATGATTTTGGCTTTAACGTCGACTTTAATATTTTGGACGTTGCTAACGCGGCTAAATATGAACTGCGGTCGGCTAATTTAGATCGGGCAATCGTTGACAAATTGTTTGTCAGTGCGGCTAAGAATGAGCACATGTTGCGTAATTCACAGCAAGGACATGGTGCCCAAATTGAACTGCGGGCTGGTTTGACAGTTGATATCTTTGATGCAGCTGAAGCTGGCGGTAGTCAACAATGGGTCCTGACTGTTCATGATCCTGATCAAGCAGTTTCGTGGTTTGACGTGTTGTTACACTTTGGGTTCATGCGTGATTGGTACTTAGAAAATATCGATTCGCTAGAAATAAAAGCGGATCCATTAGTATTTGCTTAAGTAACGGGGGTATTAGATGTTAGAACTAACAACGTTATTACAACAGTCGATTCGTTTAGACCGCGATATTACGGCCCGTCAACAGATTCATTGGCGGCCACAAGAACGGTTGCAAAATGCGATGGTCTCACTGGACGTCGAATTGGCAGAAATGGCTAATACGTCGGAATGGTTCAAAGTTTGGAAGATTCATCGTGGCAAAGCGGATCCTGATAAGACACACCGCGAAACGCTGCTGAACGAATACGTAGATGCGATGGACTTCTTCTTCCTTGTCTCAGCGATTCAACAGTGGACGCATTTGATTCCAGTAACGCCTGAGCAATTGACTACGATTGCGGCTAAGCCGGCGACTGATTTGAATAAACAGTACTTGGCGATCAAGCACCTCCTCTATGATGCTTACTTTAACCATCGTCAGGAGAGCTACCAGCACGCTTGGCACGTTTTCTTGAAGATTGGGCTAGTTGATTTTGGTTTTACTCAGGACGAGATACAAACGGCGTTTACGGCCAAAAATCATGTCAATGAGCAACGACAAGCAAATAACTATTAAAAAAATAACCTAATTGCGCGATTTGATCACGTAACTAGGTTATTTTTTTAAGCCTCTGTCATTAATTGCGCGTCGTTATCGGCGTCTTGTGCAACTAAGTCATTAACTTGGTCGATCAATGTTTGTCGTTGATCAAGATCATCGTCGCATTCAAAGAAGGCCCCGAGTTCCTCAGCTAAAGTATCTTTGTCCGCATCCATATACCGAAAGTCATTGCTGGTGATCGTATAGTGCTGGTGATCTGGCATCCGGACGATGACACAACCAGTGGCTGACTTTCCCTTGGTGGCTTTGTCCGTAAACTCGACCGCGAGTACGTAGGGCCCGTCAGTTGAACGATCTTTGATGGCATGCGCGATATTTCCGGCAATTGCTTCAAGTTTCAATATGTTTCACCTCAAAACATATTATACGCACTATTAGGATGGGATGCGAGAATTGATTTAGTCCATCAGCTGCTCGGCCAGCCGCTTCTGTTCAGCGTAGAAAGCGTTAAAGGCATGGTGGGCGTTGATGACTAGGTGGTAATGGTGCTGTGCGACTAATAAGTTATGATGAAATTCAAAGGTGTCACGCCCTTGCTGAATAAACGTTAAGTAATCGTTCAGATAAATGTTACTGGTTAAGCCATGGCGTAAAAGCATTGTTGATTCCCCCAGACAGTATTAGATACGTTGATTGTACTACACCAAGGTTGTGGTGGATTGGACGGTGTCTTGATTGTAAATTGGTATTATAAACGACGACTGTTACAATTTTGATATTTTCAGTTTGTCTTCCACCAAATTAATTGGATAGAATGCAATTTTTAGGTAATAGGGTGATATTGTCCAATGCGGCAAATGCTCTTTCACTCATACAAGCTGTGAACCTAATACTTTTGTTTTTTTATGTGGATGCTCAGTTTAGGTAGTTGTTGACCTTTTTAATATCTATGCCGTTAATTGGCTGATTTAATAAGCACGAATACGATTTGGCTGCCGAAATTTATTAGAAACCAAAAATAGAGAAGTTTGCTAAATGTTGGTTTAACAAGCTTCTCTATTTTAAAATGGCAGGTCCGAATCGATGGTATGTCACGAGTGAGACTTGAACTCACAACCCTCCGCTTAGAAGGCGGATGCTCTATCCAGTTGAGCTACCGTGACAACAACAAGATTAATTATAGTTAAGAAGCTGGAGAGTGTCAATTTTTATTTAATTTTTCACCGATGTGCAGCAGTTAAAAAAGGCGTGAGTAAGCAGAATGATGTAAAAATGTAATATTTGTAATGAAAAAGCACTAAATTACAGTAAGCACATTTTGCTGAGATAATTGGTCATTATGGTGAAAGTCAAAAATGAAGTTAGCCTGGTGAACGAGGAAATTGTTTTCATGAATACCAATTAATGCTTGAAGAACGACACAATATAAACGCTGTAATAGCGGTAACTAAGTCCGGTCATCATTAATTTAATTTTTGCAAGACGGGGTTGTTAAATGGCGACGGCGAAGAACCAATATCTCCTAAAATACTTAAGAAAAGATAAAGAAATTAACAAAACTGACTAAAATAGTTTATTTCGCTTGAAATGTTACTGTAACAAAACGATAATAATCATGTAACAAGGAAGGAGAATTCTTATGGGTTCAGTATTTGCAATCGTCGGTATCATCGCCATCGCTGGTGGCATTCAATATTATTCAAACTTTGTTGCCAAAGAAAATGCAAGCAGTAAGCATTTCACTGCTTCCCGTAATGACCGTTAGTCAACGGGAGTTCTTATCTTGCACATTGGCATTATACAATCAATCAATTAAAAAAGAACTGCTCATTCAAGATGAGCAGTTCTTTTTTAATTACTTAATTTTTGGTGTTTTTTCGATGGTGTCAGTCTTGCCGGCAGCCCAACGTTGGATAGCAGCAACTTCTTTTTCGCGACGAATGCGCTTTTGCTTCCCAGCAACTGGCCGACGTGATGCCCATGTGTTATATGGTTTTGCAACAACAGTCATAAGAGTATGTCCCTCCTTTGATTAGTCCAATAACGACTATATTAAACAAGAATAGTGTACATTGCAACCGAATTAACAGGAAAAGCCAGACTTTTCCCAAAAATTGCATTATTAGTATAACGGTTATTTTGGTCGGTTGTCAAGATAAAATCCTTTACAGCGTTTCTAAAGATCAATTTAGCTTTGAATTGATGCTAAGGCATGTAAGGACTAACCAGCTAGTATGATAGTGGCAGGTAGGTGAGCCCCATATCAATCATGTGTCAGTCGAATGAATGGGCCAGATAGATCACTGAGAACCATCTTAGACGTAATCTAAATATTTGTCCGGCTGATTATCATCTGTTAGACGCTCTTAGTAATTAATGTTATATTAATTATGAAATGAAAGTAGGGAGCAGATATGAGTCATGAAGTTGATCCGCGTGTCGATAAAACTCGGCGGCGCTTGCGACAAGCATTAATTACACTATTACAGACAGAAACAGTCGATAACATTTCCGTACAAAAACTGACTAGTACGGCAGCAGTTACCCGCGGAACATTTTATCTCCACTATAAAGACAAGCCAGCATTTGTTGATCAGGCCCTAGATGACTTGGTAAGTGAATTGTTTGAAACGGCCATCGTGACGGTTTCAGTGGGTGATATTATGACCAATCCGGCTGACCCGTTACAGCGGGTGCATGTTTTTTCCTTATCAAAGGCACTCGGTTACATCAGTCAGCACGCGGAAGCCTTTGAGACGCTATTGTTAGATCAGCGCCAGTTAGCGGTCAATCAACGGATCAATCAGCAGATGACGACGTGGATGACGAAATTTCACCGTGATTTTCAGGATCAATTTGCTGATTTGGAAGTACCGGTCAGCATTCAAATCGCGTATTACGTTTCTGCGACAGTCGGCCTGATTACTGATTGGTTAGCTAATGATATGATCTACACGCCACATTACTTAACCAAGTGTATTAAAAAAATGCACCATTTGATGACGGTAGGGAGCATTAGTTTCACGGACTTTTTTGTGAAGTGAAATCAATCCTTGACTATTATGAAAAAATTTGATAATATTTTCCTGTTGTATTTGTGGACTTCTACAGCTACAACCGCACGGATTGAGTCTTAAGTTCAGCAATGGCACTTACATTCGGCGAGTCTAAGTGATTTATAATTTAAGGAGGTGCACAAACGTGTACGCAATTATTGTAACTGGTGGTAAACAATATAAAGTTGAAGCAGGCCAAGCAATTTACGTTGAAAAACTTGACGCTGCTGCTGGCGACAAGGTTACTTTTGATCAAGTAGTCTTTGTTGGTGGTGACACAACTAAGGTTGGAACGCCGACTGTTGATGGTGCGACGGTTGAAGGTACTGTTGAAAAGCAAGGCCGTGACCGTAAAGTGGTTACTTTCAAGTACAAGGCCAAGAAGGGCCAACATACTAAGAAGGGTCATCGCCAACCATACACTAAGGTAACGATCGACACAATTAATGCATAATTAAGAAAGTAGGCATTCTTTATGATTCAGGCAACCATTTCTCGTAATGCGACCGGTCAAGTGACCGCTTTTAAGTTGACGGGACATGCTGATTCAGGTGCTTATGGACAAGACATCGTTTGTGCAGCGGTTTCGGTGTTAGCAATTAGTACAATCAATGGGATTGAACAAGTTGCCCGCTTGCAACCCGTAGTACAAAGTGATGAAACCAATGGTGGGCTATTAATTGCAGATTTCACTAAGCTGGACTTGGCGAACACACAATTACAAACCTTACTTGAAAGTTTCACACTTGGTTTGAACGATGTGGCCACGAATTACGGAGATTACATCCGAGTTCGTGAACAAACACGATAACCACATTCGGAGGTGGACTTTACTATGTTAATGAACTTGCAATTCTTCTCTCACCATAAAGGTGGCGGTTCAACTGCCAACGGTCGGGATTCAGCTGGTCGGCGTTTAGGCGCTAAGCGGGCTGACGGCCAAACTGTTAAGAATGGTAACATTCTTTATCGTCAACGCGGAACCCATATTTACCCAGGTGTAAACGTTGGCCGTGGTGGCGACGATACATTATTTGCAATGGCTGACGGTGTCGTTCGTTTTGAACGCAAAGGTCGCGACAAGCGCCAAGTATCTGTTTACCCAGCAAAATAATTTTTGAAGAGCCTCTGCAGGGAGGCTCTTTTTTTGTGAAGCAATCTAGGGATACCCGCGACTATTATTGGTTCACGGGCCGCTTAGCCGTAAACGTAATTGATTGACGAATGGCCTTCAATAAATCATTACCTTCAGTTTTTGGAAAGTTTGGTATAATGAAGCGTGAGGTAATGATGGGAGTGACGAAATAATGAGTCGAGTTGAACGGTTACAAAATAAGTTTGATCAGTTAAAAATTGATGCGTTCTTAGTTTCAGATGGGGCTAACCTTCAATATTTAACAGGAATGGCTGATATGGCCGGCGATGGTTATCTGCTAGTACTGGCACAGGAAGCCTATCTGATTACGGATGCCCGTTATCAGACGGCTTTTGCCGGTCAGTATGATGACCAGCACCTAGTCATTACACGTGATTATCTGGGGGCCGTTTGTGATATTATTGCCAAAACCGGTACTGGGGTCATGGGCTTCGAGGCCGAGATTCCATATACAGCCTACAGTTACTTAGATGAGAACTTGGTCAGTGATTTGGTTGCGTTACCAGACGTGGTCTATGAGTTGCGCATCACCAAGAGTGTTGATGAGATTGACCGGCTACGAGCGAGTGCACGTTTGGCGGATGCTGGTTTCGAATACGTAACGAGTATCGTGCGACCAGGCATGCGTGAAATCGACGTTAGCAACCTGTTAGACGCGTTTATGCGGACGCACGGTGCAAGTGGGCCGTCGTTCACGACAATCGTACTTGGTGGTGCACGAGCGGCTTTACCGCATGGGACGGCTTCTAAAGCGCTCTTAACTGCCGGGCAACTTGTTACTCTTGATTTTGGTTACTTTTTGGACGGGTACACGTCAGATATGACACGGACGTTTGCTTTAGGTACTCCGGATGACAAGTTGGTTACGGCCTACCAGGCGGTGCAGGCTGCTCAACAGGCTGTGATCGATCAGGTCCAAGCAGGTGCAGCCACTGCTCAACTGGATGCAGTTGGCCGCGATTTGCTGACAAAAGCGGGCTATGGTGACGCCTTCAATCATGGTATGGGTCACGGCATTGGTCTTGCCATTCATGAAGGCCCGTTGATCTCAAAAAACACGACTGGCACCTTAGTTGCAAACAGTGTGATTACTGTTGAACCCGGGGTATATTTCCCAGATTTAGGCGGAATGCGGATCGAAGATGATGTCTTAGTGACTGCTGAGGGCCATGAACGACTGACGACTGCAACTCGTGATTTACTGATTTTATAGTTAAGACAGTTGCCACAGCGGCTCGGTCTTGTTATAGTTATAAAGATATATTTGAGGAGGATTTTTAAAAATGATTTCAACTGCAGATTTTAAAAATGGTTTGACGATTGAAGTAGACAACGCAATTTGGCGCATCGTGGAATTCCAGCACGTTAAGCCTGGTAAGGGTGGCGCGTTTGTTCGTTCAAAGCTTAAGAACTTACGGACAGGAGCCGTTCAAGACAAGACTTTCCGTGCCGGTGCGCGGATGGAACAAGCGCCAATTGAAAAGAGTACGATGCAATACCTTTATGCCGATGGTGACAGCTATGTCTTCATGAATACGGAAACTTATGAACAAATTGAAATTCCTGGCGACCACATTCAAGACGAATTGAAGTTCTTGAAGGAAAACATGGAAGTTCAAGTAACGCTTTATAAGGGTGAAGTGTTGGGAATCGATTTGCCAAACACGGTTACTTTGGAAGTTGCTGAAACTGAACCAGGGATTAAGGGTGATACCGCTTCCGGTGGCTCCAAGCCAGCTACGTTGGAAACTGGTGCAATTATTCAGGTACCATTCTTCGTTAAGGCCGGTGACAAGCTGATCGTTAACACCGTTGACTCCACTTACGTTTCACGGGCTTAATTTTTAGAAAAACTAATACCGGCAAACATGGAATTGGAGGAATGTCAAAATGGCTGACAGTAGCAATATTACGTTACAAAGCAAAGAACCCAGCTTAGGACAAATTCAAATTGCACCAGAAGTGCTTGAAATAATCGTTGGTATCGCGGTAAGTCAAATTGATGGCGTTAACCGGATGCAAGGGACGATTTCTTCCAGTGTAAATGAGTTGTTCGGTCGCAAGAAGAATCTTGGTAAGGGTGTCAAGTTAACAATCGTCGATGATCAGATTAGTGTTGATGTGTTCGCATACTTGGACTATGGTGTTTCGGTACCAAAAGTCGCTTTAGCGATTCAAGATAAGGTCAAGCAACAAATCTTATTTATGACCGACCTCGCCTTAAGTGAAGTCAATGTCCACATCACTGGTATCGTGACTGAGAAGACTGAAAGTGCCATTGATCCAAACAACTTGTTTGGTGATGAAGATACCCAGACCGATGAAAATGAAGATGGTGAAGAATCGTGAGTTTAACGCGTCATGAAATCCGGGAAAAAGCATTTCAAGCTTTATTCGCGTTGAATGCTAACCCAGACGCTGATGAAAATCAGTTGTTCCAACAGTTACTCAACCCTGAAGAAGCGGATGCAGTTGAAATTCCCGCATATTTAAGTACGTTAGTAACTGGTGTTCGTGAACATCAAGCTGAATTAGACGCTCAAATTCAGCCTTATTTAAGTCAGAAGTGGTCGTTGGACCGACTGGCTAAGACCGATTTGATTATCTTACGCATCGCGTTCTTTGAATTGCAATTTGTTGACGACGTTCCAGCTAAGGTCGCGGTTAATGAAGCAATTGAATTGACAAAGGCGTTCAGTGATGACCGCTCTCGGAAATTCGTTAGCGGGGTGCTTGGTAAAGTGGTTAAAAACCAAGCCAATTAGTCTAAAACCGAACAATCTTATGTTCTACCGTAAAAGTCTGGCGATTTGCCAGACTTTTTTTAATAACTTATTAGTAAACCGGTCATAAATCATTGTGGTGATATGCTAAAATAAGACCAGACAGAGAAAGAGGAGTGTGGCACTTGTGACGAAGATTATTGATGGTAAGGCAGTAGCTAAGAAAGTTAACGCGCAGACGGCAACGGCAGTAGCGGAATTGGCTGCTCAGGGAATTCAACCAGGGATTGCTGTAATTATTGTTGGGGACGATGCAGCCAGTCAAATCTATGTTCGAAATAAGAATCGTAAAGCCACTAAGTTGGGGATGCACTCCGTGGTGCGGCAGTTGCCAGCGACTACTAGTCAGGACGAACTGTTAGCCATTATTGCGGCATACAATGCGGATGACAGCATTCATGGCATCTTGGTGCAGTCGCCACTACCAGCCCAAATTAATGAACCATTGATCACGATGGCCATTGATCCTAAAAAGGACGTCGATGGTTTTCACCCGACGAACGTTGGTAAGTTGATCACCAATTTTCCAGGTAATTATCCTGTAGCAAATACGCCTCGCGGTATTATGACGATGTTGGCTGACTATGGGGTTGATCCGGCTGGTAAAACGGCGGTTGTTATTGGTCGGAGTACCATTGTTGGTAAGCCGATGGCCGCTTTGTTAACAAATGCTAACGCAACTGTAACGATTGCACATAGTAAAACAGCTGACCTAAAGGCGGTCGCCCGGACGGCGGATATCTTGGTGGTTGCAACGGGGATTGCACACCTGATCACTGGTGCTGATATCAAACCAGGCGCGACGGTCATTGATGTTGGCATGGATCGTGATGAAAATGGTAAACTAGTGGGTGACGTCGATTTTGATTCTGCTCAAGGCATCGCAGGGTTGATTACGCCCGTTCCTGGTGGTGTGGGTCCAATGACGATTGCCACCTTGATGCAGACAACGGTGGAACTTGCAAAGTGGAGTGATGTAAGTGAGTGAAAGTCAACAATATTTGACAGTGACAGCTTTAACTCAGTATTTAAAACGTAAATTCGAGGTTGATCCATATTTAGGTAAAGTGTACCTAACGGGGGAAGTTTCTAATTATCGTCCCCGGCCTAATACGCATCAATATTTCAGTTTGAAAGATGACCATGCCAAGATTTCAGCCATTATGTTCAAGTCGGCGTTTGCCAAGGTCAAATTTCAGCCTGAAGAAGGTATGAAGGTTCTGGTCGTGGGCCGGATTGGTCTGTATGAGCCCAGTGGTAGTTACCAGATTTATGTGGAACGCATGGAACCAGACGGCGTGGGTGCGTTGTATCAAGCCTACGAACAACTTAAAAAGAAATTAGCGGCTGAGGGCTTGTTTAGTGCACCCAAAAAGCCGCTTCCGCGCTTTCCAAGGCGAATTGCAGTGGTCACTAGTCGCAGTGGCGCAGTGATTCGCGATATTATCACGACTACTCGGCGCCGTTTTCCGATTGCGCAGATCGTTTTGTTTCCATCTCAAGTTCAAGGTGATGCGGCTGCGGCCGAAATTAGTCGGCAGATCGAACGTGCCAATGCGCAAGGTGATTTTGATACATTAATTATTGGGCGTGGTGGTGGTTCAATCGAAGATCTGTGGCCATTCAACGAAGAAGTGGTTGCGCGTGCAATCGCACAGAGTCAACTGCCAGTTATTTCATCCGTGGGGCATGAAACGGATACGACAATTGCTGACTTGGTCGCAGATGTGCGGGCGGCCACCCCAACTGCGGCTGCCGAATTAGCGGTACCAGTATATAACGATGTTTTATTACAATTAAAGCAAGACCAGACCCGCGTGTTCAATGCATTTCAGAATTTCGTTCAACGCGATCGACAACGACTTAATAAATTACAAACGTCGTACGTGTTTACTCAGCCGAACCGCTTGTACGAAGGGTATTTGCAGAAGTTAGACTTCTTAAATGAGCGACTTAAACAGGCTGGTCAAAATAACTTTAATCTGGCAAGCCAGCACTACCAGCGTGTTTTTCAACAATTACGACAGCAAACGCCGATTCACCAAGTTCGCCAGGCACAAACGCAACTGCTTAACTTGCAGCAACGGCTGAATCGGGGTACCCAGTTAGTCGTGCGGCAAAAACGGCAACAACTGACGCAGACCGTCCAATCGTTGGATCTACTTAGTCCGCTTAAAATCATGACGCGTGGTTACGCCTTTGTGACGGCGGATGAACAGGTGGTTCACGGGGTCAAACAATTGCAGCCAGAACAAACGGTTGCAATTCACATGGCTGATGGTGAGGCTCAGGCACAGATTACGAAGATTGATGGAGGAAAATAATGGCTGAACAACCAACTTTTGAACAGAATTTATCACAATTAGAGACGATCGTAAACCAATTAGAGCAGGGTGATGTTCCTTTAGAACAAGCCTTGGATCAATTTCAAAAGGGCGTGGCACTTAGCAAGCAGTTGCAAGCAACCCTTGAAGGTGCTGAAAAGACGCTCACTAAGATGATGAATGAAAATGGCGACGAAGTTCCATTTGAGCAAGCTGACGCCAATGAATAAGCAATTATTAACTGAATTTGAATCCAAGTGGCGTCCTCAGATTAATCAGTATTTAGATGAGCAGCTTCAAGCGTGTTCTGACCAATCAACCCTGACTGACGCCATGCGTTATTCGGTACTAGCAGGTGGCAAACGGTTACGGCCGTTATTGACGTTAGCCATTTTAGATACTTTTGATATCACAACGACGGCTGCAAACTTGCGGGCAAGTGTGGCCGTTGAGTTGATGCATACTTATTCGCTAATTCACGATGATTTACCGGCGATGGATAATGATCAGCTACGACGTGGCGAACCGACTAACCATGTTAAGTTTGGGGAAGACGTTGCCATTCTTGCAGGGGATGCTTTACAACCGTTGACTTTCGAATGGATTGCGGATAGTGGGTTACCGGCATCGATCGTCGCTAATCAAACCTTAGCATTAGCGCAGGCCACCGGACCTCGCGGGATGGTGGCTGGTCAAATTGCTGATGTCCTTGGAGCGGGACAACATCTGGCTTTGCCAGCCTTACAACAGCTGCATCGCGAGAAGACGGGGGCGTTAATTCACTACGCTGTCCAGGCAGGGTTGATTCAAGCTCAAGTGCAACCAGCCGTGCAGGAATTGCTATTACAATATGCTGATGCCTATGGATTGGCGTTTCAAATTTACGATGATATTTTAGACGTGACGAGTACGCCTGCTCAGTTAGGAAAAGCTACGCATAAGGATGCCGATGAGCATAAGAATACGTATCCAGGTTTGCTGGGGCTTGCAGGCGCACGAACAGCGTTAGAACAAGCGGTAACAGCTGCTCAAACGGCGTTAGTAAAAGCTAGTGCTGCTAGTCAACGAGGCATGGGCTTGCTTGCAGCTTTTCTAACGTATTTTACAGATTAAGGACTTAAATTTAGATGGAAAAAGAACGAGTTGACGTATTATTAGTACAACAAGGATTATTTGATACCCGCGAAAAGGCTAAGCGTGCCGTAATGGCCGGTGAAATCTTAGGTGTCAACGAAGAACGCTTAGATAAGCCGGGCATGAAGATCCCAGTGGCAACTGAATTACATTTGAAAGGCAAACCGATGCCCTACGTTTCACGTGGCGGTCTCAAACTTGAAAAAGCACTCAAAAGTTTTGAAATTGACGTGACCGACAAAACGGTCCTAGATATTGGCTCGTCGACTGGTGGTTTTACCGACGTGGTTTTACAAAATGGGGCAAAAATGAGTTACGCCTTGGATGTCGGTAGTAATCAGTTGGTCTGGAAGTTACGCCAAGATCCGCGCGTGGTTGTGATGGAACATACTAACTTTCGGTATAGTAAACTGGCAGATTTCACGCAGGGGCAACCTAACTTTGCGTCCATCGACGTTTCATTTATTTCACTACACTTAATTTTGCCCCCATTACACGCGATTATTGAAAACGGTGGTTCAGTCGTTGCCCTAATCAAGCCACAATTTGAGGCTGGTCGTGAGAATGTCGGCAAACACGGAATTGTCCGTGATCCTGCTGTTCATCAGGCGGTGTTGACAGATATCGTGGAATTTGCGCAAGCGAATGGTTATAACGTTCTAGGGCTTGATTATTCACCAATCAAGGGTGGTGAAGGTAATATTGAGTTTCTAATTCATCTACAAGCTACCGATGAAACACCACGGATTGCGCCGACTGTGTCGATTGAAAAAACTCAGGCGGCCGCTTATGAACAATTAAATCAAGCTTAAAATTGAAATCCGGACTTTCATATTTATGCATTTTGGCTTATGATGTGTTTAAATAAGTATGAATAGCTACCGGGGGTGATCGGGTGAAGAAGCAAGAGCGCCAACGCTACATTAAACGATTATTGAGTTCGAACGAAATTGAACGTCAAGAAGACTTTGTCAAGCTGTTACGTGCTGAAGATATTGACGTGACACAGGCAACCATTTCGCGCGATATTAAAGATATGCAGCTGGTCAAGGTTCCCTCGGCAACGGGCGGTTACCACTATAGTATGCCAGTTCAGAAACAAATGGATACGGAGAAAAAGCTCAAGCGGACACTGAAAGATGCTTATGTCTCGTATGCGACTCAGGATAAATTTGTCCTCATCAAGGTGTTGCCGGGTAACGGACCAGCACTAGCAACGTTGATTGAAGCAATGCATTATGACGAAATTTTTGGAACGCTAGGCGATGATGCTCACGTTCTGATTATTTGCAAGTCGTTAGCGATGACTTTAGAGCTACAACAAAAAATTCAACGCTTACTGAGTGATCACTAATTAGTAAGCTATCTTCGACCTGCTCACATGTGTGTCAGGTCGCTTTTTTTCAAAATTAACTAACGGATGCTGGTAACCAATTGCTTTTAAGGAGGGCTTGCAGTGTTACAAGAATTATCAATTACGAACTTTGCAATTATCGAACACTTAGACATTGCTTTTGAAGCCGGCATGACGGTTTTAACTGGTGAGACCGGTGCTGGTAAGTCAATTATTATTGATGCAGTCGGTTTATTAGCGGGTGGCCGCGGCTCGGCAGAGTTTATTCGGACCGGTGCTGATAAAGCCGTTTTGCAAGGCATGTTTATTTTGCCGGCTGACGGCGTGACGGCCCAATTGTTGGACGAAGCGGGGATCGAACATGCGGATAATACCGTCATTCTACAGCGCGAGATTACTAAAAGTGGCCGTAATACATGTCGCATCAATGGTATGCTGGTCAATACGACGACTTTGAAACAGATTGGTGAAACAATTGTTGATATTCATGGTCAGAATGAACATCAAGAGTTGATGCAACCTGAAAAACACCTGGGATTGCTGGACGAGTTTGCCGCCGCTAAAATTCGTAAATTGAAGCAGCGTTACCAGCAACAGTATGATCGTTATCAGCAGTTAAACCTTGAATTACGGCAAAAGAATGCGAATGAAAAAGAGTGGGCTCAACGCTTAGATATGCTGAACTTTCAAGTGGACGAAATCGCAGCAGCACAAGTCAAAGTGGGTGAAGAGGCCAGCTTGACTGCGGAACGTGACCGCTTGGATAATTACCAAATGATCAATCAAGCGCTTCAACAGAGTTACACATTGTTAGCTGCAGGCGAAGAGACGACTGGTGCGGTTGATATGGTCGGTACGGCGATGAATGCACTAGAACCGATTGCCAATTTGGACCCCGCCTTTAATGAGATTACCGTGAATGTCAAGAATGCCTTTTATGGGCTGCAGGATGCGGCCGGTCAGATTTCTAATCAGCTCGATTTGCAAGAATTCGACGAGGGTCGCTTGGATGAAATCGAACAGCGGCTGGACATCTTGGCCCAGTTAAAACGTAAGTATGGGGACTCTGAACAACAAATCTTAGATTATTACCAAAAAATCGCGGCTGAGTTAGCTAAGATGACTGACTCTGAAGAAAATAGTGAAGATCTGGCCCAGCGGGTCGCCGACCTGAAACAACAACTACTTACGACGGGCGAAGCGTTGTCCGATAAACGGCGGGCTGCGGCGAAAGTGTTACAACGACAGATCCATCAAGAACTCAAAGATCTGTATATGGATAAGGCAATCTTTGAAGTACGATTCAAACCGACTAAGGGTCAGATCTATCGGAGTGGTCTGGACAGTGTTGAATTTTATATTCAGACTAATCCTGGCGAGCGCATGCGGCCATTGGCCAAAATTGCGTCTGGTGGGGAACTCTCACGGATGATGCTGGCTTTGAAAACCATTTTTTCTGAATCACAGGGAATTACCAGTATCATTTTTGACGAAGTTGATACGGGTGTTAGCGGTCGGGTCGCTCAAGCGATTGCTGAGAAAATCAACGGCATTGCACACTTTTCACAAGTGCTCTGTATTACCCATTTGCCACAGGTTGCGGCGATGAGTGATCACCACTACTTCATTGCCAAGAAGATTACTGGTAAGCGCACGAAAACGAGTGTGACTAAGCTAGATAATGCGGCCCGGGTTCAAGAATTGGCACGCATGCTGGCGGGAACTAAGGTCACTAAGTTATCGCTTGAGCATGCGGAAGAGTTATTGCGACTGGCCGATGAGGAAAAAGACGATTAAGTTTAATTGATCGGTACCACAAGGGACGGACAACTATGGTCGGTCCTTTTTTGATGGTGTTAATTAGTGACGATGGTGTCGAGTGAGGTTTCGGTATTATTGCCAAGGCGACGATAATTCTTTACAATATAAAACGCAAATAGACGAAATATGGGTCAACGGACACGTTTTAATGAACTGTCGGGCTGGTTGGTAGTGGGTGGCTAATCTGAAGCTCCGACTACCAAAATATACCGTTAAAACGATAAAATGTTCAGTTTACATGTCATGACGTTTGCATTTTGCTTTCGTTATAAGTTATGCTTAATTACAGTACAGTTTATTCGGCAACGAAATAAACTGAGTAAATGATTGGAGTGATGAGGTTGTTTCTGACAATGGAACATTTGAATAAAACGTATCCT
Source organism: Lactiplantibacillus sp. C232 (assembly GCF_023806725.1). Lineage (NCBI taxonomy): Bacteria > Bacillati > Bacillota > Bacilli > Lactobacillales > Lactobacillaceae > Lactiplantibacillus > Lactiplantibacillus sp. C232. Next base: position 299,713 of record NZ_JAMSKZ010000001.1, read on the forward strand.
GGTGGCAAAGTAGCCGTTGAAGATTTTAATTTGGAAATCGAAAAAGGTGAATTTGTTTGTTTCATCGGGACGTCTGGTTCAGGTAAAACGACCACGATGCGGATGATTAATCGGATGTTAAGTCAGACTTCCGGTACCATTAAACTTAATGGTAAGGATATTAGCCAGATTGACCCGGTTAAATTACGGCGACAAATCGGTTATGTGATTCAAAACATTGGGCTAATGCCCCATATGACGATTCGAGACAATATCACTTTGGTACCACGATTGCTAAAGTGGCCCCAAGATAAAATGAATGAACGTGCTAAGAAGATGATCAAGCTGGTGGAATTGCCAGAAGATTACTTGGATCGGTACCCGTCGGAGCTTTCCGGTGGGCAACAACAACGGATCGGGGTTGTTCGGGCGTTAGCAGCAGACCAAGATTTAGTATTGATGGATGAACCATTTGGGGCGTTAGACCCGATTACCCGTGAATCTTTGCAAGATCTCGTTAAGGATTTGCAGGAACGCTTAGGTAAGACGTTCGTCTTTGTAACCCATGATATGGATGAGGCGTTAAAATTAGCGACCCGAATCGTAATCATGGATGGTGGCGACATTATGCAAGTGGATACGCCAGACGGTATCTTACGTCATCCAGCTAATGAATTCGTTGAGAACTTAATTGGTAAGGATCGTTTGATTCAAGCACGGCCAAGTATTACCACTGTTGGGCAAGTGATGTTGAAAGACCCAATTGCCACCACACCAGGAAAGTCATTGACGGTCGCATTACGACAAATGCATGATAAACGCGTTGACTCGTTGTTAGTCACCGATGAAGCCGGCATCTTGAAGGGTGTGATCGGCATTGAAGACGTTGATTACAACTTTAACTCGGCTACTAGTGTGGGCGACATTATGAAGACTGATTTGTTCTATGTTCAGTCAAATTCATTGATTCGGGATACGGTCGAACGTATTTTGAAACGCGGCTTGAAGAACATTCCAGTCGTAGATGAACAACATCGCCTGGTCGGAATTGTAACGCGGGCCACCCTGGTCGATATTGTTTATGATGCTCTCTGGGGTGATGAAGACGAAGATGAAGCTGAAAATAATATTCATCATGGGGAGGACGATGCGCCCGCTGAAGGCGGTGAACAGGCATGATAACTTTCCTACAAAACTACGGCATGCAGCTGCTGGTTAAGACGTGGCAACACTTGTATATTTCGGCGTTTTCATTGTTCTTAGGCATTATCGTAGCGGTTCCGATTGGAATTCTGCTTACGCGGGTGAAGCCGATTGCGAATGTGGTCATGTCAATCGCTAGTATGTTACAAACGATCCCAGCGATGGCGTTGTTGGCATTGATGATCCCGTTTTTCGGGATTGGTGCAATTCCAGCTATCATTGCGCTGTTCATCTATTCTTTATTACCGATTCTCCGCAATACCTATCTTGGACTGGAAGACGTTGATCCAGCCTTGATCGATGCGGCTAAGGGAATGGGAATGACCGGTTGGCAGTCAATTGTTAAAGTTGAGTTACCGATGGCAGCCCCAGTTATTATGGCTGGTATTCGATTATCCGCAACGTACGTTATTGCCTGGGCCGCGTTAGCATCATACATTGGTGCCGGTGGCCTTGGGGACTTTATCTTTAATGGGTTAAACCTCTATCGAACTGACTTAATTTTAGGCGGTTCAATTCCGGTGATTATCTTAGCCCTCATCGTTGATTGGCTGTTGGGTAAACTAGAAGCAGCGGTTACCCCAAGAACCACACAAGCGTAAGGGGGATTAAAGATGAAGAAAATTAAAAAGTGGTTGTTAGGTGTTTTCGCAACGGTCGCCAGTGCGTTATTATTGGCCGGCTGTGGCTTTCCGGGTTTGTCAGGAACTTCATCCGATACGATCCGGATTGCGTCACAAAACACGACTGAACAACAAATCATGGCGTACATGATTCAAGATATGATTAAGCATTATTCTAATTTGAATACGACGATCATTAACAATTTAGGTTCTGGGACGGTTAGTTTCAATGCCTTGAAGAATGATCAGGCTGATATTTCAGCGATTCGTTACACTGGGACGGACTTAACGACGATTCTGGGCGAAAAGATGGATCGGAGTAATATCAAGTCGATTGACCAAAAAGTTCGCTCACAGTTCAACAGCAAGTATCAAATGACCTATTTCCCAAGTTATGGGTTCGCAGATACCTATGCTTTTATGGTGACGAAAGCGACGGCTAAAAAATACCATCTAAATACGGTTAGTGATATGAAAAAAGTAGCCTCGAAGCTGACGGTCGGTTTGGATCAAATCTGGACTGAACGAAAAGGTGACGGTTATCCTGCCTTTAAGAAGTTGTATGGCTTTCAATTTGGGAAGACTTATCCAATGCAAATTGGTTTAGTTTATGATGCCTTGGAATCAGGTAAAATGGATGCCATCCTCGGATACTCGACTGATGGTCGGATTGGTAGTTATGATCTGAAGATTTTAAAGGATGATAAGAATTTCTTCCCACCATACAATGCGAGTGCGGTTGCAACGAACAAGATCTTGAAAGCTCATCCGAAGTTGAAGCCAATCTTGAATCGATTAAACGGTAAAATCAGCTTAAAGACGATGCAAAACTTGAACTATCAAGTTGATAATAACTTAGTGGAACCGGAAGTTGTGGCTAAACAGTTCCTTGAAAAACATAATTACTTTGAAGGGAGTGACAAATAATGGCTCAGATGAACTTGCTGCAACAGTTGATATATTATTACCAACAAAACGGTGTGTACGTGTTAAGCCAGTTCTCACGTCACTTCTTGATTTCAATTTATGGCGTGCTGTTTGCGGCAATTGTTGGGATTCCAATTGGCATTTTCATTGCCCATCATAGTCGGTTGAGTGCGACAGTGATCGCGATTGCCAATGTGATTCAAACGATTCCGTCACTAGCGATGTTATCAATCATCATGATTGGTTTGGGACTAGGTGTGAACACGGTAATCGTCACGGTCTTTTTATACGCATTGCTACCGATTATCAAGAATACCTATACTGGAATGCAAAATGTGAGTGCTAGTATTTTAGATTCCGGTAAGGGGATGGGGATGACGCGTTGGCAACTGTTACGAATGGTGGAGTTGCCACTGTCACTTTCCGTCATTATGGCTGGACTCCGGAACGCATTAGTGTTGGCTATCGGGATTACGGCCATTGGGACCTTCGTTGGTGCCGGCGGTTTAGGGGATATCATTATTCGAGGAACCAATGCTACGAATGGTGGTGCCATTATCTTGGCCGGGGCGTTACCAACAGCTTTAATGGCAATCATTGCTGATACGGTCTTGGCTTGGATTGAAAAGCGTGCTGATCCAACTCAAAAATAACGTCAGTGAGCGACAAGTAAAAGAAGCAATATAAAAATTAAGTTACTAAAAAAGATTGATTTACAGGTACTCCGTACTCACTCATTCAGGGAAGTCAGTGGAGCTGTAACATCAATCTTTTTGATTTGCATCAAAAACACCATGAGAATACGCAAGGTTGTATTGAACATGATTTCACCTTTTGATGCAAGTATTAATGATTAAACTAAACGCGTTTGATATAACGGATGGCGTCCGGGTCGACCAAGTGGGTCAGGTGTAACTGCCGATTAACTAGAACCAACTGACCACTAGCGAGGTTTTTTAACACTCCGTGAATATTATATGGTCGGGACTCAGTGAGCTGAGGCTGCATCTGGAGCATGATTTGATAGTGTTCCGTGTGCGCTTGAGCTAAGAACAAATCCCGCTGGAAAGCCGGCATCATTGGCAGTAACGGCGCAACGACGGTCGGGGCAGCAGTAAAGTCATCCATAAATTGGCGATAGGAAGCGTGTAAGTTCTTGGAAATTAGTTTCAAATTAGATTGTTGATTTTGCATATTAGCCACCTCGAACATTTGTTTGTGTTTCCATTATACGAACAGGCGTTCTAAAAAGCAAGCCTAAAATTTGAGAAAATTCACGAATAAAAATGAAAAAAAGCTGTGTAACCTTGATAATACTTGCAATATAGGGTTAAAAAGTGCAAAATAAACTTTAAAACATATTTTAATTAAGGGGAATTTGTGATCATGGCGAAACAAGGCATGTTAATCGTCTTATCAGGTCCTTCGGGTGTCGGTAAAGGTACCGTCCGCAAGGAAATCTTTGACTCAGATGATAACGATTTTCAATATTCAGTCTCGATGACGACGCGGCAAATGCGTCCGGGCGAAGTAGATGGCAAGGACTACTATTTTGTGTCCAAAGAAGAGTTCGAGGATGAAATTAAGAGCGGCGGTATGCTTGAATATGCCAAGTATGTTGACAATTACTATGGGACGCCCTTAAAATATATTAAGCAGTCGTTGGCGGCTGGCAAAGACGTTTTCTTAGAAATTGAAGTTAACGGGGCCATGCAAGTCCGCGAAAAAATGCCTGATGGCGTCTTCATTTTCTTGACGCCGCCGGATTTGATGGAATTGAAGCACCGCATCATTGGTCGTGGGACTGATGATATGAGTGTGATCAACAAGCGGATGGCAAAAGCGGTTGATGAAATCAAGATGATGCGTAATTATGATTATGCGGTTATCAATGATGAAGTTCCGCTAGCTGCTGAACGAATCAAGGCTATTATTCGTAGTGAACGGTTTAGTGTTAAACGGGTCATGCCCGAGTATGAAGAAATGTTAGGAGATGCGGAATCATGATCTTATATCCATCAGTTGATGACTTACTGAAGCAAGTTAATTCGCGTTACTCATTGATTATGTTAGCTAGCAAGCGGGCCCATGAATTGGACGCTGGTGCAGCACCAATGCTTAGCGAATACAAATCGGTTAAAACGATTGGTCGGGCCATGGAAGAAATTGCGGCCGGTGACTTAATGATCGATCCAGATGAAACTGACAAAGATTAGTAACAAAACGGTGTGCTGAGCCAGCTGGGGCTTGGCACTTTTTTTATGAAGAATGACGCGGACGTTCAGCTTCACGTTACTGTCGATTCTTGATACAATTGTTTTATTAAAGTGTAAAAATCTCGCTGGCACGGTTGCGAGATTTTTCAAAGGACGTGAAGAAGTGAGTATATGGACAAAACGCCATGTAACGGTAGTCGTTAGTGGTGGGATTGCGAGTTATAAAGCGTTAGTATTGATTCGTAGTTTGATGAAACAGGGCGCCGTCGTGCGAGTTGCGATGACGACCCATGCGGCAAAGTTTATCACGCCATTGACCTTTCAAACTTTAACGCAGCAGCCAGTGGTCATTGATGAATTCACAACGACTGACCCGCATCACGTCGTCCACGTCGCGTTAGCTGACTGGACTGAAGTGATGATTCTCGTTCCGGCTACCGCCAACTTGATTGCTAAGGTGGCTAACGGTCTAGCCGATGATGCCGCAACGACGACAATTTTAGCGACGACCGCACCCAAGTTTGTGGTGCCAGCAATGAATTCACATATGTACGCTAATCCAGCAACTCAGCGCAATTTGAAGCAGCTGACGACGGATGGGTTACACGTCTTAACTCCTGCTACGGGTATGTTGGCGGAAGGCTACAGTGGTCAAGGACGCTTGCCGGAACCAGCGGTGATTTTGGCCTGGTTGACAGATCAACTGATTCAGTTGACACCTGATTTGCCATTAGCAGGACGGCGAGTTGTCGTCACTGCCGGCGGAACCCGAGAAGCCTTAGATCCGGTACGATTTATCACGAATCGTTCATCGGGGAAGATGGGCTACGCAGTTGCTCAAGTCGCACGGGAGTTAGGTGCAACTGTGACACTGATCAGCGCCACGACTCATTTAGCAGCGCCTAGTGGTGTTAAGGTCGTGACGGTTGATTCGGCTCAATCCTTATTGACGGCAGTCAGTGATATTTTTGATGATACGGATATCTTGGTCATGGCGGCGGCCGTATCTGATTATCGGCCGGCTGAATTAGCTGATCAGAAGATTAAAAAGCCAGCTGACCATGCTGACTTAACGTTACGATTGACAGAAACACCGGATATTTTAAAAACATTAGCGGCCCGGAAGCACCAACAGTATGTGATTGGCTTTGCAGCTGAAACTCAATCATTGCTGGCCAATGCCAATCGTAAGTTAACTAGTAAAAAATTAGATTTAATTGTTGCTAACGATGTTTCCAAACCGGGAGTTGGGTTCAATGGTGATACCAATCAGGTCACACTGTTGCGGCCTGAGCAACAACCAGTTACGACGGAATTGACAACGAAAACTGCAATTGCCAAACAGATCTTGATGACGGCAATTGCGGATGGTGCAGGAACACAGGCATGATTAAGTAGAGAGGAAGAGTTGTGTGGCACAAATTGCCCAAGTATTAGTCGATGTGCCCACTATGCAGACAAATCGACCTTATAGTTATCGAATTCCAACCGCCTGGCAATCACAAGTGCAACCCGGCATGCGCGTCGTGGTGCCGTTCGGCCGTGGTAAACGGCGGGTGCAGGGGTTTGTGTTAGCTCTTGATGACGTTACTAACTTTGATGGTGAGCTGAAACCAATCGACGCGGTCGTTGACCTAGCACCGGTTCTGAATACTGAAGCCTTAGCACTGACCAAGTGGTTGGCTGCCAGCACGTTTTCATTTCAGATTACCTGTGCACAGACCATGCTGCCGGCGGTCATGCGTGCAAAGTATGAAAAACAGTTGCGAACAACAGCAACAACGCCCGCGACGATTCGAACGACGCTGTTTGGGGACCAATCGATGGTGCCGTTTGATGACGTCGCCACGACGCCGGCAATCGTCAGCCAGTTATTACGGCTGCAGGCGGCTGGGCAAGTCGATGTGTACTACCAAGTTAAAAATCAAGCACGGCGTAAAACGCAAACGGCGGTGAAAGCGGCCTTAACTAACGAAGCGCTACAGGCTGCAGTGGACCAGGTACGCGCCGGGGCTACACAACAATTGGCGGTGCTCCAGGGGTTGCTCACTTTAAATGGTGAACAGCTCTCGCAAAAGGCGTTTTGTACTCGTTTTGATGTCACGGACGGTGCCATTCGTACAGCAGTACAGAAAGGCTGGCTTAAAAAAGTGGCCGTCGAGGTTTATCGTGATCCCTACGCAACTAGTGATATTAAGACTACCAAGGCGTTACAATTGAATGATGAACAGCAAGTGGCCGTCGATCAGATTACGCAAGCCGTTGACCAAGCCGCAACCACCACGTTCTTGTTAGAGGGTGTGACGGGGAGCGGTAAGACTGAGGTGTACTTGCAATCGATGGCGGCCGCATTGGCACAAGGAAAAACGGCGTTGATGTTAGTGCCGGAGATTTCACTGACACCCCAAATGGTTCAACGCGTGAAGGGGCGCTTTGGTAAAGCTGTTGCCGTTTTGCACAGTGGATTGTCCAGTGGTGAGAAGTATGATGAGTGGCGGCGAATCCAACGAGGTGAGGCTCAGGTGGTGGTTGGCGCACGCTCAGCGGTGTTTGCCCCGCTAAAAAATCTTGGCTTAATCGTGATGGATGAAGAACATGAGAGCACGTATAAGCAGGATGATGCCCCGCGTTATCATGCTCGGCAAGTGGCTTTATGGCGTAGTCGTTACCATAACTGTCCAGTCGTACTGGGTTCGGCGACCCCATCGTTAGAAACGCGCGCCCGCGCAGAAAAGGGCGTTTATCAGCGCTTACTGCTTGCGGATCGGGTCAATCGACGGCCCCTTCCTAAGGTTTCAATTATTGATATGAAAAAGGAAATGCAACAACACGCTGAAAGCAATTTCTCAGCACCACTGTTAGTTGCCTTGCAGGATCGGCTTGAACGTCATGAGCAGAGTGTTCTAATGCTCAATCGGCGGGGCTATTCATCGTTTGTGTTGTGCCGAGATTGTGGTTTTGTCTTGAAGTGTCCTAATTGTGATATTTCACTCACGCTACACATGGATACGCACACGATGAAGTGCCATTACTGCGGTCACGAAGAAGCCATTCCGCGGAATTGTCCGAACTGTCATAGTCGTCAGATCCGTTATTATGGGACGGGAACTGAAAAAGTCGAAGAAGAATTGCAAGACTTGCTTCCGGACGCTAACATTATTCGGATGGACAATGATACGACCCGTAAAAAGGGCGCCCATGCCAAGCTTTTAGCACAGTTTGGGAGTGGTGAAGCTGATATTTTGATTGGTACCCAGATGATTGCGAAGGGACTGGATTTTCCTAATGTGACCTTGGTCGGTGTCTTGAATGCCGATACGGCCCTAGGATTGCCGGATTTTCGCGCCAGTGAACGGACCTTCCAACTATTAACCCAGGTGAGTGGTCGAGCTGGACGGGCGGAAAAGAGTGGTCACGTGTATATTCAGACATTTAATCCGGATCATTATGCGATTCGGTTTGCACAACACCACGATTACGAAGGCTTTTTCAAGTATGAGATGCAGATGCGGCACCGGGGTGGTTATCCGCCGTACTACTTTACGGTTCAAATTACAGCGAGTGACTTAGATGAAGGGGTAGCAGCCAAGCGCATGTATCAGTTACTGCAATGGTTACGCCCGCGGTTGGCACCGTCAACGATTCTATTAGGCCCAACGCCCAAGCCGATCGCACGAGTCAATCGCCGTTATTATTATCAAATCGTGATTAAATATAAACAAGAACCCAATTTAGCTCAGACGCTGACAACGCTACTGCATGAGACGCAGGCGCAACAACGACAAGGGCTACAGATTGGAATTGACGTGGAACCCTTACATTTCATGTAATGGGATTAGGAGGAAGTTTGACAATGACATCAATCGTTTTTATGGGAACGCCCGCGTTTGCGGCACCGATTCTCGAAAGTTTAATTAAAGAACAATACCAGGTACTAGGCGTTGTGACCCAGCCAGACCGAAAAGTTGGTCGCAAACACGTCTTAACAGCTTCGCCAGTCAAAGAAGTCGCGGTTGCCCATGATATTCCCGTCTTCCAACCGGAAAAGATTAGTGGTAGTCCTGAAATGCAACAGATTATTGACTTGCAGCCCGATTTAATTGTGACGGCCGCCTTTGGACAGTTTTTACCAACAAAATTGTTGAAAGCTGCCAAAATTGGTGCCGTTAATGTCCATGGCTCGTTGTTGCCTAAGTATCGTGGTGGCGCGCCTGTTCAATATTCAATTATCAACGGTGAGTCTGAAACTGGAATTACTATCATTTACATGGTTAAAAAGATGGATGCGGGCGATATGCTGGCGCAGCGTGCGATTCCAATTGAAAAAAACGATGACACCGGGACGATGTTTGATAAGTTGAGCTTAGTTGGTCGCGACTTGTTACTGGAAACGTTGCCCAAGTTGATTGCTGGCGAAATTACGGCGGTGCCACAGGATGAATCCCAAGTGACCTTTGCACCGAACATTCGGCCAGAACAAGAGGTTTTAGACTTCTTTACAAAAACGGCCGTTGAAATTGATAATCAAGTTCGGGGCATGCGGCCAGCACCAATCGCCTATGCGGTCTTGGATGGAAAGCGCACGAAGTTCTGGGATGTGACCCCCTTAGCTGACGAAGTGGTCACGCAAGCTCCTGGACAAGTGGTTCGCAAGACGAAACATGAGCTTGTGATTGCAGCTGCTGACCACACAGCGATTGCAATCAATCAGTTGCAGCCAGCTGGTAAACCGAAGATGACAATTACAGACTATTTAAATGGGGCGGCAGATAAGTTCGCTACCGGAGAGCAGGTTATTAATAAATGAGTACAGTTGGTAATACCCCCCGCTGGTTAGCGGTCGCCGCCTTAGCGAAGATTAAGAACGGTGCATATTCAAATTTGCAATTAAACCAGTTAATCAATGATCATCAGATGGATCGGCGTGACATTAATCTGCTGACAAATATGGTTTACGGTGTCATTCAACATCGGTTGACTCTCGAATACTGGTTGACCCCGTTTGTTCGACATCCGCACCAGATTGACCCCTGGGTACGGGAGCTCTTATTGAGCGCATTGTATCAATGGCAGTATCTGGATAAGATTCCACAACGGGCCGTTTTCAACGAAACGATTGAAATTGCTAAGGTCAAAGGTCACCCTGGCATTCGGCGGTTTGTAACCGGCGTCTTACATCAAATGGATCGCTCAGGACTACCGAGTTTTGATGCGATTAAAGATCCTGATGAACGGTTGAGTGTGACTTATAGCATGCCAATATGGTTGATTCAAGAATTGCGGCGTCAATTAGGTGCTGAAAAGATGGAGCGAATCTTATCATCATTGAACCAACCAGCTAAGCAAGCCTTACGTGTCAACCCGGCCTTGTCGACGGTTGAAGATGTGACAACGGCGCTGATTAATGATGGTTTGACAATTACGCCGAGTGAAATCTCACCGTTAGGGCTGATTGCAACGGATGGTCAGGCCATTAATACTGAAGCGATGCGGTATGGCATGTTCACAGTTCAAGATGAAAGTGCACAATTAGTTGTGCCAGCACTCAATCCGCAGCCGAATGATCGAGTCTTGGATGCTTGTGCGGCCCCCGGGGGCAAGACGACCCAGATTGCGGCTAGTTTAGATGCTGAGCAGGGTGGCACAGTCGTTGCCCTTGATATTCATGCCAATAAAGTGAAACTGATCGGTCAAAATGCGGCGCGCATGCACGTTGCTGATCGCGTTGAGGCCACCGAACTCGATGCCCGTAAAGTTGAGACGCAGTTTAATGCTGAAAGTTTTGATCGAATTTTAGTCGATGCTCCGTGTTCGGGACTGGGATTGATGCGCCGGAAGCCTGAGATTCGCTATGAGAAACAGTTGCAGGATAGTTTGAACTTGCAACGAATTCAGCTGGCAATTTTGACAGCGGTCGCCCCAACCTTGAAAAAAGGTGGTATCATGACGTATAGTACGTGCACGATTTTGCAACAGGAAAATCAGGATGTGATTACCAAATTCTTAGCGGATCACCCAGATTTTGAGCTGCAAACAACGCCAACTGAACGAGACTTGAAAACTGATCGAACGGAAAAGACTTTGTCGATTTATCCCGATGATTATTTATCCGACGGCTTTTTCATTGCTTGTTTGCGAAAAAAATAATGGTGGAGTGGTAAACAATGGATTTTGCATACCGGTCGGATATTGGCCAACAACGTGAAGAAAATGAGGACTATGTCGGCTTTTTTCAAAATAAAGCGGGCATCAATTTTGCAATTGTTGCGGACGGTATTGGTGGCCACCAGGGGGGCGATGTCGCTTCCGAGATGGCAGTCTCGCACATGGGTTTTCGGTTTGAAAATACAACATTCAAGGAACCCAATGATGCCGTCAAGTGGCTAGCAAGTGAAGTTCAAGATGAAAATCAGCATATTATTGAAAAGGCCCGTGAATTTTCAGATCTAAACGGCATGGGTACGACAATGGTCGCCGCTTTGCTTTTTGATCAAAAGTTTTTGATGGCTAACATTGGTGATAGTCGGGGCTATCTTTTTCGCGATGGGCAACTCCACCAACTGACGGAGGATCATTCTTTAGTCAATGAGTTGGTCAAGCGAGGAGAGATTTCAGCCGAACAGGCCCGACAACATCCGCAGAAAAATATTATTACGCGGACACTAGGCATCTCACCAGATGCGGATATCGATACGAACCTTTACCAGATACAACCTGGGGACCAATTGTTATTATGTTCAGATGGGCTGACGAATATGGTGACTGACCAACAGCTTGCGACGGTTTTGGCAACGACGCAGACTTCGACCCAGAAGTGTGAGACGTTGATCAAATTAGCCAATGCAGCTGGTGGTAAGGATAACATTACGGCGCTGCTGATGGCGCTTGATGGTGAGGTGGCCAGTAAATGACACCCAACTATACCCTTAGCGGACGATATCGGATCGTTCGGTCCTTAGGTGAAGGTGGGATGGCCAACGTTTACTTGGCACATGACTTAATATTAGATCGTGATGTTGCGGTCAAACTGCTCCGGTTAGACTTACGTGATGATCCTAAGACCATCAAGCGATTCCAACGTGAGGCACTGGCAACGACGGAACTTGTTCACCCCCACATTGTCAGTTTGTACGATATTGGCGAAGAAAATGGCATGCAATACTTGGTCATGGAATACGTCAAAGGGATGGATCTTAAAAATTATATTAAAGAGAACTTTCCGTTACCGTTACAGCAAGTAATCGACATCATGGAGCAGATATTAAGTGCCGTGGCAACGGCCCACGCGCATAATATTATTCATCGGGATTTAAAACCACAAAATATTTTAATTGATGAGCAGGGCAATGCTAAAATCACTGATTTCGGCATTGCGGTCGCGTTATCTGAACATACCATGACGCAGACTAACACGATTTTAGGTTCGGTCCATTATTTGTCACCGGAACAGGCCCGCGGTAGCATGGCGACAAAACAATCGGATATCTATTCGTTAGGGATTATTTTATATGAGATGTTAACAGGCTCAGTTCCTTTCAAGGGTGAGACGGCAGTTTCCATTGCGTTAAAGCATTTTCAAAATGCAATGCCATCCGTGCGAGAGTTTAATGCGGATATTCCGCAGGCACTTGAAAACGTCGTCTTGCAGGCGACAACGAAAGATCCACGGGAACGTTATGCTACGGTCGAGGACATGGCCGCTGACTTATTGACGGTGCTTGCTAGTAACCGTGCGGGCGAAAAGCGCTTTGTACCGCAAGATGTCGGTAATGATGAGACTAAGATCATGCCCAGTGCGGATATTCAAGCAGCAATTGCGGCCAATCAAGACGGTAAGACCCAGGTCGTGGCGCATAAAAGCAAGCAACCAACACTCCAGCGCCCGGCTGAAACGACTGAGAGTCAGACAGATGCTGATGAAGAACCGTTACCAACACGTTCTTGGTCCAAACGACATCCGTTGCGGCGTCGGCTCCTCTTTTGGGGCGGTATTATTTTGTTATTAGTCGTGGCCGTGATCGTCGGTTTGGAATTAAGTCGGCCACAGATGACGACGGTGCCGAAAGTAACGGGCTTAAGTCAGCGTGCCGCAACTAAGGTCCTCAAAAAACACCATCTCACGGTCGGGACTGTTCAACATGCTAAAAGTAATCAGGTAGCCAAAAATCAGGTGATCAAATCAACGCCCAGTGTTAAGACGCGGGTCCAAGAACGTGCTCGCATTAATTTGGTTATCAGTAACGGTGCCAAGGTTATGAGCTTTGGTAATTATGTCAATGATAATTACCATGATGTTCGACAGACGCTTAAATCGGCGGGATTCAAAGTTAAGGAAACTTACAGTACGTCGTCGGTTGCAGCAGGACAAATCATCAGTCAGGATGTTGTCGCTGGTAGTCGCGTGATGCCGACAGATACGACGGTGACGTTTACGGTCAGCGCTGGTAGCCGCTACGTCGAGCTAAAAGATTTAACTGGTGAGAGCAAGAGCGATATTCTGGACTATGCTGAGGCAAATGATCTTAATGTTAACTTTAAGCAGGGCTACTCTTCGGAACAGAAGGCAGGTTATTCCTATGATCAAGATCCAGATGGCGGTGGCAATGTCCGGACTGGGTCGACTATTACGGTGACCATGTCAAGGGGCAGTGATAATAACGTGACGACACCACAGAATTTTTATGTTAAACTAACGGTGCCATACAAAGCGTTATCGGCCACCACTGCCCAGGCCAACGATGTTAAGATTTATTTGTATGATGATACCCATATGATTGAGACCGTTTATCGCGATATTGCAATCATGCGGTCGACTAAGATTAGTTTACCGTTTCAGCTGACCGGTAATACGAAGGGGCATTACCGAATCGTGCGTAACGGGGTTACGATCATGGAAAAGAAGAATATTACAAGCAAAAATGCAACAAAATAAAGATAAGTCATGCGCAATGCATGACTTTTTTGGTACAATAGAGAAAAGTGGACCGTACCAAATAATATAAAAGGTGGTGCTAATTTGAAAATTGGACAAATTCGGCAATCGCTAAGCGGCTTTTATGACGTTTATGCTGATGGCCAAATGTATCGGACCCGTGCACGCGGGAATTTCCGGAAGCGGCGGATTACGCCACTTGTCGGCGACAATGTGGAGTTTGATGCGGCGACCCCACAAGAGGGCTACGTGTTAAATATTCTTGATCGACAGACCCAGTTGGTACGGCCGCCAGTGGCTAATGTTGATTTAGGTATCGTGGTAACCGCTACAACGGAACAAGAATTTTCAACGAATTTATTGGATCGACAACTGGTAGCTTTGGCAGTGGCAGGTATTGAACCATTACTCTACTTTGCGAAGACTGATTTACTAACCGATGAGGTGTACCAACAACGATTAACATTAGCGGACGCTTATCGGCAGATTGGTTACCAGGTCATCTGCGAACGAACCGCATTTTCACCGGCCGCCTTAGCCGCAGTTAAAACGGCTCTGGCTGGTCATGTGGCGGTTGTCATGGGCCAAACTGGTGCTGGTAAGTCAACACTGCTAAATCATTTACAACCAGGGCTGGCGTTAGCGACTGGTGAAATCTCGCAGGCGCTGAATCGTGGGAAACATACGACCCGTAAAGTCAGCTTGATCCCGATTGCGGATGGGTTGGTCGCTGATACGCCGGGTTTCTCATCCTATGAAGTTTTCGATATTGCCGCTAACGAGTTGCCCCATTATTTTCCAGAGTTTGTGCGACTTAGCGCTGATTGCAAATACCGAGGCTGTGTGCATATTAACGAACCGCAATGTGCGGTTAAACAGGCATTGGCAGCTGGGGAGCTGTTAGCAAGTCGCTATGATAATTATTTACAATTCTATGAAACCATTAAAAATAAAAAAGTAATCTATAATAAGAAAAAGTGAGTGAGACTAATGATTAAAGTTGCCCCTTCAATTTTAAGTGCAGATTTTGCGAACCTTCAACGTGACGTTCAGATGGCTGAAAATGCCGGTGCCGATGCGTTGCATATTGACGTGATGGATGGTCAGTTTGTCCCCAACTTGTCATTCGGAATGAGTACTGTGGCGGATTTACGGCCAGTAACGTCATTAATGTTAGATTGTCATTTAATGATTATGGACCCAGAGCGGTTTGTTGGGCAGTTTGCAAAGGCCGGTGCAGATTTGATTGGTGTGCACGTTGAAAGTACCCGTCACATTTATCACGCCTTACAATTAATCAAAGATGCTGGTGTGAAAGCCGAAGTGGTCGTGAACCCCGGAACACCACTCAGCATGATTAGTGAATTATTGCCACTAGTGGATCAAGTTTTGATTATGACCGTCAATCCTGGTTTTGGTGGTCAACATTTTCTGGACCAAATGGTTGCTAAAATTGCGGCGTTGAACGAATTGAAGCAACAACACGGTTATCAATTTGAGATTGAAGTTGATGGTGGAATCAACGACCAGACCGTCAAGGCGTGCTATGACGCTGGTGCTACGGTCGCTGTTGCTGGTTCGTATGTCTATGACAGTGCGGACCCAGCGCAACGTATTCAAGATTTGAAGGTGGCGACCAATTAATGGCAACCATCGTAAACTTACTGGTTGGCGGACCGACCGCTAATTATCCAGCAGATTTAACGACGATTCCAGGACCATGGGTCGGCGCTGACCGTGGCGCGTTGCGTTTGGTGAAACGTGGTATCCAGCCCGTGATGGTCGTAGGTGATTTTGATTCAATTGATGCGGCTGAACTCCAGACTGTCAAAGATGCGTTGGTGGGCGCTGTCGTTGTCAAACCCGACCAAGACCATACGGATACACAATTGGCGATTAAATCCATTTTCGAGCAGTTGCAACCGGATGAAGTGCATCTATATGGTGCCACGGGTGGTCGGTTAGACCATTTACTGGCCAATATGTGGTTAGTACTTGATCCGGTATTTCGTCAGTGGGCTCCGCAGATCAAACTGATTGATAAGCAAAATTCGGTTCGGTTCTTTCTACCAGGGGACTACCAGATTACGAAGGAAGCGGATAAACGCTATTTGGCGTTTGTACCGCTGATGCCGATGCATCTCACGTTACCCGATGAGAAGTATCAGTTGGACGCTGCTTATAATGCGTACCCGATTTCATGGGCCAGTAACGAATTCAGTGGCAATACTGGTCACTTTAGCTTTGATGCGGGGGTTCTAGCTGTTATTCAAAGTCGTGATGACAGCATGGCGGATGCGTAGGGTACCCAAAGGTTTCAGCTAAAATAAGACCGGTCGGTGAGTCATAAACTCATCAACCGGTCTTTTAATATGCAGTAACGACGTATCATCGGGGAGCTTGTTGGTGAAACGTGCTGATGTTTAGGTCGGTGGTCGTTAGTAGACCTAACCGGAAAGCTTATGTTGAAGCAGAACTTTTTGGTCAGACCCAGCTGGTTGTTTCCGACGATGGTACGGCAAGCACCCTCAATGATTCAGGTCATCATAATGGGCTGGTCAAGGCTGAATTATAAACTTTATAAAAAGTTGACGAGAAATTAGTAATTTTAGACAACAAAAAACGCCAGCCACAAAAAAATGTGCTGGCGATTTGCTGCGCTAAACGCGCGTAACTTTACCTGATTTCAAAGTCCGAGCTGAAACCCAAACCTTCTTTGGTTTACCATCAACTAAAATGCGAACTTTTTGCAAGTTAGCTTTCCAGCTGCGGCGGCTGTGGTTTAAAGCGTGAGAACGCGTGTTACCAAAGTGCGTCCGTTTGCCTGTAACGTAGTCTTTTGCCATGTTGATCTGCCTCCTTCGGTAATTCATTGATAAAAGGTCGTCTTTATCATTCACTAGAATAATTTATCATAGATTAATAAAGGTTGCAATACATTTCTATCAAGTAATTTTACTTTACTGCTAAATTCCCAGTTTCCGGGCTTCTGTTAAGCAGTCGCTTAATTTTTCTTTCAAGAGTGGTTGTGCTATGATAAACTATCGTAAATGAACGCGTTAAAACAAGGAGGCTATTTTCATGGCTGTCAAAATCAAAACGCAATTTGGAACCATTGATATTGATAATGATGTTATCGCGACGGTCGTCGGTGGCGCCGCAACGGATAACTACGGGGTTGTCGGTATGGCGAGTCGGAACCAGATTCGTGATAATGTTAATGAAATTTTACGCCGCGAAAACTATGCGCGCGGTGTGGTTGTTCGCCAAGAGGATAATGGGGTGGCTATTGATGTCAACATTATCGTCAGTTATGGGACCAAAATTTCAGAAGTCTCACGCAATGTCCAAGCCAAGGTCAAATATAACTTACAAAACATGCTTGGCGTTACGGCCAATTCGGTCAACGTCATTGTCCAAGGTGTCCGGGTAATGAACGACTAAATTGATGTTGGTGGAAGCCAAGGAGGAATTTTGAAATTGAAAATCACCACGATTACTAATCTTGAATTTGGCAAAATGGTGCAGGCTGCTTCACAAAAGCTGAACCAACGTGCTGAATTTATTAATTCTTTGAACGTCTTTCCGGTACCAGATGGTGATACCGGGACTAATATGAGCTTATCGATGGCCAGCGGTGCCAAATATGAACGTGAAGAAACCAGTACAAAAGTAGGCGACCTAGCGTCAGCCTTAGCCAAGGGACTCTTGATGGGGGCCCGTGGTAATTCTGGTGTGATTCTATCACAAATTTTTCGGGGCTTTTCTAAAGCCGTAGCGGATAAGGAGAGCTTAACCGCTAACGATTTAGCAGCCGCCCTCGCAGCCGGTGCTCAGACCGCCTACAAGGCCGTTATGAAGCCGACTGAAGGAACTATCCTCACTGTCATCCGCAAAGCTGCTGGTGCCGGTAAGGAAGCTGTTAAAACGACCGATGATATTTGTGAAGTTATGGATGCCGTCGTTACGGCTGCTGAAGCTGCATTGAAGTCCACGCCGGACTTGTTACCCGTTTTAAAACAAGTTGGGGTTGTTGATTCCGGTGGTCAGGGGCTGACCTTCGTGCTGGAAGCCTTTAGTGACTCATTAAGCGGCAAGGTCGACGAATCACAGGACTATGTTCCGGACGATGCTGAAATGGATTCGATGATTGATGCTGCCCACCATCAAAGTGTGCAGGGGCAATTAGACCCGAATGATATCAAGTATGGCTACTGTACCGAAATTATGGTGCGAATCGGCGATGGTAAGTTAGTTGATCACAAGTTCGACTATGACACTTTCTATGAGTACTTAGCAAAATTGGGCGATTCATTACTTGTCATCAACGATGATGAAATCGTTAAGGTGCACGTTCATACGGAACATCCTGGCGATGTCATGACGTGGGGCCAACGTTTTGGGGCGTTGATCAAAGTTAAAGTTGATAATATGCGTCTACAACAAGAAACCATCATGGAACATGATAAGGAAGACGAAGCGCAAGCCGCTGCTGAGCCCGCCTTACCTTCACAACCACAAGTTGACATGCATGGTTATGCGATCATCTCTGTGTCATCGGGTGATGGGATCGGCAAGCTATTTAAGGGCTTGGGTGTCACCGACATCATTGCTGGTGGTCAAACGATGAATCCAAGTACCGCGGATATCGTCAAAGCTGTTAATGACAGTGGTGCCCAACAAGCATTAGTATTGCCAAACAACAAAAACATCTTTTTGGCAGCTGAACAAGCTGCGGAAGTTGCCGATGTCCCAGTTAAAATTATCCACAGTCAGACGATTTCGCAAGGCATGACTGCAATGTTGGCATTCAATGCTGAAGCTGATTTAGACGATAATCAGGCCGCGATGGAAGAAACCTTGAGTACGGTTGTTAGTGGTCAAGTCACACATGCTGTTCGCGACACGACGATTGATGGCCTTGAAATCAAGAAAGATGATTACATGGGCTTAGTTGATGGCAAAATCGTAATTACGAATCCAGATCGCGATACCGCTGCTTTGGATATGGTCAAAGCCATGCTCGACGAAGATAGCGAACTCGTAACGATTATTTACGGCAAGGATGCAACTAAAACTGACGCTGATCATTTGGCAGCTAAGGTGCAAGAGTTGGATGATGAATTAGAAATTGAAATTCATGAAGGTGACCAACCAGTTTACCCATTCCTTGTGTCAGTTGAATAGGACTAACCGTTAAAAATAGGGCTTAGCAGTGATGCTGGGGCCTGTTTTTGTACGGACGGATACTTCCCGCGGGATTGAAACGTTTTTTTGGTATAATTAATATTGGTAAAGGCAATTATTTTAGAAAGGGCGGTGGTCAGGCATGGGACAACAGTTGAGTGACGCGGTTGCAACTTTAAGTGGTGTCGGCCCAGCCCGCCAAAAAGGTTTAGCGGAGCTTGGGATTAATACGATTGCAGATCTATTGACCTATTATCCCTTTCGCTATGAAGATCTACAGGTCAAAGACGTCAATGAAATCGCCGATCAAGAAAAGGTGACACTAAAGGGTACTGTGGCTTCTGAACCTGTGCTAGCACGGTTTGGCCGTAAGAAGAATCGCCTGAATTTTCGCTTGTTAATCGACCATGACGTCTATATGGTGACTTTTTTTAATCAACCATACTTGATGAAACAGATTGAGACTGGCCAAGATTTAGCCGTTTATGGCAAGTGGGACGCCACGCGCAGTAGCTTGACGGGAATGAAGATCATCAATCCCAATAATGCGGATTCAGCGTTTGGTTCGATTTATCCGGCCAGCAAGACGGTCAAGCAGGGGACGATTCAGAAGATGATCAAACAAGCATATGAGTTATATGCCCCAGTCATTACGGACATTGTGCCTGCTAACTTACGTGCTAAATACCGACTGTTACCGCGGCGCCAAATGATTCATGATATGCACTTCCCAGCTAGTCAAGCCGATTCAACGGCCGCTCGACGCTCAGCGACCTACGAGGAGTTCTTGTTGTTTCAAATGCAAATGCAAGTTCTGAAGCAAACGGACGCGACGACGAACGGTATTGCGATCGCTTATGACAATGACCGACTAAAGGCGTTTATTAAAACACTGCCATTTGAATTGACCCACGCCCAAAAACGTGTTGTCAATGAAATTTGTTTGGATTTGAAGTCACCGAAGCATATGAATCGGTTGCTTCAAGGTGACGTGGGGTCCGGGAAAACGATTGTGGCTGCCATTGTCATGTATGCGGCGATTACCGCTGGTTATCAGGCCGCGTTGATGACGCCAACCGAAATTTTGGCTGAACAACACGCAAATAACTTGGCCCAGGTCTTTGCCGACACGGATGTCAACGTCGCACTGTTAACGGGTGCGACCAAGCCAGCTGCCCGCAAGACATTGTTAGCAGCGCTGGCTGCTGGTGAGATCAACTTATTGATTGGCACGCACGCCCTGATCCAGGACGGGGTGACTTATGCTAATTTGGGATTAGTTATTACCGATGAGCAACATCGCTTTGGGGTTAACCAACGGGCCGCCTTTCGTCAAAAAGGCGGGCAACCTGATGCACTAGCCATGACGGCAACACCAATTCCAAGGACATTGGCGATTACGGCGTATGGTGAAATGGACGTTTCTGAAATTGATGAATTACCGGCTGGTCGGCAACCGATTCAAACCACTTGGGTACGGAGCAACCAAGCTAATTCGGCGTTAAGCTTTGTTCATCAACAGATTGACAATGGATCGCAAGCCTATGTGGTGACACCATTGATTGAGGAATCCGAGACGCTGGATGTTAAAAACGCCGAGGCTCTGTCAGCTAATTTACAAGAGTATTTTGGGGCGAGTGTTAAAGTTGGACTGTTGCACGGTCGAATGAAACCTGAGGAAAAAGACGCGGTCATGGCGGCTTTTAAGGCGGGAGACATTCAGTTACTTGTTTCCACGACCGTGATTGAAGTGGGTGTTGACGTCAAGAATGCCACAATCATGATGATTTATGATGCTGACCGTTTTGGCTTGGCGCAACTACATCAATTACGCGGACGCGTCGGTCGTGGGACCAAGGCTTCATACTGTATTTTGGTGGCTGATCCCAAGAACCAGCAAGGGATTGAGCGGATGCAGATCATGACGCAGACAACAAATGGTTTTGTTTTGGCACAAAAAGACTTAGAATTACGAGGAGCCGGTGATGTGCTGGGTGTCAAGCAATCGGGAATGCCGGAATTTAAAGTGGGTGATCCGATTGCGGATTTGACCGTGCTACAAGTTGCCCAGCAAGATGCCCACGCAATCGTGCAGCAACCGGATTGGCAAAGTCAACCGGATAATCGGGCACTAGCCGCCTATTTGAGCCAGAAGTTGGCTGCGGTGGGGACGCTCGATTAATAACCTAAATACAGTACTGTGATGAGAGGAATGGTGACACAATGATTAAAATTGCGATTGATGCCATGGGTGGCGATTACGCCCCTAACGCTGTGATCGAGGGGGTCGAACAGGCTCGTGATTTATTTGAGGATACGGTCTTTTTATTATATGGTCAACGCGATGTGATTAACGCGCAACTGAAGAACCGTGATCGGATTCAAATCATCAATGCTGATGAAGTTATTACGATGGAGGATGAACCCGTACGTGCCGTTCGCCGTAAGAAGCATTCATCAATCGTAATGGCGGCTCAGGCCGTGAAGGATGGCCAGGCGGACGCCTTCTTTTCTGCCGGTAATTCGGGGGCCGTTCTGGCGGCCGGGTTATTTATCGTGGGCCGGATCAAAGGCATCGACCGACCGGGATTAGTGACGGTATTGCCAGTGGTACGCAATGCTAACCAATCGAACTTTGTGATGATGGATATTGGTGCTAATGCTGATAGTAAGCCACTGAACTTGCAACAATACGGTGTGTTAGGGACGTACTATGCAGAACGGATGATGCAAGCTAAGCATCCACGGGTTGCCTTACTCAATAACGGGACGGAAGATGACAAGGGAAATAAGGTCCATAAGGCAGCGTTTGAACTCTTGTCACAGACTGACGGTATCAATTTTGTCGGTAATGTTGAATCCCGGGACTTATTGAACGGGGTTGCTGATGTCGTCGTAACGGATGGTTTTACGGGTAACGCCGTTTTGAAGAGCATTGAAGGTACGGCGCGTTCCATGCTCGGTTTAGTGAAAGATGCCGTCTATGACACCGGTATCAGTGGCAAGTTAGGCGGCCTATTGCTTAAGAATGGGTTTAATGAAATCCGGTCTCAAATGGACTATTCTCAGTACGGTGGCGCGGTCTTACTAGGATTGAAGGCGCCGGTCGTTAAGACGCACGGTTCCAGCAAAGCGCCAACAATCGTGAATACTATCCGCCAAATTCGCCAGATGGTCAGTACGGATATCGTCCCAGGAGTTGCGGAATATTTTGCTAATCAACAAGCTAATCAGCAAGCAAGTGTAGACATTCCTGCTGAAAACGATTAGAATACTTTAGTGAATTCAAGTTAGTGAGGGATCTTTACATGACGAAAGAAGAAATTTTCGATAAAATTGCGGATATCATTGCTGATCGGTTCGAAGTTGATAAAGCAACGATTACCAACGAAATGAACTTGCAAACCGATTTGGATGCTGATTCCATCGATTTTGTTGAGTTTGTACTGGAATTAGAAGACACCTTTGGTAGCGAAATCTCAGACGAAGATGCCGAAAAATTGTCAACGGTCGGCGAAGTCGTCGATTACGTGGCAGCGCACCAAGCAAAATAAGTTAATTGACCAAGCAAAAACAGGTAGCCAACATGGTTACCTGTTTTTGCTTGTCTGACTACGAAAGTACCGATATCATTGTTATTGACCACTAAATCATAGTATAATGTTATGATATGCAATGTGTGACCTGTTGACTGACTGATTATCAGATGAATCCTTACTTAAGCGGACTTTTAACTTGTGTTTCTATATTGTTGGCTTCTGATCATCCACGGTCGATTGCCACGGCTGGGTGAAACTGAACATTGCGTGTAAGAGTAGCACTGAATACATGTCGGAAGCACTCGAACGGCAGATGAATGACCACCTTAAATAATGATTCATGCTAAGTTAGGCACCACCAGTAACAGATTGTGATAACTGGCTGATCCAATGGGGTTAGTCGATAGAATGATAACGAAAGGAAGTTTCAAATGATTACAGAATTAGCTGCAATGTTGAAGGAACGGTTTGGCATTGTGTTTAAAGATCCCGATTTATTGGCGGAGGCGTTTACACAAGCCTCGTATGTCAATGAACATCAGGACCAACAGTTGAAGTATTACGAACGGGTCGAATTTTTGGGGGATGCCGTCTTGGAGTTAGTGGTGTCCGAATATTTATACAAACGTTATAAAGACATGCCCCAAGGTAAGTTGACTCGTTTACGGGCCGCCATGGTTTGTGAAGAAAGTTTTGCAAGCTTTGCCCGTGAATGTGACTTTCCTCAGTACATCCGGTTAGGCAAGGGCGAACAAAAAGCGCATGCTTGGGAACGAGATTCACTTTTATGTGATATTTTTGAATCATTTGTCGGGGCACTGTACCTGGATCAAGGACGGGAACCTGTTTTGAAGTTCGTTCATCAAGTAATTTTTCCTAAGCTGGATGAGGGTCGTTTTGATGGCGTTTTTGATTATAAGACGACCTTGCAAGAATACTTGCAACGGGATGGCGATGTCGCAATCGACTATCAATTAATTGAACAAGATGGTCCAGCCAATGAGCGGTCTTATGAGATTGCCGTACTTGCCGATGGTCAAAAAATCGGTGAGGGCTGGGGGCATTCCAAGAAGGAAGCCGAACAGAGCGCTGCTCGGCAAGCTTATTCACAATTACAGCAAAAGTAACCATTAATAATTACAGGAAGTTTGTGTCGAATGCAACTTAAATCATTAGAAATCAGCGGATTTAAATCATTTGCTGATAAAACCAAAATTGATTTTCAAGCCGGAATGACGGGGATTGTCGGCCCAAACGGTAGTGGTAAGAGTAACATTATTGAAGCTATTCGCTGGGTCCTCGGAGAACAGGCCGTCAAAAGTTTACGCGGCACTAAGATGACCGACGTCATTTTTGCCGGCTCGGCTAATCGAAAACCGTTGAATATGGCTAAAGTCACGATCACGTTTGATAACAGTGACCACTTTTTACCTTTGGATTACGCAGAAGTTAGTATTACGCGGAAACTCTTTCGTAACGGTGACAGCGATTATTTAATTAATAATCAGAGTTGCCGGTTGAAAGATATTACGAATTTGATGATTGATACTGGTCTGGGAAAAGACTCATTTTCAGTGATTTCTCAAGGTCGTGTTGAGGCGGTCTTTAATGCGAAACCAGAAGAGCGCCGCAGCATTATCGAAGATGTCGCTGGGGTCTTAAAGTACAAAAAGGATAAGTTCACGACGGAGAATAAATTAGCGGAAACGACGGATTATTTAGACCGCGTGAACGATATCATTGCTGAATTGAATCAGC
Organism: Lactiplantibacillus sp. C232; assembly: GCF_023806725.1. Classification (NCBI taxonomy): domain Bacteria; kingdom Bacillati; phylum Bacillota; class Bacilli; order Lactobacillales; family Lactobacillaceae; genus Lactiplantibacillus; species Lactiplantibacillus sp. C232. Next base: position 324,077 of record NZ_JAMSKZ010000001.1, read on the forward strand.
AAAAGGGGCCGTTGGAAGAACAGGCGAGTCTTGCCCGGGATTATCAAGATCAAAAACAAAAATTTGATTATTTGGACCGTTCGCGGCTCGTTAAGAAGTTGACGATTGCTCGTGATCAACTACAAGGTGTCAATGAAAAGTTAGCTAGTGCCAAGGCGTTAGTGGCTAAGTATCAGCAACAAGTTGATGCTGGTGCAACCAAGCTAGCTAATTTAAAAACCCAGCAGACAGCTCAATTAAAGCAAAAAGATGAGCTGGTAGCACAAAATCTTGAGCTGATTAAGACCATCGAAAACACGCAAGGACAACAAGGGGTTGACGCTGAACGGCGGCAAAACCAACAGTCTGAGCAGGAACGGCTGACGGCCAGTTTGACCGCAACTGAGCAACAGATTGCGACGCAAACCGAGCAACAAACCCAATTAGAACAAACATTATCTGAGCAGCAAGCCCAAGTTAAGGCAGTCAAAGCGCAAGTTGCCGAGTTAACGACGGCAACGAGTGCGGCCGGCCGTCAGCAGTTGGCTGATGAGCTGGAAAAATTACGCAATGCTTATATTGATGAAAAACAAGTTCAGGCTGAACTGAATAACGAAGCGAAGAACCTCGTTAAGCAACATCAACAGTCTGGCAGTCAGAGCACAGCGTTAGCAGAACGGCTAGCACAGGCTCAGGCTAACTTGAAACGGGTGCAGACGACCGTAGACGTGCACAATCGTGAGCAACGTGATTTAGAAAATCAAGTTAATCAGCAGCAGGCCACGCTAACAGCCCAACAAGCCCAAGTAAAAACGAATGCAGAGCGGATCGACGAGCAACAGCAACGTTGGTTAGACGCGGCTGGCTTGATGCAGCGTGAAAAGTCACGGCTAGAGGCGTTGCAAGCTGTTCAGGAACGCTATACGAACTTTTATGCGGGCGTTCGAATGGTCTTACAACATCGCCAACAGTTTAGTGGCGTTGCCGGGGCCGTTTCAGAACTCCTGACCGTTCCTGATCAGTATACTAAGGCGGTCGAAGTTGCGCTGGGCGGACAGTTGCAAAATATTGTTTGTGACACACAACAGACGGCTAAAACTGTTGTTAATTTCTTAAAACAAAATCACGCCGGTCGGGCAACCTTTTTGCCTATCGAGCGGATCACAGCTCGTCAACTTCCCGTTAACACTGAGCGCGATTTATCACAACAACCTGGTGTGTTGGGCGTGGCTAGCGAGTTGGTCGATTGTGAATCACGATTGACGGCAATCAAACGTTACTTGTTAGGAACAACGGCGATTGTGGACACGCTAGACCACGCGATGGCAATTTCACGGAGCAGACGTTTTCGGTGCAAATTGGTAACCATTGATGGTGAAACGATTGCGGCCAGTGGGGCCATCACCGGTGGTGCGACTCGCCATGATGATAATGGGCTACTCCAACAGCAACAATCCGCGGAAAAAATTGCAGCTAATGTTGCCCAGATGCAGTCTGAATTAGTAACCTATGAACAAGGGCTAGCAGACCTTAAAAAAGCTAACCAAGACTTGACGGTTCAGGTTGAAACGACCCGCCAACAACTAAGTGAACTTAAGGATCGCCTTAGTCAGACACAGGCCCAGTTACAGGCGGCACAGAGCGAGCAAACGCAGCTAAGTCGTCAAGTTAAGGCTTTAACTTATGAGCAGCAACAGACGCAAGCTGATGATAGCTATGAAGACTTAGTGGCTCGTAATCAACAAGCGCAAGCGGCTAATGCGGCTAAGCTTAAAGACTATCAGGACCAAATGAAAACAGTCCAACAACAGCAAACGGATTACGAAAGTTATCAACAGACTCAAACGACGAAATTACAAGCCCAGCGTGAACAACTGATTACGTTGCAGGAACACGTGAAACAAACGCAACGACAATTAGAACAATGTCAGGCGACCTTGGCGCAAAATGAAGAGACGAAAAAGCAAATTCAAGCGGATTTAACAGCAATTAAAACAACGTTAGCGAGCCAGCAAATGTCGGTCGCAGAACGCGATACGGTCTTGAAAACAGCTAAGGCTAAACAGGCTGCGGTTGAAGAACAACGGAAAACGTGTGAACAACAGCTAGCAACGCTTAATGATCAGGTTGAAGAATTATCGACCCAGCAAGTTCGGTTGCAACAACTCGCAGCGGCCGCAACGGATGATTACCGTCGCTTGGAATTAAGCCAAACAAAATTGACTGGCGAAGTCGACCACGCCACGGCTGATCTGGCTGAAAAGTACCAGTTGACAGTTGCCGCAGCACAAGCTGACGTCAGTGACTTAGCGTTACCTGCGATTACAGAACAGTTGAAACTGCTTAAACGGGGCTTGGATGAGATTGGAACGGTAAACCTCGGCGCGATTGACGAATTCGAGCGGGTCAAGGAACGCTTTGACTTTCTCAATAACCAAGCTTCCGATTTAACTGAAGCCAAGGAACACTTACTGCAAACAATGGCTGATTTGGATACGACCGTTGCCACCCGCTTTAAAACGGCATTTGATCAAGTCGCTAGCGAATTTAGTACGATTTTTGAACAGATGTTTGGCGGCGGTAAGGCTGAATTGATCTTGACCGACCCAGAACATTTATTGACCAGTGGGGTTGATATCATGGCCCAGCCACCGGGCAAAAAATTTCAGCGATTAAGCTTACTTTCTGGTGGGGAACGGGCGTTAACGGCTATTACGTTATTATTTGCCATTTTAGCAGTGCGCCCCGTGCCATTCAGTATCTTAGATGAAGCCGAAGCTGCGTTAGACGATGCCAACGTGGATCGGTTCAGTCAGTATTTGAATGATTTTCAAACGGGAACGCAGTTTGTGATCATTACTCATCGAAAAGGAACAATGATGCACGCTGACGTACTTTATGGGGTAACCATGGAAGAGTCAGGTGTCTCCAAGATGGTCTCAGTCTCCTTGGCAGATTTAAAAGATGAACAAAAATAATTAAAGGAAGTGTTGAAGATGGGACTATTTAGTCGGTTAAAAAAAGCGTTTAGTTTACCAGAATCAGATGACGCTCAAACAACGTCAGCTGCCAGTGAAGCGCCAGCAACGACAAGTCAAGCTAACGCACCGGTCAGTGACGACCGGGCCCCTTCGTCACAACAGCCAGCTCGCTCGGAGGGCGCAACAACTGAATCAACTGCGACACCGGTGTCCAGTACAGCCGTAAGCGAAGCGACAAGCACTGCGGACGAACCAGCGACAGTAAAATCGGCAGCTACTAGTGAAGCCCCGGCCGATAGCACGGCGGCAGTGAGTGCACAGTCTGGTTCACAAGCATCACTGCAATCGGCGACGGTGTCGGAAGCGCCACTCACAGCCAGTGCAATGGTTGCCCAGTCACTAGCTGCATTAAGTGCGAGTGCGGCACAAGTTAGTCAAGCGGCCGCGAGCGACGTGGCGTTAGCGACTAAGTCTGATGCGGTAGTTGAAGGCAACGCTATGTCAGAATCAGTAGCCAGTACGGCGCCAGCAGTCAAGTCATCAGCGACGACTGCGACTGAATCCGCCGCACCGACTGTTAATGCGGCGGCTGATTCGGAATCGGCTGAGCCGGAGCCAACTGAGGCAGAACGTTATGATGAAGGACTGAAAAAGTCGCGGAAAACGTTTGGTGATCGTATCAATGCCTTCTTGGCTAATTTCCGCCATGTCGACGAAGCGTTCTTCGATGATTTGGAAGATACGCTGATTGAATCTGATGTGGGTTATGAGACCGCGATGCGAATTAGTGACGAGCTACGTGACGAAGTTAAATTAAAGAACGCGAAGAGCAAGAAAGAAATCTCAAGCGTCATCGTCGAAAAGCTCGTTGATATGTACGGTGAAGCTGGTGAAGGCGAGGATAACTCGATTCACATGGCTAAGAGTGGTCCAACCGTTATTTTATTTGTCGGGGTCAATGGTGCTGGTAAGACCACTACAATCGGTAAGATGGCGAACATGTACAAGCAGCAAGGCAAGAAGGTCTTGTTGGCGGCTTGTGATACGTTTAGAGCTGGTGCAATCCAGCAGTTGCAAGTCTGGGGGCAACGAGACGGGGTTGACGTGGTCGCTAAGGCCGAAAAAAGTGATCCAGCGGCCGTTTGCTTTGACGCGGTTAAGAAGGCTAAGGCCGAAGATTATGACGTGCTCTTTGTGGACACTGCTGGTCGGCTTCAAAACAAAGTCAACTTGATGAATGAATTGGAAAAGATCAAGCGGGTCATCACCCGTGAAATCCCTGATGCACCACATGAGGTCTTACTGGTGCTGGATGCCACGACTGGGCAAAACGCGCTGAACCAAGCCAAATTGTTTAAACAGTCGACGGATGTCAGTGGGATTGTGTTAACTAAACTTGATGGTACGGCACGTGGTGGGATCGTCTTAGCTATTCGTAATGAATTGCATCTTGCTGTAAAGTACGTTGGTTTAGGTGAAAAGGTGACTGATTTACGACCATTCAATGCCAATGACTTTGTCTACGGGTTATTTAAAGATATTATCACGGGTTAAATCAGTTGATGATGGTCTTAAATTGAAAGCCAGTTAACGAATGGTAATTGTTCTCAGCACGAGGACGATTACCATTTATTTTTACCACAAATAGCGACTGATAGTTGACGAATGGCGATAAAATCGGTACTCTTATTTAGTGTGTAGTCTGTATGATAAGCGTGAGGAGTCCCCACATGGAAATTGAAAAAAATTATCGAATCAATTCGTTATTCGAGTTTTATGAACCGTTATTAACGAATAAGCAAAAAGCCTATATTCAACTGTACTACGCTGATGACTATTCCTTAGGCGAGATTGCAGCGGAGTTCTCAGTTTCGCGCCAGGCCGTCTATGATAACATCAAGCGGACCGAAAAGATTTTAGAAGGTTATGAGGCTAAGCTGCATCTCTACCACGACTTTGTGGAACGTAATCACGAAGTTGACGCGATCTCTGACTATATTAAGCAAAATTACCATGGGGATACCCAGTTAATTAAGATGATTCAACAACTAGTCAACTTGGAAGCTGACTCAGAATAATAATAAAGGTTAGGTGACACTAATGGCATTTGAAGGCCTAACGGAACGTTTACAAAAAGCAATGACCAATTTACGGCGCAAGGGGAAGATTTCGGAAAGTGATCTTCGAGCAACCATGCGTGAAATTCGGTTAGCATTACTTGAAGCCGACGTTAACTTTACGGTGGTCAAGGATTTTGTTAAAACGGTTCGCGAACGTGCGCTCGGCGCAAAGGTGCTGGAAGGTTTAAATCCAGCCCAACAAATCGTTAAAATCGTTGATGAAGAATTAACGAAAACAATGGGTGAAAAGGCAGTTCCACTGAACAAATCGCCGAAGATTCCAACGGTCATCATGATGGCTGGGCTCCAAGGGGCCGGGAAAACGACGACGGTCGGAAAATTAGCCCTCAAATTAAAGAACGAACAGGATGCCCGACCATTAATGATTGCGGCCGACGTTTACCGGCCAGCCGCGATTGAACAATTGCAACAAGTTGGTCGCCAAATCGACGTTCCAGTCTTCCAACTAGGAACCGATGTCGATCCCGTTGAGATTGTGCGTCAAGGGATGGCACAGGCGCAAGAAAACCACAATGATTACGTGTTTATTGATACGGCTGGTCGGTTACAAATCGATGAGCAGTTGATGAACGAGTTGGCCAATATTAAAGATCTCGTTCATCCTGACGAAATTTTGTTAGTGATCGATGCGATGACTGGTCAAAACGCCGTTAATACGGCGGAGGGCTTTAACGATAAGCTGGATGTGACCGGGGTCGTCTTGACGAAGTTAGATGGTGATACTCGTGGTGGGGCTGCACTATCAATCCGGGCCGTCACTGGTAAGCCAATCAAGTTTGTCGGTCAAGGCGAAAAGATGACTGATCTTGATGTCTTCCATCCAGACCGGATGGCGGATCGGATTCTTGGTATGGGTGATATGCTGACGCTGATTGAAAAGGCGCAACAGCAATATGACGAAAAACAAGCCGAAGAAATGAACCTGAAGATTCAGGAAAACACTTTTGACTTCAATGACTTTATCGACCAATTAGACCAAGTTGACAAGATGGGGAACATGGAAGATATCATGAAGATGATTCCCGGCATGGCTAACAATCCAGCGATGAAAAATATCAACATGGACCCGAAAGACATTGCCCATATCCGGGCAATCGTTTATTCGATGACCAATGCCGAAAAAGCAGATCCGGATTTGTTGAACCCATCTCGGCGTCGACGGATTGCGGCTGGTTCCGGGCGGCCAATTCATGAAGTCAACCGGATGATCAAGCAATTCAACCAGACCAAAAAGATGATGAATCAAATGTCCAAAGGGAACTTTGCTGGTATGGAAGGTCTCATGGGTGGTGCCAATGGCGGTGGTGGTATCGGTGGTAAGATGCAACAAATGGCCATGAAGCGAATGGTTCGTCAAACTAAGAAGAAAAAACAAAAGCGCTTAGCCAAAGCAATGCGGCGTCGCAAACGCTAATTTATAAGTTTTTTTAGCCTGTCAAGAAAAAGTCCTTTACAAGCTATTGATTTACTGGTATATTATTACCTGTTAAAGAATTCGGGAGGTGTTTAAATGTCAGTCAAGATTCGTCTAAAGCGGATGGGTTCTAAGAAAAATCCATTTTACCGGATTGTTGTCGCAGATTCACGTTCACCACGTGATGGTCGTTTTATCGCCCAAGTCGGCACATACAACCCACTTACAGAACCAGCCCAAGTTAAACTTGAAGAGGAAGATATCCTCGGTTGGTTGAACAATGGTGCCCAACCTTCAGATACGGTTAAGAATATCTTATCTAAGGCCGGTATCATGAAGAAGTACCACGAAGCTAAGTTCACTAAATAATAAAGCGGTAATAGATCATGGCAGATATTAAAGCTTTAATCACCACGGTTGTCACCCCGTTAGTTCAATATCCAGACGATATTAAAGTTGATTTTAAGGAAACCACGCGTTATCTTGAATACAACTTAACGGTTAATCCCGAAGATATCGGCCGGGTCATTGGTCGGCAGGGACGGGTTGCTTCGGCAATTCGGACAATTGTGTATAGTGTCCGAGTTTCAGGACCTAAACGTGTCCGGCTTACGATCGAAGACGGACAACAAAAAAACTCTTGAGCGAAGCAGTGATGTTTTGTTTAAGAGTTTTTTTATATCTTGTTCCGGTTTTTGAGGACGAGTCAAAGTATCTCGATGACCGTCGTTGAGTAGATTAGTTGTAACATGTTGATGACATTTAAAACGAATAACAATCAAGCTAATTAAGAGGAGGAAGCTAATGGATTACTATCGTGTTGGCACCCTAGTTAACACCCACGGCATTCGTGGTGAAGTGAAAGTCGTTGTCGTGACTGATTTTCCAGAAGAACGCTTTAAAGTAGGGCAACAATTGAGTTTATTTAAAACCCCAGATGAAACGACTGGCGGGATTACTGTCAAAATCACGAAGGCCCGTGAGCAAAAGGGACTGTACTTTCTTACCTTTGAAGGGCTCGATAACATCAATGATGTGGAGCGCTATAAGGGGTGGACGATCAAAGTTCCTGCTGAAGCATTACATGCCTTACCAGCGGGTGAGTACTACTATCACCAAATTGTCGGCCTACAAGTTGTGACGACCGCTGACGAGCCTTTAGGGACTATTAAAGAGATTCTGTCACCTGGTGCGAATGATGTTTGGGTGGTCAAACGGGATCATGGTCAGTCTGACGTCTTACTACCTAAGATTCCCCAGGTCATTAAAGATGTTGACTTGGATGCGGGCGTGGTGACTGTTGAACTAATGGAAGGGCTGATTGATTAATGCAAATCGATATTTTAAGCCTGTTTCCAGAGATGTTTGCGGGGCCGCTTCATGAGTCGATGATTGGCAATGCCATTGAAAATGACGTCATCAATGTTGATGTCACTAATTTTCGGGATTTTACGACCGACAAGCATAACCATGTGGATGATTATCCGTATGGTGGTGGTGCGGGCATGTTACTCCAACCACAACCAATTTTTGATGCTTTGGCCAGCGTTCAGGAAAAACACCCGGCACCCGGTCGCGTGATCTTATTGGATCCGGCGGGAGTCCAGTTCAATCAACACGTTGCTGAAGACTTTGCTCAGGAAGAACACTTGACCTTTATTTGCGGCCACTATGAGGGTTATGATGAGCGGATTCGGTCATTAGTCACCGATGAAGTCTCGCTAGGTGATTACGTTTTAACTGGTGGTGAACTGGGTGCAATGGTCATGATTGATGCGACGGTGCGGCTCTTACCAGGTGTGCTTGGCAATTCGGAATCGGCTCCGGGGGATTCTTTTTCGAGCGGTCTCCTGGAATACCCACAATATACGCGTCCTGCTGATTTTCGTGGTATGAAGGTACCAGATATCTTACTGAGTGGTGATCATGGAAAAATTGATGATTGGCGCTTAGAACAGGCACTGAAACGGACCTATGAACGGCGCCCGGACATGTTGACGGGGCTATCATTGTCAGGAAAAGCTAAACAGATGTTAGCAGATATCAAGTCGGATGAGTCGGAAGTCTAGGCTATGCCGTTAATTAGGACAAGTTAGTCGTGAAGAGTTCAAAAAAACTTGCGTGCCCACCCTCGAATATGGTATTCTATTTATTGGCTATTGTGCCCATTAACGATGTTCCGCTGACCAGGTTGTCACGAATGTCGGCGAAAGGAAGAAATACATTATGCGTCAAAACCAATTGATCGAAAAGATCACCAATGAACAACTTCGTACGGACATCCCTGATTTCCGTGCTGGAGACACAGTTCGTGTTCATGCACGAGTTGTTGAAGGTACTCGCGAACGGATCCAATTATTTGAAGGTGTTGTTATCAAGCGCCATGGTTCCGGTATCAGCGAAACTTATACTGTTCGTAAGATCAGTAACGGTGTTGGTGTGGAACGGACATTCCCATTACACACACCACGCGTTGCCGCAATTGATGTCGTTCGTCAAGGTCGTGTACGTCGTGCCAAGTTATACTACTTACGTAACTTACATGGTAAGGCTGCTCGGATCCCAGAACGTCGTCGTGGCTAAATCACAACGTCAACAGTCATCGGTTGCAGCTTAGGCTGAGCTGATGATGGAAAGCTAGTTAATCATTTTTAATGATTAGCTAGCTTTTTTTATTGGCGAAGTTAGTGACACGCTCAATCGTCAAATCATCGACCAATTTAGGTCGGTTCACAATGTGAGCATGCTGTGCTTGGATTTATAATTTAACAATCTTACGAGATAGCTCGTAATTCCTAATTTGAAGTATTATGATAGTAATACGAGTACGCAATGCTTCTTGGGATGCGTCAATTAGCTGAATATGAATCACTTGATATCAGACTAAACTGATTTATTTGAACAGGGTTGTCGCGTACCTGACGTGTATAACTAGTGCTAAGCTGGCGGCCGGGTTAACTAAACGGGAGATTGCTCAAAGCGAGCACGATAAAATAAAAGAGAGTTAGGTGAAAGCCGATGTTTGGACGTACGGGGAAACATCAGGTCGATGAACAGGCGTTATTGAGTCAATTGGTTGACTTCGTTCTCGACCCTAATCTTACCGACCGTGAACGTAAGATCGGGTTGATGGCCAAAGCCGATTTGGAGCATCATCGCTATTCAATTGCTGTGTTAAATAAATTAGTGGTCAGTTTTCAAATGGAGGCGCTACGCAACAAGGGCCTCTCGAAGGCTGCTTCAAACTTTTATGATCAGATTTATCCAATATTAGTCGCGGCCAAACCAATGGGAACGAATTTAGGCTATATTGGGATGCATAGTACCTATTTAGATTAGGGTGTGTCAGTGATGAAGTTACTAGCGAAACCAGACCGTCTCCAGTCGGCTGACGATGGTTTTTGAACGTAAGCGGCCGGGCGTCATCGGAAGTGTATTGATAGCAGCTTAAATGAGAACATCGTGTGGCATGTCCGTGCCCCTTTGAATGAAACCCATTCAGAGGGGCTTTTTGGTGTGGAAAAACAGTTCATGATCTGCGCGTCTTAACAATATTAGGTGATGTGGTTGGCGGGCGATAAAAATTGTTTGGTGCTGCTAAATAGCTGGTAAACGATTTCAGCCGTAGAACAAATGCTATACATTGTTTGATAAGTACCGAACTGGGATGCGGATGAGCCAGATTCAAAATAAGTGTGTCAATATGTTGGTTATATCAGTATTTTAATGCAGTGTTATAGCGTGAACTGATACTACAATTAAATAATCTCAAAAATAATTTCGTCTATTTTTTGTTATGCACTTGTTATTTCAACTTATTTGAACGTATACTAATGATTGAAGGGGTCAATTAGGTGATAGTTTGATGATTAACACAATCGTTTCGGCACGGTACGAAACGCACCAAATATTACTCAGCTAAATAACTTGATTGCTCCAGGTACGGTTGAACTTTGGAGGGCAGAATTATGCGGAATCGTTTAAATAGGTTGGGATTGGAAAGTAAGTCTCATTATAAGCTTTATAAATCGGGGCGGCGCTGGGTGGCTGCTAGTATCACAGTATTTTCAGTTGGCATCGGTTTGACTTTTAGCCAAGTTGAACAAGTGAAAGCCGCAACGGGTACGGGGGTTGACACGGCCGACAATAGCGCTAGCGTTAGTTCCGACATGGCAGAACCGAGCAATGCCGTCGTACTAAAATCAGCTAGTACGGCGACAGCTACTAAGACCGCGACTCAGGATGCAAAAGCTGCTACTGATGTAACGGCCGCGACTCAGGATACTAAAGCGACTACTGATTCAACTGGGGCAACTTCAGCTTCCAGTAATCGCCAGTCGACAGCAGCTACGAAGCCAGCTGCCGAAGTCGGTACTGCTTCAAGTAGCGCTGACTCAAGTGCTAGCATATCAAGTACTGATGGCGCAAGTGCTAGTGCACCAAGTGTCACCAGTAAATCTACTAACACGGAAGCCACATCAGCATCCGCAACTAAAACGGCTACTACGAGTGCTGACACAGATGTGCTAAACACTGAGACGACAAGTTCATCAGTGGCAAATGATCTCACTGATGCTACGACAGCTAGCCAAACGCGTACGGAAACTGGGAAAACAGCCAGCATACCTACTGCTGAAGCACCGACCATTACGACTGCAGTGACAAGTCGGGCACTCCCATTGACGGGTGCGCTAGCGAGCAGGTCAGCAAACACGCCGGTCACTAAGTCTGCAGTACAGGCGGTTTCAGCTATCACCAGTGAAGCTGAAACGAAGCCGACCGTATCGTTAGTAACTACGGGGACCGTGTCGATGGACTATGGCGAGGCGTCGCTGGCGGATCTAGAATCTCATATTAGTTCTCCAGATGAGACGCCGGCTAACGACGTCGCCTACTACATTCAAGATGCAGCGGGCAATTACTTAGAAGATGTAAACGGCAACAAGGTCAATTTGCTATATGCACTTTTTCTGGACTCTGCTGATGTCAATGATTACGTTGATGTTGTGTATACGGATGAACATGGGCAGGTCACGAAATATTCCGGAGATACGGACTTTTCAACGCTCGACCAAATTGGTAGTTACTCAGTGACGATCAATGCAGCGGGTAAAGCTGGGATGAGCCGGGTTATGCAAGACTATAATGCTTACGATACCTCGACCAGTGATTTGGATGACTTTGTCCCAACCTTTTCGACTGGGGCCTCCGATTATACCTTTACAATTAACATTGTCCCTGTAAAAATCACAGCCACCACTGGTAAGAATGGGCTAATTATACTTCGGCCTTCACAGTTGTATACGGGATCATTGACAATGTTGCCGGTAGTCACCGTTAAAAATGCAACAAAGCAAAATATCCTTCAAATTAGTAACGGCGAAATCGGCGATGCTAAACCAGGCGTAGCCGGCAAGGTCGGTCAACGTGTTTTAACGTTGGCAGATTTTACTTATACGTATCAAGGCACCGAAACTAACTTGACCGGTGCGGACACTGGCAAATATGCAATCACCCTTAATGACGCTGGTCGGAAGGCAGTTCAAGCTGCGCTGGGGTCGAATTATATTCTGGATGATGCGGCCGTTTTCACCACGACTGGTGCGGTGCAGGCTGCTGGTCTCGAGTTAAAGATAGCTAGTGGTACAGTGACCTATAATGGCAAGCCTCAGGGGACATCCGTAACGACTGGAACCGTGTATGATCATTTTGACTTTACCACGACGACTGACACGAACGTCGGTACCTATGACGACCTGACATACGCGTTAGCGGATCCCACGCAAGCGGCGATTTTGGCTAAAAACTATACCGTTACCACGACGGATGGGACGTTGGTGATCACGCCAGCAGATCTGACAGTCACGGTCAAGGATGATAATGCAGTTTATGACGGCCGATCACATGGCACGACTGCCACTGTTACTAGCGGGACCAATTATGATCAGTTAGTATTTACCGCAGTTGCAGCAGATGGCAGTGGTGCGACGACTTATACTACGGTCGGCACTTATGCAATGACTGGGACTACGGCAGCCGATACCAGTAATTATAAAATTTCGTATGTCAATGGAACGCTGACAATTGATCCAGCCAAAGCAACAATTACGATTCCCAACAAGATTTATTGGTCGGATGGGACGCAAAAGAATTTGGCGGCGGTGGTTACTGGGACAGTTAATGGTGAGACCTTAAAGTATCGTGTGACCAACGGCATGAGTGCGGTTGGAACTAAGACAATTACGGCCACTCCTGATGCTGATGATTCGGTGAATAAAAACTATACCATTTCAGTCATTCCTGGCACCTTGACAATTGGTGATATTGCGGTTAAGTACCTCTACGAACATGTAGATGCTAATGGTGAGACTCAGGTAGATGCTTCGGAAACTGGTACGGCGACACATGCTACGGACGCAACGGCCACGGACTATTTGACCTACACGACGGCAGCCAAACCCAAGACGGGCTATGTGTTAGCACCCAATACTGGACTAGCCTATAATGGCACGTTAACTGATCAGGGCGGTACCGTGACGTATCGTTATTTGGCCAAGACTGAAACGGCGATCGTAACGTATTTTGACCAAACTGATAACAAGGTTATTAAGACGGAACCCTTACAAGGAGCGTACGGGACAACGGATGCGTATCGGACGGCTGATACGATTGCCGCGTATGAGAATGCGGGCTACGACCTGGTCGATGATGACTATCCAACAGCCGGGGGAGTCTATGACCAGGACGGCATTGTTCAAAAGTACCAGGTTACACTTGTTCATAAATTTGTAACACGCACGCCAGATAATCCGGGTACGCCAGGCGAGCCGATCGACCCCGATAATCCAAACGGACCCACATATCCAGTGGGGACTGACTTTGAGGATTTAACTGAGCAAGTCAGTCGAACGATTCAGTATTTATACAAGGATGGTCGCACTGCTAAACCGGACAATGTTCAAGCGGTTAATTTTGGTCGTAACGTCACGGTGGATGAAGTTAATGGCACAGTCGTCTACACAGATTGGTTGACTGATGATGGGGCCGTGACTGGTCGTTTTGAGGCTGTTGATTCACCTTTGATTACTGGTTATACGGCTGATTCAACCAGTATTGCCGGCAATCCCGCCGTTGTATGGCAGGATGATGACACGACGATTCCTGTGACGTATACCGTGAACAAAGAGTATGCGACGGTCACGTATTTTGACCAAACTGATAACAAGGTCATTAAGACGGAACCCTTACAAGGAGCGTACGGGACAACGGATGCGTATCGGACAGCTGATACGATTGCCGCATATGAGAATGCGGGCTATCAATTGTACCGTGATGACTATCCAACAGCCGGGGTAGTCTATGACCAAGACGGCAGTGTTCAAAAGTACCAGGTTACACTTGTTCATAAATTTGTAACACGCACGCCAGATAATCCGGGTATGCCAGGCGAGCCGATCGACCCCGATAATCCAAACGGACCCACATATCCAGTGGGGACTGACTTTGAGGATTTAACTGAGCAAGTCAGTCAAACCATTCAGTATTTATACAAGGATGGTCGCACTGCTAAACCGAACAATGTTCAAGCGGTTAATTTTAGTCGTAACGTCACGGTGGATGAAGTTAATGGCACAGTCGTCTACACGGATTGGTTGACTGATGATGGGACCATGACTGGTCGTTTTGAGGCTGTTGATTCACCTTCGATTACTGGTTATACGGCTGACCCAACCAGTGTTGCGGGTCGTGATACGGTGAGTGGGACGGATCTCAGTCCAGATGTACAAGTTTATTATCAGGCTAATCCTGAAAAAGCCACGGTGACCTATGAAGATATGACAACGGGAGCGGTGCTGACGACAGATCCGATAACTGGTGATTATCAGACCGTCTCGAATTATCGGACAGCAGATCGAATCGCTCAGTACCTTAATATGGGCTATGAACTGGTCAGTGATGATTATCCAACATCCGGTGCTGTGTTTGATAAAGACGGAAGTACTCAGGCTTATACTGTCAAATTGCAACATAAACTCCTGCCGCTCACCCCAGAGAACCCGGGTACGCCAGGCGAGCCGATCGACCCTGATAATCCAAACGGACCCACATATCCAGCGGGTACGGCTGTGCAAGACTTGATTAAGCAAGTTGATCAAACCATTCACTATCAGTATCAGGATAAAAGTACTGCTGCCGACGCTAATACGCAAACAATCACTTTCAAGCGCAGCGTGACGGTCGATGAGGTTAACAATAAGCTAACTTATACCGATTGGTTGACTGGTACGGCAACGACTGGTCGTTACATGCCAGTCGATTCACCGGAAATTAAAGGCTATGTTGCTGATTCAACGCGTATTGCGGGTAATGACGAGGTGCACAATGCGGATGCTGACACGAACATCGTGGTCACGTATCAGGCTAAGCCAGAGAACGCCACGGTCACGTATGTAGACGTCACTACGGGTAAAACGCTCGCTATAAAAAGCTTGACTGGTGACTATCAGACTACGTCCAGTTACCGGACGGCTGAAACGATTGCGAGCTATGTCAAGAATGGCTATCAACTCGTACGTGATAACTATCCCACTTCAGGGGCGGTGTTCGACGTCGATAATTTTGCCAAAACCTATACCGTGACACTGAAGCATAAGTTAGCCACGGTTACACCAGAGAATCCGGGTACGCCGGGCCAACCAATTGATCCAGACAATCCAGACGGACCGAAATATCCAGTAGGAACGACCGCTCAAGATCTGACGAAACAAGTCAGTCAAACGATTAAGTATCGGTATCAAAATGGCGCTTCGGCTGGCACTGATAACGTTCAACTAATAACGTTTAATCGGGATGCCACGATTGATGAAGTTGATCCTACCGCAGTTTATACTGATTGGTTGAATGGCACTTCAGCTAGCGGTCGTTATACCACCGTGATGTCACCCGTCATTACTGGCTATACGGCTGATAAAACACAGGTTGCTGGTCGTGATTCAGTTGCTAATACAGATTCAGACACACAGGTGGTCGTCACCTATGCGGCCAAACCTGAAAAAGCAACGGTCACTTATGTGGATGTCACGGCGGGTAAAACGCTCGCTACGGCCAATTTGACTGGTGACTATCGGACACAATCCAATTATCGGACCGCTGAAACCATTGCAGGTTATGTTAAAAACGGTTATGAACTGGTACGTGATAATTATCCCGTATCGGGGATGCTGTTCGATGTCGATGATTTTGCTAAAACTTATACCGTGACACTGAAGCATAAGTTAGTCACGGTTACACCAGGTAATCCGGGTACGCCGGGCCAACCAATTGATCCAGACAATCCAGACGGACCGAAGTATCCAGTAGGAACGACCGCCCAAGATCTGACGAAACAAGTCAGTCAAACGATTAAGTATCGGTATCAAAATGGGGCTTCGGCTGGCACTGACAGCGTTCAACTGATTACGTTTAATCGGGATGCCACGATTGATGAAGTTGAGCCTACCGTAGTTTATACTGATTGGCTGGATGGGACTTCAGCTACTGGTCGTTATACCACCGTGACGTCACCCGTTATTATTGGCTATACGGCTGACCGGGCGCGGGTCACGGGAAACGATGCAGTAACTAGTGCGGCGCAACCGACCAACATTATTGTGACGTATGCGCTTAACGCAGAAAAGGCGACGGTCACCTATGTTGATGTCACCACGGATAAAACGCTCGCGACCGTCAGTTTGACTGGCGATTATCAGACATCATCCGATTACCGCACGGCTAACACAATTGCTGATTACAGTAATCAGGGCTACGTGCTTGTCCGCGATAGCTATCCAGTTTCAGGAGCTATTTTCAATGATGATGGTGTTGTTCACAGCTATCTGGTTCAGCTTGCACATGTGACAACTGCGACAACCGAGACCAAGACGATCACGCAAACCGTACATTATCAGAGTACGACTGGCACGCAGTTGCACGATGATACGGTCAGAGCGATGACATTCACTCGTACTAAACGGGTTGATCAGGTCACCGGGGACGTAACGTATAGCAATTGGTCGACTAATCAGGCGGATCACACTTTTGAGCGCGTCGCGGCGTTCAGTATTCCGGGCTATCATGCGGTGGTAACGGGTACTCAGGCAGTCATGGTTACGCCAGCTAGCGTGGATGATGTTCAAACGATTCGTTACGTTACCGATAGGCTTTCAACCGGTGAGACACCAAAAACACCAGTGAAGACGGTGACAGTTAATAAGTCGGATAAAATTAAGACGACTGACACGCCAGATAAAGTCGCAACGGTCAAGACGCCGGATAAGGCTCAGACCGTCGCAACAACAACTGCTAAACAAGCTAGCGTCAAGCGGTCAGTGGATCTCAAACAAGCACAGGCTGTTGAACAGCCTGCTCAGACACGACCAGCCAATGTAAAAACGGTTAAACTGGCGAAGACGACTAAATCCGTTAAGCCAACCGCGGCTCATCAATCAGCCACCCACAAACAAGCGACTTTACCGCAAACCAATGATGATCGGCAAGCTAGTGTTGCGGCGGAACTACTTGGTTTGACTGCAGCAACCTTACTAGTTGGTGTGAGTGCAATTTTGAAGAAACGTCATAATTAGCCGTTAAATGGAGGCGTTAATATGACTACTTTAATCGATATCACGGGTCAGAAGTTTGGCCGCTTAACAGTCATTAGACGTTGTGGAACTGCCAAAAATGGCAATGCCCTCTGGTTGTGTCAGTGTCGCTGTGGCAATCAGACCAAAGCTGATTCGTACGCGTTGCGGCATGGGCGAGCAAGAAGCTGTGGGTGTTTGACACGAGAAAGTCGGTCGCAGTTAATTCGACGTAATCCCAAAACGGCTGCCAGTATGGGGCGGTTAAGCAATCTGAAAATTCATGATCATCACACTGATTTACCGTCAAAGATTATGTCTAAGCGTAATAAGAGTGGTGTCATCGGTGTCAGCTGGGATAGCAATACTCAGAAATGGGTGGCGACATTTTTCTACAAGGGGCGCTACCTGTTACACAAACCGTTTCAGCACTTTGAGGACGCTGTTCTTGCCCGCCAGGCGATGGAAAACCGTTATTTAAATAACAAAGTGTAAATTAAAGTTCTTCCTTGAGAGGGCCTGATGCCTTGTCAGAGAAGAACTTTTTGGCGTTACAGCAACGGTACCAGCTTCTTAATTGGACTTAGTGGAGTTCTTTCAGAATTGTAAGTAACAAAAAGGCCTAACATGGGAATGCCAGCGGATAAATTGTGCTTGATTTATGGCGATGAAAATTCCTAAATGATTTGCTTGTATATGACAATTATTAAAAATAAGACGGTCCCTGATCGAACTAGAATCATAAGTATCTTGGGGGCAGGTGATTTAACGGTTCTTGGTTGCAATATGTTTTTAATCAACAGTCTGATGAAACTTGCCCTAGAAGTTGAGGTTAACTGATGCTTCTGGATCGGTGAAATCGTTAGTTTCATGATGGAACTAGTCATTGGCGACAGAAGCGTTAATCAATGAGCAACGTACCGCTCCGGTTTCGAATTTTCAGACGATTCCGGTATAATAAACCGTAACTGATGACTAGGGGGATAATCACATGATTGAAATTCACGAATTAACAAAACGTTATGGGGATAAGACAGCATTGAATCAGCTTACTTTAACCATCGCATCAGGACAAATCTTCGGTTTGCTGGGCCACAATGGGGCGGGTAAATCAACGACGATCAAAAACTTAGTCAGTATCATTAAACCGACGAGTGGCACGGTTACGGTCGATGGCTTAGACCTTGAACAGCAACGACAAGCCGTCAAAGAAAAGATCTCTTACGTACCGGACACACCCGATATTTTTCTTCAACTTTCGGCGATGGAATATTGGGACTTGATAGCTGCCGCTTACCAGCAATCAGAGGAAGCCGTTCAGCAACGGCGACAGCAGCTGGTGTCACTGTTCGATATGACTGAACACGTTGACGAACCCATGGCTAGTTATTCACACGGGATGCGGCAAAAAGCCATTTTGATTGGGGCGTTGCTTCCCGATCCAGATATTTGGATTTTAGACGAGCCGCTGCAAGGGTTAGACCCCCAAGCTGCTTTTGATTTAAAAAATTTGATGAAGGCCCATGCTGCCAAAGGCAAGACGGTCATTTTTTCCACCCACAATCTGGATACGGCGCAGCAGTTATGTGACCGATTAGCAATTTTGAAGCAGGGGCAATTGATTTATACCGGTTCGGTTGAACAATTACTAGCTCAACATCCGCAACAATCACTTGAGGCGATATATTTACAAATGGCCGGGCGGTTGACGGATGATCACCTTGTCGATGCGCTGGAGGGTGAGCATGATGCATAAAAGTCAGTTGCGTGTTTTGTTGGCTGTTAATCTCAGGTTGTTGAATCCGCAACTAACGGATCGGCTACGTAAAAAGGGCGCTTCGGGGCCAGCCTTGAGTAAGAAGCTAATGCGGCAATTTTACTTGAATGCTTTGATGTTTCTTGGCATTTATGGCTTGACGATGTTGGCCTTTGATTTTAGCAAGTTGCCAGGCATGTTTACGTTCTATGTGGCGTTATTTATCTTATTGGGAATTTCACAGAGTATCTCGGGTATTTATAACGTCTTTTTTGCCGGCAATGATCTTGTTGAATACTTACCGTTACCTTTCCGCAATCAAGAAATTTTTATGAGTAAGATTTTGGTCGTGATATTCAACACGGTACCCTTTACCATTCCGTTACTCTTAATTTTTATCATGACCGCAACACGGGCAGGAATCTTTGTGGTGTTAGGCGTGCTGATGGCCGTCTTGATGTATGGCCTAATACTGAGTCTGTTACTATGCTTGTGCGCCCTAATAGTTTTTGGCTTAACCAAGCTAACCGTGTTTCGCGCCCATCAAAAAATGGTGATGAACGTCATGTTAGGCCTTAACGCTGTCTTAGTGCTAGTCGGGCTCTACTTCATGAATCGCGGCTCATCATCTGACACCGGAACGCAGGTTGACCGCGCAGCATTACCCCTATTGATACCGATTTTTAAAGTTTTCACGACGCCGTTGACAATGACGAGTTTGCTAACCTGGGCGAGTTTAATTGTCATCTCGCTGATTTTATTCGCACTGACAGGACGGTTTGTTTTGACCCACTTAGCGGAACAGCTTACGCAAGTCAATTCAGTGTTAGTGGCAACACCACCGCGTCGACATTCACGACAACATAACCGCAATAAAATTTTGCGTACCTACCAGTTTCAGTTACTGAAAGAACCCAGTTTAGCCTTACAATTATTCACAGATTCAATCCTGCTGCCATTGATTTTAGTCGGGACCGTTTTCTTTTCGGGGACCGCTCCTAATTTTAGTCGGCTATCGCTGAACTGGCTCGGTGTCTGGTTTGTCAGTGGGATGGCCGGTGCGATCGTCAATGTTAATCAAACCTCATTAGTCGGTAATCTCATTTCACTTGATAAAATGAACTTTGACTTTGTGCGTGCACTGCCAATCCCAATGTCCCGTTACTTACGACAAAAGTTTTACTTGGGTTATTGGTTCCAGATCATGATTAATGGCGTGATGGTTCTAGTGGTGGGTATCGCTGGGCGAGCACCATTAGCCCTAGATTTGGCTCTAATATTGGGCGCTGCTTGGGGGACGTACCTAGCTGCCCAACATTACTTTAAGCGTGATTATCAGCTACGGCTGACGAATTGGACTAATGTGACCCAATTGTTTAATCGGGGCGGCGGTAATCTTGGTTTGATGCTTAACTTGTTGGCCTGCAGTATTGTGGGTGTGCTGACAATTGTGATCTATAGTGTGCTGATTCAGCTGTTCGCGGCGGCAGCTATGCTGATTAATATCATTGTATTAGTTGGCGTCGGAATTATTTCTGCTGGTTTGGTCTGGCATTACTACAAGACTTTTTGGCAGCAACTTGACTAATAAGTGTTAATTTCACAGTCACATAATATTAAATTAAGATAAAAGTGTTGACAAATTGCTCATTGAGTTTTAATGTTAATGACAACTTAATATTCGTCCATGAAACCGATGAAGTGGAGATCAAGATAATGATGCCCGTAAAGAGAGTCGCCGTTGCTGAGAGTGCGATCGAACGCAAATTATTAAATGGACCACTGAGGGCGCGACTAACGAACAGCTTTGTTCTACTACCTCGCGACGATAGGGAGCCGTCAATTCCCGGGAATGTGTTTGCATTTCGCTAAGCTGGGACCCAAGTCTAACCTGAATGGGGTAATTTGGTGTCCAACCAAGGTGGTACCGCGGAAAAATCCGTCCTTGACTGTCATTAGTCATGGACGGATTTTTTTGATAGGGGGCAGTTCAATGCAGCAACGATGGCAATTAACCACAACTCAAGTAAAACTATCTTATTAATGAGGAGTGGTTCAATATGAATCCAACATTACCAACCTTGATTCCTTATCAGGATCGTTATCCCTACGTACCAGTGATGGTCAAACGACCACTCGCCACATTTGACCCCATTGCGGTTGCTAAAATTGTCCACCAGATGGGGAACGGTTTCGCGCTGACGATTGATCGGCACCAACGATATAGCTATTTTAGTTTTAAACCACAGCGAAGTCTCACGGGCCGGCAACTAGCCAAGCACAAACGACCAGCTAATGAGACACTCCAAGCCATTCTAAACCAATATCGAACACCACGAATTCAAGGATTACCACCATTTACGGGGGGCTTGATAGGGTACTTCGGCTATGAGTATGTTCAACAATTTGTACCCAAGTTGCATTTGAAATCACCAGCAACCGCAGATCTCGATGACTTAGGTTTATTCTTAGTTACGAGTGTGCTCGTCTATGATCATTGACATCATGAGCTTGGGTTGACACAGCTGATTCCAACTGCGGATTTAGCGGCAACTTACGCCGTGACTCAAACGGCTCTAACGCAACAGTTAGCCGCCATTATTGAACAATTGCAGCAATCAATAGCTTTGCCACCATTTGACTTGCAGCAACCATTACACATGCAACTGGACCAAGCGACCTATGCGCGTCAGGTTGACCGAATTCGCCAACACATCTACGCTGGTGATATTTTCCAAATGATATATGCTAATCCATGTTTGGGGACCATGAGCGGGTCATTGCTGGCAGTTTATCAGCAACTTCAAAAAACAGCGGCCCCGTATACCTGTTATTTTAAACAGGCTAATTTCGAAATGACGGTGGCCTCACCAGAAACGTTAGTGACGAAGGATGGGGAACAAATCGCGACGTATCCATTGGCCGGGACGAGACGCCGTGGTCGAACACCTGCCGAGGATCAGCAGTTGGCTCATGAATTACAAACCAGCCCTAAAGAGATTGCCGAGCACAATATGTTAGTTGATTTGGGACGTAACGATTTAGGACAAGTTGCAAAGTTTAAAAGTGTCCGGGTGACTAATTTACGGCGATTAATTCGTTATTCGCAAGTCATGCACTTAGGGTCTCGGGTGGCCGCAGAAGTGGCGCCGACTACTACAGCACTCCAAGTGCTTGCCGCTACTTTTCCAGCTGGGACGTTAGCTGGCGCGCCTAAGATTGAAGCAATGACCCTGATTAATCATTATGAGCAGGTGCCGCGGGGTGTTTATGGTGGTTGTTTTGGTTACTTGGATTGTAACGGTAATTTGGACATGGCGATTGGCATCCGGCTGGCCTACCGGATGAATGAACGGTTAGTGATTCCAGCGGGTGCGGGCATTGTTGCTGACAGTATCGGCGCTCAAGAATTTAAGGAGTGCCAGAATAAACAACGAGTGATCGTTAATGCAGTACAAGACGCGAAAGGACGAGTTAAAGATGGAATTATTAATTGATAACTATGACAGTTTTACTTATAACTTGTATCAACTAATTGGTCGTCTGACGCCCGATGTACGGGTCATTAAAAATGACGATTTGACGGTTGCTGCAATCAAGGCATTACAACCTGACCATATCATTTTATCACCAGGGCCGGGGACGCCAGCCCACACGGGAGTTAGTCCACAAGTCGTGCAACAATTAGCTGGTCAGGTCCCCATATTGGGGATTTGTATGGGATTAGAAGTGATGGTCACCGCTTTTGGCGGTTCGCTGCAAGGCGCCCAGCATTTAGTTCACGGGCAAGCCACGTTAATGCACGTGCAGCCGTCATCACTATTTAAAGATTGTCCGATGCAGTTCATGGCAGCGCGCTACCACTCGTTGGTAGCTGATGCGGGCCGTTTGCCCGTTAACTTTCGAATCATTGGGACAAGCGATGATCAGGAAATCATGGCAGTGGAAGATGTGGGCCGTCAGCTGTACGGCGTTCAATTTCATCCAGAATCAATCATGACGCCAGCCGCCGTTGGTGAGCAACTGATCCGTAATTTTTTAGCACTTAAACATTAAGCAGACGAGAGTGGAGGAATACTTATGATTGAAACAGCGATTGCACAACTCACTAACCAAGAAAATCTAGACTTTACAATGAGCCAACAAGTCATTACGGAAATTATGAAAGGTCAGGCCACCGACACACAGATTGGGAGCTTTTTGACCGCCTTAGCCATCAAAAAGGCAACTATCGATGAAATTGCTGGTGCAGCAACTGCGATGCGTTCCCAGGCGTTACCTTTTAAAGTTAAACGGCCCACGCTAGAAATCGTTGGGACGGGCGGTGACCGGTCGAATTCGTTTAATATTTCGACGACCACTGCGCTAGTGGTCGCCGCTGCGGGTGTACCAGTGACCAAGCACGGCAATCGTGCGGCGTCGTCCAAGAGTGGTGCGGCGGATGTTTTAGAAGCACTCGGTATCAAAATCGATCTAACACCTGCTCAGAGTCTAGCATTGCTAGAGCGGACCAATTTTGCCTTTATGTATGCGCGCGAATATCATCAGGCGATGCGATTCGTCGCCCCGGCCCGGCAACAAATCAAGATTCCAACCATTTTTAATATACTGGGTCCCTTAGCCAATCCAGCTCATGCTGAGATGCAACTACTAGGGGTATATCGGCAAGCTTTGATGGCCCCATTAGCCGAAGTGTTGACGCGTTTAGGTGTTAAACATGCCATGGTCGTGCATAGCCGGGACGGCTTAGATGAAATTTCAGCGGCAGCCCCTACGGATGTGATCGTAATTAATCATGGGCAGCAAGTAACGCGAACCCTGACGCCTGAACAGTTTGGACTGACGCGTTGTGACCATGCGGCTCTTATTGGTGGTAGTGCCCAAGTTAATGCCGCCATCACGCGAGCAGTACTCGCTGGAGAACCGGGGGCCCCTCGTGACGTGGTGTTGATGAATGCCGCCGCGGCGTTGCATATTGCCAAGCCACAGTTGGATCTAGCGGCCGCTTTTGAGTTGGCCCAGCAAACAATCGATCAAGGAGCGGCCGCGGCTAAGTTGGCCCAATTAATTCAGAGTAGTCAGGCGGTGATGGCCTCATGATTTTAGATCAACTCGTCCAGGCGAGTCAGCAACGGGTTCAGAAGGTACCAGTTAGGGAGCGTGTGAAGCGCATTCAACAAGCTCGAAAAATGACCACCCCCGTTTTATCATTTGAAGCAATGCTGGCCCAGCCGGGCTTACAGCTTATTGGTGAAGTTAAGCGGGCGTCACCTTCTAAGGGGCTGATTGCGGCTGAGTTTGACTATTTACAGATTGCGCAAGACTATGTTGCTGCTGGGATCGATGCCATCTCAGTGTTGACCGAACCCCGGTATTTTAAAGGACAGTTGTCTTACTTACAAGCCATTGCGCAAACGGTCTCGGTACCCACATTACGTAAAGATTTTATTGTAGCTGCTAGTCAGATTGCGAGTGCTCGTATTGCTGGTGCTAGTGCGGTTTTATTGATTGTTGCTATTTTAACACCGGTTCAACTGCAGGCTTTCATTACGTTGGCTCATGAGCTGAATTTAAGTGCGCTAGTTGAAGTCCATACAACGGCTGAGATTAAGCAAGCGGTGGCGGCTGGGGCCCGGATTATTGGCATTAATAATCGGAATTTGAAAGATTTCAGTGTCAATTTTGCAACGAGTCGCCAGTTGCGGCAAGCGGTTCCGGCTGAGTGTTATGTGATTGCCGAGTCTGGCATTCAAACGTCGACGCAAGTACAAACGTTGGCGGCCGCCGACTTTGACGCTATTTTAGTCGGCGAAACGTTGATGCGTGCGCCAGATAAGCAGCAAGCTGTCAGACAACTGCGGGCGGGGGTGCGTGGATGACACAAATTAAAATTTGCGGTTTGATGCAACCAGCGGATGTCGTGATGGTTAATCAAGCGCTCCCAGACGCAATTGGGATGGTATTTGCCCCCGGTCGACGACGACGGATTACGATGGCGACCGCGCGCCAACTGTCACAGCAATTAGATCCGCGTATCCGGCGTGTTGGCGTGTTTACAACTAATCAATTATCGGAAATTTTAGCTCTCGTGCAACAGCACATTATTCAGGTGGTCCAGCTACACGCTACCGTCGATGATCCTCGGATTGCGTCCTTAATGGCCGCCCATGTGCCGGTGATTCAAGCGATGACGCCAGCGAATGCTACGCAATGTCAAGCGGATTACTTATTATTGGATAATGCCCGTCCAGGTAGTGGACAGGTGTTGGATTGGAATCAATTACAATCACAGCGTCCCGTCCGGCCGTTTATCTTGGCTGGTGGTTTAACACCGACGAATATCGTAACGGCAATCAACAAGGTGTGCCCGGCAATGGTCGATGTGGCTAGTGGCGTCGAGACGGCGGGCAATAAAGACCGTGAAAAAATCAATCTGATGGTCCAACGGGCGCACCAAACGGGCGTGTCAACACCATTATTAACAGAAATTAGGAGGAATTAGTATGATTAAAAATCAATCACAGGCGGGGCGTTACGGCGACTTTGGTGGTCAGTACGTTCCAGAAACATTAATGACCGAGCTACAGCGGTTGGATCGCGCCTTTCAACATTACCGACAGGACGCGCAGTTTCAAGAAGAGTTGACTGACTTGTTGAATAACTATGCGAACCGGCCATCGTTGTTGTACCATGCACAACGATTATCAGATCAATTAGGTGGTGCTCAGATTTATTTTAAACGTGAGGACTTGAACCATACGGGTGCGCACAAGATTAACAATGTCTTGGGGCAGGCACTGTTGGCAAAGAAGATGGGCAAAAAGCGATTGATTGCTGAAACTGGGGCTGGACAGCACGGGGTCGCAACTGCAACTATTGCTGCTTTGTTCGGGATGGAATGCGACGTCTTTATGGGTAAGAAAGACACGGATCGTCAAGCATTGAATGTTTACCGGATGCAACTATTAGGGGCCAAGGTCCACCCGGTCACGACTGGTTCAATGGTGCTAAAGGATGCGATCAATGCGGCCTTACAAGAGTGGACGCGGCGCTGTGATGATACAGCTTATATCATGGGCTCTGCAACGGGACCACACCCATTTCCAATGATGGTACATGAATTTCAAAGTGTCATCAGTGTAGAAGCCCGACAGCAGATCCTGGACCAAACAGGTCATTTGCCGGATGCCGTCGTGGCTTGTGTTGGGGGCGGCAGTAACGCCATTGGAAGTTTTGCGGCTTTTCTTGATGATACGTCAGTTGAGCTGATTGGCTGTGAGGCAGCGGGTAAGGGTGTTCAAACGCCGTTGACGGCTGCGACGATTGAACGTGGTCGGACTGGTATCTTCCATGGCATGAAGTCACTCTTTTTACAAGATAAAGCCGGACAAATTGCCCCGGTCTATTCAATCTCGGCTGGGCTGGATTACCCGGGCGTCGGACCGGAACATGCCTACCTGGCTGCGAGTGGCCGGGCGCAATATGTGGGGATCACCGATGACCAAGCAGTACAAGCATTTGAACTGATTGCTAAGGTCGAAGGGGTGATCTGTGCGATTGAGAGTGCCCATGCAGTCGCCTACGTACAACAATTAGCACCAACGATGCGACGTGACCAAACTATTATTTGTACGTTATCCGGTCGTGGAGATAAAGATGTGGCGGCAATTGCAAAGTATCGAGGGGTGACAATTGATGACTGATTTAACAACAATTTTTAAAAATCATAAGGCGTTTATTGCTTTTGTAGTGGCCGGTGATCCTAATTTTGAAGCGACAGTTGACCAAGTTGTTGCGTTAGCAGAAGCGGGTTGTGATCTCGTTGAGATTGGCATTCCGTTCTCAGACCCTGTGGCTGATGGTCCCGAAATTCAGGCCGCTGATCTCCGTGCGTTTGACCAACACATCACACCCCAACGCGTTTTTGAATTGGTGGTGGCAATTCGAGAGAAGACAACTATTCCACTCGTGTTTTTAACCTATGCGAACATTGTTTATCAGTTTGGTTATGCTGCCTTTGCCCAGCAGTGTCAAAGTTTGAATGTCGCAGGCTTGATTATTCCCGACATGCCACTAGAAGCCTCTGGTGAACTTCGACCAACCTTAGACCACTATGGTATTGCTTTGATTCCATTGATTGCGCCAACGAGTGATGATGCACGCATCGCAGCGATTGCCCAGCAGGCGCGGGGCTTCATTTATGTCGTATCATCACTAGGTGTCACGGGGACCCGGCGACACATCACGACTGATTTAGCAACACTGGTGGCGAAGATTCGCCATGCGACTACGTTACCTGTCGCAATTGGTTTTGGTATCCATGAGCCAGCTCAGGCCCAGGCCATGGCACAAATTGCGGACGGGGTCATCGTTGGTAGTGCAGTCGTGCATTTGATTGCGACGCACCAACCAGCGACAGCAGTCTTAAGGGACTATACGCGACGGATGCGGCGCGCATTGGATGGTCGCACGGCTGATACAGTTGACTGATCTTATTTGTTACGATGTTGTTGTGCCGGGCTACTTCGATTAAATGCTGGGAAACGCTCGGATAATGTGCTAGTCTAAAAACAGCTTACTGCTTTGTGGGCGTCGTTAATAATAGTTGACGCTAACCAAGCCAGTTAAATTAATTTACGGAGGGGTCAACATGGCGGATGTACTGATTATTATTGATATGCAAGTTGGTGTCTGTCGCGGGTCCCAACCGGTTACCAATTTGGCAACCGTGATTGCGGGTATTCAACAACGCATTACGAGTTATCGGGCTCAAAATAAGCCAATCGTGTTTGTGCAACATCACGATGCTGACTTAGTCACTGGTTCTGCCGATTGGCAGATGATACCAGAGTTGCCAATTGAAGCAACCGATATTGTGGTCCAGAAAACGCACGCCAACGCTTTTTATCACACGGATTTACAAGCCCAATTGACGGTGATTGGATGTCAAACACTTGAAATCTGTGGTGCGCAAGTCGAGTTTTGTGTGGATACGACGGTTAAAATGGCTCATGGGTTAGGCTACCACCTCGAAATGGTTCGGGGGCTGACGACAACGACGGCCAATTCCATGATGAGTGCGCAACAAACGATTGATTTTTATCAAGATCGGATTTGGAACCACCGTTTCTTGACGTTGGTAACAGCATCGGGCCGTATTGACGATTTGTTAGAAAAGACGGGTGATTAGTTGAAAGCATTATTTTTTAATGATTTTGGCGATGCGTCGGTCCTACAGTACGGTGAGGTGGCGGACCCAATCGTTACTGCAAATACTGTATTGGTTAAAACAACGTATATCGGGCTCAACTTTGCCGACATTTATCGTCGTCGTGGTACCTATCATTTGGAAAAGCATCAACCGTACATTGATGGTTATGAAGGCGTGGGAACGGTTGTGGCAGTTGGTAAGCAAGTGGCGAATTTTAAACGCGGTGATCGGGTGTTATTCGTTGACGTGCCGTTTGCCAACGCTAGCCTTGTCGCGGTTCCAGCTGATCAGGCGATTAAAGTACCACGGGCAATCAATGATCAGCAGGTCGCTAGCATTGGATTGCAGGGCATGACTGCGGAGTTCTTAGTCCATGACTTGGCACAAAACCAACCGCACGATCGAGTCTTGATTCATGGCATCAGCGGTGGTGTTGGGCAGCTATTAACGCAACTGCTCGTGGCCAATGAGGTGGCTGTTTATGGTGTGGCGTCAACACCGGCGAAAGCTGAATTGGCCTATCAAGCTGGCGCAACCACCGTTTTTATGCGCCATGATCCTTGGGACACGACCCATCATAATTTTTTTGATACGGTATTTGATGGGGTCGGTAAGACACTACCAGTTAGTCTGGCGACTACCAAGCACCGTGGGCGGGTCATTTTTTATGGCATGGCAGCTGGCAATCCACCAGTAATTGATCCAGTCAAGCTAATGTCCGAATCCAAGAGTTTGATGACTGGTGATTTATGGGATTATTTGGACAGCGCGGCTGCTCGTCAGTGCCGTGCCAATCAATTGTTTGATGATGTGCTCACGCATCGCGTGACGATACGACCAGCGACAGTCTATTCATTAGCAGAAGGAGCCGCTGCGCACCGGGCCCTTGAGACCGGGCAAGTTGCTGGCAAGATTTTATTGCGCCCATGAAGTACTTGAATCGTATTTGAAATTAACTGGTTTAATCGAATATCACCAAACGGCATCGGGCAGTTTTTCCGATGCCGTTTTTGTGGTGGATTAGTAGTGCAGGCTGAATCGAGCGCCAGTTAGTCAATTCAACAATTGAATTATTAAAATTCCCAGTCATGACCACGGACTGTTACACTAAGTGCTAAATCGGTCAAATGGAAGTGTGATGGTCATGATTCAATTAGTACGTTATTCGACGACACGGGGAGCACTGAAGCAAATACAACAGTATCAACTGGTTAATGTGATGTACACGGCGACGCCACAACAAGTTATTCGTGCTTGCAAATCTGATTTAGAACGAACGGCCGTTATGATTATGAATGGCAACCAATTAGTGGGCTTTTTCTGTTTGCATGTTGGTCAAGGACCGCTCAGTTACGGTGAAACGGAAGTGAATACGATTTTGTTGCGAGCTTTATCTGTTGATGATCGCTTTAAGCATCAGCGGGTTGCGTCTGACGCGCTTGCCGAATTACCACGTTATCTTGCCAGTCATTATCCGATGATTCAAACAATATTATTAGCGGTCAATCATGCCAATCATGTGGCGCAACATTTATACCTGACCCATGGTTTCACTGATACGCATCGCCGCATAGATGGTCGATTGGGGCGTCAATTTATTTATGAACGCCCAGTCCATTGTCCCATGGATTTAAATTTTGATTGAAATTTGCTTAGTTAGTTCAGTCAATCTAGTATTTGGAATCTTATCGGAACTAGGTGCGATACTTTAGAATCGTTTGTGTCGTTGCGAATGAGATTAGATTTAAACGAAATCTGATTGAACGGCTCGTTTTACGATTGGCTTTCTGTTAGATTATGATAATACGATTAGAAAAAGCCGATCGTAAATTAAGCTAATGGAAGTGATGGTAATGGTAGCAATTCTTTCTCTAATGGTTGTCATGGGTTTTATGATGCTTGGCGAGTGGGTTTCCACGCGCAGTCGGGCCTATGTTCCATCCGTATTTATTACGGCACTCTTATTTCTAGTGGGTTTTTGGACAATTGTTCCCAAAAACATTGTCCCTGCTGCTTCATTTGGCACTGCCTTTATTCAAATTACCCAAGCCGTTTTATTGGTTCATATGGGGACGTTGATGGATCTGAAATTGTTGTTAAAACAGTGGCGCGCAGTTGTGATTGCCCTGAGTGGCGTGGTTGGGACAGTGGTGCTCACGATGGGAATTGGCCGTCTTTTATTTGATTGGCACACGATCGTTGCCAGTGTGCCCCCGTTGACGGGTGGGTTAGTGGCTGCCTTTCTGATGACAGCTGGACTCAAGGCCCAACATATTACCGCACTTGTGGCGTTTCCGGTGGCAATGTTTGTCATGCACAGCATGCTCGGTTATCCGCTAACCGCGTGGATGCTAAAACGGGAGAGTCGCCGACTATTGCAAGTCCGACATGTAGACGTCACGGTCGCGACCGCTGATTCTGCCACCAGTGCGACAGTTCAAACAACGGCGCAATTACCAGTGTGCCCGCTACCAACCGTACCAGCGAAGGTGAAATCAGTTCAACCTCAATTACGGCATTGGCAACTACCGGCCGCTTATGATACTTCAGCTTTTATGTTATTTAAAGTCGCTGCTGTGACTGGGTTGGCTGAATGGACTGCCCAGTTAGCCCATGGCACGGTTAATCAGTACATCATTTGTTTAGTGTTTGGTGTTATCGCGCATCAGTTGGGCTTTTTAGAAGATGCGGTGTTGGAGAAAGCGGGCGTCTTTCACTGGCTGATGTATGGTCTGCTAGCTTATATTTTTGCCAATCTAAACATTGTTAAAATCAGCATGTTAAGTGGTATTTTGATCCCGATTGTAACGTTGATCGTTCTTGGTGTTTTAGGGATGTGGATTGCATCTAGCTTATTGGCGCGACCGTTGGGATTTAGCCGCGAAATGGCTTTTGCAAGTGCATTGACTGCCTTATTTGGTTTCCCCGCGGACTATATCGTCACCCATGAAGTGACCGAAATTATGGGATCGACTGCGGAGGAAAAGCAATATTTACTAGACCAGATGTTACCTAAAATGTTAGTGGGCGGTTTTGCAACCGTCTCAGTGGCGTCAGTGATTATTGCGTCGATCTTCTTGAAAATTTTATAGGGGGCTTTTCAGATGATGACAACAACTTTAGCAGCTTGGATGACAACCTTGCGCCATCAATTACACGCACACCCAGAGTTAGCACTGCAGGAAGTCGCGACGACCGCTTTAATTAAGCAAACATTGACTGAGTTGAACATTCGGTTGGTAGACTATCCGGGAGAAACTGGGGTGGTGGCCGAGATTGGGCATGGTGCGCCAATCATCGCGTTGCGCGCGGATATTGATGCACTCCCAATCCAAGAAGACAATGAGTTATCCTTTAGATCAACGATTCCTGGTCGGATGCATGCTTGTGGGCATGATTTTCACACGGCCGCCTTATTAGGGGGAGCGCGATTATTGAAAGTGCATGAGGTAGATCTCAATGGTACGGTGCGACTGATCTTTCAGCCTGCGGAGGAAGGACACCGCGGTGCCAAAATGATGATTGATAATGGTGTTCTAGCAGGTGTTCGTGCGATTGCGGGATTCCATAATATGCCGAATTTACCAGTCGGCACTTTAGCGATGAAGTCTGGACCACTCATGGCTAGTAATGATAATTTTGACGTCACAATTTTGGGCCAGGGCGCCCATGCAGCGATGCCCGAAGCAAGTCATGATCCCATCGTGACGCTTGGTGAATTGATCAGTAATTTACAGACCATTCGTAGCCGAAATATTGCGCCAGACGCAGCACTGGTGCTAACGATTGCTGCCGTCCAAGCGGGAACGACTTTTAACGTGATTCCAAATACGGCGAATTTACGAGGCACGATTCGGACCTTCAACACGGCTAACCGGGATCTAGCTAAAGTACGTTTTTACGATATTGTGCGTGCAACTGCCAAGATGAATCAGCAAACCGCTACAATTGATTGGGACCGAGGACCAAGCTGTGTCAACAATAACGCGGCACTTACCGCTGTACTATCACGTGTTCTGAAAGATGATTTTGATATTGTGCCTGCCCAGCTATGCAATGCCGACGATGATTTTGCGTTATATCAAGAATGTATTCCAGGATTCTATGGATTCTTAGGTTCAGGCGGCAATGGGACCTTACATCAATCAAATTACCGCTGTGATGACGCAGGCCTAACCTATGGCGCTCGCTTCCATGAATTGGCAGCTACGGCACTATTAAAGTGGGTTCGAGCTTGAATTGAAAGTGGTCAATCGACAAAGGGAAGACGCCCGACCTTGCTAGGAAACTAACATGGTCGGGCGCATTTTTTATGGAAAGCTTCTGAATGATAAGTAACAAGCGAGTTTGGTCACAATTATCTGAGTAACTAAAGTATTTGTTGATACCCGACTTGGTGCAATCAGTAACTGGTGCGTGCAGATTATTGTTATAATATATGTGTATTAGTTTTAATATTATTATTTTAATGATGAAGGGAACGACCGCTGATTGAATTTTGGTTGAGGCGGCCAAAGGTGATTAGGATGAAATCAACAATTTTCGAAAAAGCTGGACTAGTATCTGTTCAGGAAGTTGACAAACCAACATTACAATCTGATGATGATGTCATTGTGCGTATCGTGCGGACTTGTGTTTGTGGTTCCGATTTGTGGTCATATGCGCATGGTGATGACAAGGCTGCCCATTCGATCAACGAAGGACATGAAGCTATCGGAATCGTTGAGGCAATTGGCTCGGCCATTACGACGGTCAAGCCAGGCGACTTTGTCATCACCCCATTTACCCATGGCTGTGGTGAGTGCGCGGCTTGTTTGGCTGGTTTCGATGGTACTTGTGATCGGCATCTGGGCCACACAAATTGGTCTAATGGCTTTCAAGCAGAATACATTCGCTTCACTTATGGTAATTGGGCGTTAGTTAAGATTCCTGGTCAACCTAGTGACTATACGGAAGGGATGCTCAAGTCATTGTTGACGCTGGCAGACGTGATGCCGACTGGTTATCATGCGGCACGGTGTGCAAACGTTCAAAAGGGCGATAAAGTCGTGGTTATTGGTGACGGTGCCGTTGGGCAATGTGCTGTGATTGCAGCTAAGTTGCGGGGTGCCGCGCAAATCGTCTTGATGAGTCGCCACGAAGATCGGCAGCAAATGGCACTGGCATCTGGCGCGACCGCGGTTGTCGCTGAACGTGGTGACGAAGGCATTGCGAAGGTACGTGAAATCCTTGGTGGCGGCGCGGATGCGGCGTTGGAATGTGTCGGCACCGAAGCGGCCATTGACCAAGCTTTAGGTGTTTTGCATAATGGGGGTCGCGTAGGCTATGTGGGTGTACCACATTATAATAACCGGCCACTTGGGTCAACCTTTGCTCAAAATATTGTGGTTGCTGGTGGTTCCGCCTCCGTTACGACTTATGACAAACAGTTCTTACTCAAAGCAGTTTTGGACGGTAATATTAATCCGGGCCGGGTATTTACGCAAACGTATCCATTAGCCGACATTAATCAGGCTTATCAAGACATGCAAAATCGAAAGACAATTAAGGCTATGATTACCATTGATTAATCTCGACTAGGTAACTAGTCGCTTAAAAGCAATCGATTAAAAGTCGTTTCAGTACTGATTCATCGTGCTGAAACGACTTTTTCGATGGCGATAATTTAATGGTAAAAATCAATCAAGCTTAGTTGATTTAGACTAGTCTTTGCGTTGGTATTAGAAAAAAGACATGCAACCAGTTGAACCGTGTCATTAAAGCTAGCTGGTCGCACGATTGTAGTTGGCTTCGATAATTAACCGTTTAAAAGAACGCATTTTGCTGTCCGTGCTGTCGCCCGCTTGCTATACTGGGTCAAAAATGAGGTGAGCGTAATGCGAGTCTTTACTTGGATCGTGCGAACAATTGTGGCTGGTGCCGTTTTGATGTGTGTCATTATGATTGGTTTGGCACCGCAAACAGTTGTTACACATTTTAATAGTGCCGGCTTGGCTGATTCATTCGGCAGCCGTTGCTGGCTAGTGATGTTACCACTATTAGTTGTGGTCACGGGTGAAGTCATGATTAAGTTAGCCCGTCAAAAACGGCGCAAGCTCGGACTCTTGCAACTGCCGACGCTAACAGGCTTTGAAGGGCAGTGTTTAGGTGTCATGGTGGGTTTCAGCGTCCTGTTGTGGGTTATATTGCAATCGGAAGTGCAGGGCCGGCTAGTTAGCGGGGGCATTGGCGGATGGTGATTAGGATGAGAAATTGGCAGCAGGATGTTTATGAATTCGCCTGAAATTAATTTCAAGCGAATTTTGGGTGGTGTAGCTATTTTAAATACTTAGACCATCATGGCTTAATCAACAGCGCCAGGCGTAATGAGTGTGATTTTGCAGTTGTTTGAGTTGATTAATATCAGCTGTTAATGGCCTGCGCCAAAAAATGGCATATTATGTTATGATGATGACGTGATAAATCATTAAGCCGTTGCGATTTTCTATGTAAACTATTGTTATTGAAAAACATAGGAGGTCATTGAGATGGCAGTTATTTTAATTACGGGTGCAAGCAGCGGTATTGGGTTTCAGACAGCGAAAGACTTAGCACAGCAAGGTCACGTTGTTTACGGTGCGGCGCGGCGGTTGAATAAACTTGAAGCACTAGCCCCATACGGCGTTAAGCCCTTGTCACTAGATATAACCAATGAGCAGTCGCTTAGTCAGGCCGTAGCAACTTTAATTGCCAGTGAAGGACGCATTGATGTTTTGATCAACAATGCGGGGTATGGCTCATATGGCGCTGTGGAGGATGTTTCCATTGATGAAGCCAGGCAACAGTTCGAGGTTAATTTATTTGGGATGGCTCGGCTGACACAATTAGTTTTACCGTATATGCGCGCGCAACGTGAAGGACGCATTATCAATACCTCTTCCATGGGTGGACGGTTGGTGAGTTATATGGGCGCATGGTATCACGCAACCAAGTACGCTGTCGAAGCGTTTAGTGACGCATTACGAATGGAGACTAAAGACTTTGGCATTAAAGTTGCAATTATTGAACCTGGTGGGATTAAAACCAACTGGGGATTCATTGCTGCGGATCATTTAGAAGCCTCAGCACGTCACAGTGCATATCAAACACAAGCGACCAAGGCTGCCGCGGGTATGCGCCGACAATACTCGTCGCGAATGATGTCTGATCCAAAAATTATTTCTAAAGCTATTTCGAAGGCGGTCAATCAGAAACGACCACGGGTGCGTTATTTAATTGGATTTGGGGCTAAACCGCTGGTACTTGCTAAGGCGATTTTACCGACTCGTGTTTTTGATTTTATCATGATGCATGCCAGTTAGTAGGAGTGATTAGTGTGAAGATTATGGTTTCTGAACAGTTTCAGTGTTTTATGGCAAGCCTTGGCGTTGATTTAAATAGCCTGCTTGAAGCTGCCGGTATTAATAAAGTGGTTTGGCAAGAACAATTAATGCTTTCTGATGTGGAGTATTGGCAGTTAATGAACGAATTCGACAACCAATTGACGGATGAAATGATTCTTAGTTTAGGGAATATTACTAACATTAATACGTTTATGCCGTCCTTTTTTGCAGCATTAGCTGCTAAAAATGGTGAACAAGCGATTGCACGCATGGCAACCTATAAATCATTGGCAGGTCCGGTTCATTTAGAGATAGTGACCAAGCCAGATATTGTCAATATTCATATTTTGGGAAATAGTCTTGGCGTCGAGTTGCCGCGTTTCACGATTATGACGGAACAATTGTTGTTAATCAGCTTGTTACGAGTAGGTACGGGAAAACTCATCAAGCCAATTTCAGTTGGTAGTAAGTATCCGTATGGTGATCAGATTGATGCCGTGATGGGCATTCGACCTCAACAATTGGCTGATAATTGCATTCAGTTTCAAGTCACGGACTTACAGCGGGCGTTTATTTCGGCCAATAATTCAATGTGGGCATTTTTGCAACCAGGGTTAGACCAACAAAAACTGGCTATTGAACACAACCAATCATTGCTCGCGACTGTTCAAGCACTATTGTTGAAGAAAATTCCTAGTGGTTCCTTCTCAATTGACGAGATTGCAACAAGTTTGAATCTCAGTAAACGAACCTTGCAGCGTCATCTTAGTACTTTAAGCACCACATTTAATGATGAAGTCCAAATTGCGCGTCGAACCCTAGTGGTACCCTTGATGAAAGATCAATCGCTAAACTTGATTGAAATCAGCTATTTGTTAGGGTATTCAGACCCAGAGTCTTTTTCGAGAGCTTTTAAAAAATGGTTTCATCAGAGTCCATCCGTTTACCGCCAACAATCTCTGGGGATGTTCAAAAATTAACAAGCGTTGCCGTTTAGGTTAAAAGTTATGGGCGTTAAAATCTTATGGATGTGATGGCTTTAGACTGATGAGTAATCCTTTAAATTAATAGATCGTCACAACAATTGTGTTTAAGAATGCTAGTTCTTAGATGCAATTTTTTTTGCGTGCATCTAAGCTAGTGACAGTTGAACAGATTGTATCATTGCTTGCTGAAGTCAAAACTTGTTAGCAATTTGATTATAAACTTTATAGTCAAATTGCTAAACTGTGCCAGTTCGTTGACGGATTATGACCGCAAAAAATGGCTCGTCAAGAAATTTTCGCAAAAAAATAAAGCTCGATTAGAGCCCAGCTTACCGGGATTTGGCTACTAAAAAATGTAACATACTGTAAATTAATCTGCTGAAATCAATTGACAAGATTTGGCCGGACGATTAACTTAATGCCATTCCCAAACGCCGTGAAAGGAGCGACTAACTATGAGTGTGTTAGAAGCAAGTGAAATTATGCAATTAATCCCCAACCGGTACCCAATTTTATTCATGGACCGGGTGGATGAATTAAATCCGGGTGAATCGATCGTGGTGACGAAAAATGTCACGATTAATGAGTCATTTTTCCAAGGGCACTTTCCCGGTAACCCGGTCATGCCGGGCGTGTTGATTATTGAAGCTTTGGCGCAAGCCGCGTCGATTCTGATTTTGAAATCTGAAAAGTTTGCTGGTAAGACGGCTTATCTTGGCGCCATTAAGGATGCCAAGTTCCGCAAAATTGTCCGTCCCGGTGATGTCTTGAAGTTGCATGTCCAAATGGTCAAGCAACGGTCCAACATGGGAACGGTGAGTTGTCAGGCGATGGTCGGTGACAAGGCAGCCTGCACAACTGATTTAACCTTTATCGTTGGTGCAACTGATTCAAAATAGAAAGGTGGTAATGGCAATTCGGCGATTGTCGTTTGGGAAAGTTTTTTAAAAGCATTGCCGAATTGTAACCAACCATGACAACTAATTTTTCGATTTTAGCGAGTGCTAAGGCACTGCCGACGACCAAAGTCACGAATCAAGAACTAACGCAACTGATGGCGACTTCTGATGATTGGATCAAGCAGCGAACGGGAATTCGTTCTCGCCACGTCGCGACCGATGAGACAACGACGAGTTTAGCTGTTTCAGTTGCCCAGCAGTTGTTGCAGCAAAGTCGGCTAGCGGCGACGGCGATTGATTTGATCATCGTGGCAACCATGTCACCGGATTATTTGACACCGGCGACGGCTCCTCAAGTACAGGCAGCAATTGGGGCTGAAAAAGCAATTGCCTTTGACATCAATGTTGCCTGTGCGGGCTTTGTTTATGGGATGCAGTTGGTTCACCAATACTTACAACCGGGCCAGACCGCTTTGTTAATCGGTAGCGAGACCTTGAGTCGGTTAGTAGACTGGCATGATCGTAGCACTGCCGTTTTATTTGGTGATGGTGCGGGTGGTCTATTGATTACTGCTAAGCCTAATACGACCACTGGGCACTGGCTGGGCGGTCATTACGCGACGTTTGGCGCTGACGGGCATTATTTAACGGCGGGACAGCAACCTCAGGTGAATCCGTGGTCGACACGGACTGATGGTGCAGATTCTAACCGCTGGGCCTTTCAGATGAATGGTCGGCGGGTTTATGACTTTGCCACTAAGCAAGTGCCGCACTCAATTGAGCAGGCGTTGATGCAGGCACGGCTCGAGTCGAGTGATATTAAAGCATTTGTGCTTCATCAGGCCAACGCACGTATTGTTAAGAGCGTTGGTCAAAAATTAAACTTAGCTACGGAACAATTACCGATGAACATTGCACAGTATGGCAATACTGCGGCAGCCAGTGAACCGATTCTATTTGCCGAAATGGTTGCCCAAAAGCAAGTTCAACGTGGTGACAAGCTGGTGTTTACCGGTTTTGGCGGCGGGTTATCCGTCGGTAGTGTCGTAATTGAGTATTAATTGATAACTGAAATCAAGCATTTAAAATTAATTTAAAAATTCTGGAGGAATCAACAATGACTAAAACTGAAATTTTTGACCAAATTAAAAAGATGATCGTGGAACAATTAGACGTGGATGCTGACAAGATTACGATGACAACGAACTTTACCGAAGACTTAGCACTTGATAGTCTGGACGTTTTTGAAGTGATCGATAAGATCGAAGACGAATATGATATCGAAATCGAAACGGATGACGCTTTAGCCACGGTTGGTGATTTAGTTGATTATGTGGCGACTCATCAGGAAAATAGCGAGGACTAAGTTATGAAAACGGCAATCTTATTCAGTGGTCAAGGACAACAGTTTGCCGATATGGGGGCCGATCTTTATCAAACGTTACCAGCGTACCAAGCCACGATTGACGAAGCTAATCAAGTGTTGGACTGGGATCTGCGGGTAACTGCTGATTGGATCGATGATGCTCAACGGATGCCGGTTGCAATTACAGCGATGAATATGGGGTTATATCGTGCTTTAACAGCGTTGCTTAATGAGTGTCCGACCGTGTTAGCAGGATTGAGCCTTGGCGAGTATGCCGCATTGATTGCAGCTGGCGTCCTGCCATTTGCTGATGGCTTGAAGTTAGTTGCCGATCGGGCTAGATATATGCAACGAGCGGGATTACAGCATCCCGGGGAGATGGTCGCGGCGTTGAAGGTAACGCCGGCACTGGTTGCAGCCGCTTGTCAAAGTGCCCAAGCAGTGGGGGTTGCGTATCCCGCTAATTACAATCTAGCTGATCAAATTGTTATTGGTGGCGATGCAGCTGGTATTCAAGCTGCGCGAACCTATTTAAAA
Source organism: Lactiplantibacillus sp. C232 (assembly GCF_023806725.1). Classification (NCBI taxonomy): domain Bacteria; kingdom Bacillati; phylum Bacillota; class Bacilli; order Lactobacillales; family Lactobacillaceae; genus Lactiplantibacillus; species Lactiplantibacillus sp. C232. The sequence goes on from NZ_JAMSKZ010000001.1 coordinate 363,327, forward strand.
ACACACGGCGTTAAACGGGTGGTCCCATTAGACGTTGCGGTGGCTTCACACACGCCGTTAATGGCAGCAGCGAGTGAGGCGTTGGCGCAACGATTACGATTTGTTAATATTGCAGCACCCCAAATTCCGGTCATCAGTAATACGACCGTGACCCCCTTTAGCCAGGCAACTGTCAAGGAAACGTTGGTAAAACAGTTAGTATCGCCAACGCACTTTGCGGCCTGCTTACAACGAATTGCGACATATGAGGTCGATGAGATTATTCAAGTTGGACCGGGGCATAGTTTAGCAACTTTTGCCAAACAAACATTGCCGGGGGTAAGGGTTTGGTCAATTGAAGATGTGACAGATTGGCAGAATTATTGTCAGGATACTGAGGAGGTACGTGAGCGTGGATGAAGTGATTTTAGTCACTGGAGCTGCTAAGGGTATTGGTTTGGCAACAGTCAAACGGCTGGCAGCTCAGGGGGCCAGCGTTATTTTAAACGTTCATCATGAAATTGAAGCGGCCGATTGGCAAGCATTAACGGCTGAATATCCACGGTTGACGCAATTAGTTGGTGATGTGAGCGATGATCAAACGGCGGCTGATTTAATTGAGACCGTGATGACAAATTTTGGTCGCTTAGATGGACTCGTGAATAACGCTGGTGTGACCCATGATCAGTTATTAACGCGGCTACACGCGGAAGATTTCATGAGTGTGATTCAAACAAATTTATTGGGCACATTTAATATGACCAAATACGCTTTAAAAGTCATGCAGCGACAGCGACAAGGCGCCATCGTTAATGTTGCTAGTGTGGTCGGGTTACATGGCAATATCGGCCAGGCGAACTATGCGGCTAGTAAGGCTGGAATTATTGGTTTAACTAAAACGACGGCAAAGGAAGCGGCTCGGCGCCAAGTGCGGTGTAATGCGGTGGCCCCAGGAATGATTACGACGGCCATGACGGCACAATTGAATGACCGTGTAACGGCGGCTGCCTTAAGTGATATTCCACTCAAACGCTTTGGGACGCCCGACGAAATTGCCCAAGCAATTGACTTTTTATTGCACCAACCGTACTTAACGGGACAAGTGCTAACAGTTGACGGTGGCATGACGATATAAGATATGGGAGGTTATCCAATGACAGAACGAGTAGTTGTGACTGGAATGGGTGCGGTGACGCCCCTCGGTAATAGTGTTGATGAATTTTTAACGGGGTTATTCGCGGGACAAGTTGGGATTAAGCCCATCACGAAGTTTGACGCGACGCCCACTGGGATTACAGTTGCCGGTGAGGTTAAGGATTTTCAGCCAGAAGAACGAATTGAAAAGAAATTAGCGAAAAGATTGGATTTATTTTCCGTTTATGGTCTATACAGTGCAAGTGAAGCGATGGCGCAAGCCGGACTAAATGAAGCAAATATTGACCCAGAACGATTAGGCGTTATTTATGGTTCGGGTATCGGTGGTTTAACGACGATTGAAGCGCAAGTGATCAAGATGCACGACAAGAGTCCCAAACGAGTTTCACCGTTATTCGTCCCTAATTCAATCATTAACATGGTTGTTGGTAATATCGCGATGCAATTTAACGCACAGAATACCAGTCAAGCGATTGTGACCGCGTGTGCGTCGGCGACGAATGCCATCGGCGATGCGTTTGAATATTTGCGTCAAGGAAAGGCAGATGTGATCATCACGGGTGGTTCAGAAGCTTCCGTCAACGAAATCGGTATTGCAGGGTTTGCGTCCCTGACTGCGTTGTCGAAAGCCACTGACCCAACGTTGGCTTCGTTACCGTTTGATCGTCAACGCAATGGGTTTGTGATGGGTGAAGGGGGTGCGACGTTAGTTTTAGAAACGTTGGCCCATGCCCAAGCCCGAGGCGCCCAGATTCTTGGTGAAGTCGTGGGTTACGGAACGACTAGCGATGCTTATCATATGACAGCCCCCCGACCGGATGGTGCTGGTGCCAAACGTGCAATGCAACAAGCCGTTGCGGAAGCCGGCATTCAACCGCGTGATGTGGATTACATCAATGCTCATGGAACAGCCACACATGCGAATGATAGTGCCGAAGCTCAAGCAATTAGCGCGTTGTTTGGTCAAGATGTACAAGTCAGCAGTACTAAAGGAATGACGGGGCACTTATTAGGCGCTGCGGGTGCAATTGAAGCTGTTGCAACGATTGGTGCTCTGCAAGCGGGTCAGTTACCTGCGAATATTGGTTGTACGGACCAAGATCCTGAGTGTCCAGTCAATTTAGTAACGCCAGCAACTCAACATCAAGCCGCAACCTATGCTTTGAGTAATTCATTTGGTTTTGGGGGCCATAATGCCGTGGTTGCCTTTAAGAAGTGGGTGAATGTATGAGTATGACGGATACGGAAGCGATGACCGCCCTGATCAATCAGTTTAATCAATCCAGCGCTCAAGTCATGGACGTCAAGACGACAACCTTTGAACTGCATTTGAATAAACAAGCTGAAACTGCTGAGACAAATTCAGCGCGTTCACAGCCGGCAGTGACCGACTCCGCGGTACCAGTGGTCAAACCGACGACTGAAGTGGCGACTCAATCGGGAACAACGATGGTCACGGCGCCCCTAGTTGGGGTGGCTTACTTAGCTGCCGACCCGAAACAGGCGCCGTTTGTTCAGGTGGGTGATCGTGTCAAGTCAGGGGAAACCTTGTGTGTAATCGAAGCGATGAAAATGATCAACGAAGTCCCTAGCCCAGTTAGTGGGATCGTTAAAGAAGTTTTAATTAAGAATGCAACTATGGTTGAATTTGATGAACCATTGTTTGCAATTGAGGAGACGACCGTTTAATGGAAGTTACGGATTTAATTCCCCAACGGTTTCCGCTGCAATTATTAGACCGTATCGTAGCGGTCCAACCAGGTGTCAGCGCAACAGCGGAAAAATTAGTCACGATTAATGAATGGTTTTTTCAGAGTCAGACACTGACCGGAAGAACGATGATTCGGCCAGTATTATTAGAAATTTTGGCTCAAACGGGAGTTGTGGCTTTACTATCGATGCCAGAACATCATGGTAATAACGTCTTTTTTGGCGGAATTCGGCAGGCTGATTTTAAGACGGATGTGCGCCCAGGTGACCGGTTAGAAGCGATGGTAACGTTAACTAAGTTGCGTCGTCAAATCGGAACAGGCCATGGCGTGATTACCTGTGCTGGTCGTGAGGTTGTTAGTGCTGATTTAACCTTTGTAATGCAAGCCTGAAGGAGGTATGGCGATTGTTTAAAAAAGTCTTAGTCGCGAACCGTGGTGAAATTGCGGTCCAAGTTATTCGCGCGCTTCATGAGATGGGGATTAAAGCGGTCGCTGTCTATTCAGTGGCTGATCAGGAGAGCTTATTTGTACATCTGGCTGATGAGGCGGTCTGTATTGGGGCGAGTCCCGTCAACCAGTCATATTTGAATATGCAAGCAATTATTAGCGCTGCTAATTTGACCGGGTGTCAGGCGATTCATCCAGGCTACGGCTTTTTATCTGAGAATGCGGAATTTGCCAAAATGTGTGCGGATTGTCAGTTAACGTTTATTGGACCGCGTCCTGAGGTGATTGACCAGATGGGTGACAAAGAAAATGCCCGGCAGACCATGCAACGATTAGGCGTACCCGTGATTCCCGGCAGTCCATCGGTGCTTAAGGATGTTGAGGCGGCTATGCAAGCTGCCCATACCTTAGGTTACCCAGTTATGATCAAAGCCGCTGCTGGGGGTGGCGGTAAGGGGATTCGCGCGGTTAGTAATGATCAAGATTTAGCGAAGGCTTTTCGAACCGCTCAGCAGGAAGCTCAAGCTTCATACGATGATCATCGGTTGTACTTAGAAAAAATCATTGCCCCGGCGAAGCATATCGAAGTGCAGGTCTTAGCCGATCAACAGGGGCATGTTATTTATCTACCAGAGCGCGATTGTTCGCTACAACGGAATCATCAAAAAGTGTTAGAGGAAAGTCCATGTGCGGTCATCACGACTGCTGAACGGACCGAATTGGGACAATTAGTGGCTGACGCAACCAAAAAGTTGGGTTATACAAATACGGGTACCTATGAGTTTTTAATGGATCAGCAGCATCATTTTTATTTTTTGGAAATGAATACGCGGTTGCAAGTTGAACATACGGTTACTGAAATGGTAACGGGTATTGAATTGATTAAAGCGCAAGTACAAATTGCAGCTGGTATGCCTTTAAAAATTAAACAAGCGGATGTGAAAATTCATGGTGTTGCCATGGAGTGTCGCTTGAATGCGGAGGATCCATACCACGATTTTCGACCGCAACCTGGAAAAATCACCCGGTTGATCTACCCAATGGGGACACTGGGAGTCCGGATTGATGCTGGTGTGGTGACTGGTAGCATGATTGCACCGTTTTACGACTCGATGATTGCCAAAATCATTGTTCACGGTATTAATCGGAAGATGGTCAGTCGCAAGATGCATCGTTGTTTATTGGAATTGACCATCGATGGGGTTCAAACGAACCGGATCTTCTTAGCAGGATTAGTTGCAGATTCGACTGTTGGCCGTGGTACCTATACCACAGCTTATATCGAACAAGACTTTTTGAAAGGATGGTTAAGTGATGCCCAAGCGCAAGTTTCAAGCACCCACTGAACGGCAGTTAGCTGTTCGACGGGATAATATTCCAGACGCGTTATTGACGCGCTGTCCAGTTTGTCATGAAGATTGTTATACCCAAGATCTCGGTGAATTCAAGGTATGTCCCCATTGTGATTATGGGTTTCGCTTGCCTGCTTGGCAACGTGTTCAACAATTGACGGCGAGTTTTGAAGAGCGGGATGCGGACCTAAGTGCGCCCGTCAGTTTTGATGACCCTGCATATTTAAAAAAGTTGCAGCGTGCCAAAGCAGCCTCACACTTGAATGAGAGCGTATTGACTGGTATTGGGACGTTAGCGACTTATCAATTTGGGTTAGGTGTCATGGAAACTAAATTTATGATGGGGAGTTTGGGGGCGGCAACCGGTGAGAAAATTACGCGATTATTTGAAACTTGTACGACCCAAAAACTTCCCGTTGTGATGGTTACTGCTTCTGGCGGGGCGCGTATGCAAGAAGGCGCTCGTGCATTGATGCAAATGGCTAAGGTGTCCACGGCGGTTGCAAATCACCGAAAAGCTGGACTATTGTATATTACAATTTTAACTGATCCAACCACTGGTGGTGTCACGGCTAGTTTTGCGATGCAGGGTGACATTATGTTGAGCGAGCCACGAGCGCTCATTGGATTCGCGGGTCGGCGAGTCATTGAACAAACCATTCAACAGACACCACCTGCGGATTTCCAACGGGCGGAAACCTTATTGGCCAATGGATGGTTAGATCAAATTGTGCCCCGACCAGCCTTACGGAAAACACTACAACGATTATTAACAATCACTCAGGGAGGTCATCAGGATGTCTAAAGTAACGGCCTACGAACAAGTTCAAGCAGCCCGGGATGCTAGTAAGATTAGCATTCAAACGTTGATTGATGGCTTGACAGAGGATTTTTTTGATTGTCATGGTGATCGTCAACGGGCGGATGATCCAGCTGTAATCGCCGGCTTAGCAACAATTGCTCAACGGCCCGTCACCATTATTGGTATTCAGAAGGGTCAAAATTTGGCCGAGAATCAAGCTCGGCATTTTGGCTGTGCGACGCCTAGCGGTTATCGAAAAGCATTGCGGTTAATGCGGCAAGCAGAACAATTACGGCAGCCGGTCGTGACCTTAATCAACACGCCGGGTGCCTATCCGGGTGTCGATGCGGAATATGAGGGACAAGGACGAGCAATTGCTGACTGTTTGTTAGCAGGATTACAATTGCGAGTACCATTTTTGAGTTTGATTGTTGGTGAAGGTGGCAGTGGTGGTGCATTAGCCTTAGCATGTGGTGATCAAGTCTGGATGTTGGCGAATAGTACTTACTCGGTGTTATCGCCTGAAGGCTATGCCACTATTTTATGGAAAGAATCGCAACGTGCTGCTGAAGCTGCGGAAAAAATGCGCTTGACGCCGACAGAATTATTGGCAGATGGAATTATTGATCGGATTATTCCTGAAGTAGCAACCGCAGCAGATTGTCAACCGCTGAAAACGGCCATTGACGAGACATTAACTGCTTTAACAGCAAAGTCGGTGACGGAACTGGTTACGCAACGCCAAGCCCGTTATCGGCAATTTTAAATAAGTGAGGAATGATAAGTATGGATGGAATTTTATCGGGTAAGACTATTGTGGTCATGGGTGTGGCCAATCAGCGCAGTATTGCCTGGGGGTGTACCGAGGCATTAATTGCACAGGGGGCCCAGGTTATCTTGACTTACCAAAATGACCGTTTGAAGCAAAGTTTACAGCGGTTTGTTGCGCCAGATGTGCCGTTAATTGCCTGTGATGTTGCTGATGATGACAATGTTGATCGGGCATTTGCAAGCATTAAACAACAGTATGGTGCCATCGATGGGATTATCCATGCGATTGCTTATGCGGATAAAGCAACGTTAGAAGGTGATTTTGTGAATACCACGAAAGCTGGATATGATTTGGCACAAAATATTAGTGCGTATTCGCTGATTGCAGTTGCCCGAGCAGCTCGGCCAATGCTGAAACCAGGAGCCAGTCTCGTAACGTTGACGTATTTTGGATCAGAGCGAGCCGTACCAAATTACAATATGATGGGGGTTGCTAAGGCCGCGTTGGAAGCAAATGTGCGTTACTTGGCACGTGACCTTGGACCACAACAAGTCCGCGTGAATGCAATTTCAGCCGGAGCAGTCAAAACGTTGGCGGTAACGGGTATTCATGAGCATCAGCAATTATTAAAATTATCTCGCAGTATGACAGTTGATGGAGAACCGGTAAAAACGCGTGAGATCGGCAACGTGGCTGCCTTTTTATTAAGCGATCTCTCGACTGGAATGACCGGGGACGTGGTATACGTGGATAAAGGGGTCCACTTAAGTTAATGCCAATCACTCAAGTTGTCTTTAAACGGCAGTGGCTTCAGATGCCGGTCGATGTTTCTAAAAAAATGCGACGGGTCACTCAGCGAACCGTGAGTCGCCAATTAATTCAGCAAGTGTTATCGGTACCATTAGCTTATCATCGATTGGGCCAGCCCTATTTTCCAAGTCATCCTCGATTAGGTGTTAGTGTTAGTCACACGCACCAGTTAGTGATGGTAGCGGTTGGTCCGGGACCTCTGGGGATTGATGTTGAACAGGTCCGTCCATATGATGTGACTGCCATTCGGCGAGCCTTTACATCGGCGGAATGGCAGCTATTACAGGCTTTATCGGTGCAAGATCGTTATCGGTTAGGGTGGCAACTTTGGACGGCTAAAGAAGCGGTATTAAAGTTAGTGGGCTGTGGTTTGACCCATGCGCCCAGCCGTGTTGAGGTTCTTGATTTAGAACGTGGACTAGCGTGCTATCAAACACAGTTATACCAGTTGACGCCGTTAGAATTGCCTGCGACTCACGAGGGATTTTTGGCTCGTCCCTTGTCGGTTGGCTGATTGGAGCGTGTTGTTGGTATTAACTTTAGTGCGTTCTTTTTTAAGTTTAGTGAACAATGGCCACTGGATTTTATTATCGGCCGACTGGGTTGACCTGCTATTGCAAGCCTTCTACGTGCTGACTAAAAGCAGTTCTGAGCAAGCCATAATTGTGGGCTCAGAACTGCTTTTTAATTTGTCCTTCAATAATTTATCTATAATAATGGCAATACAAAATTCATCCATAACCATGAAATCGGCATGATAACGACCATCATCGGAATCATATCGGCGGTCGGAAACATCTTGACGGCAATAATGCGAAAGCCGCTGGCAACCATTAAAATACCACCGACCGCTTTGAAATCTAGAATCATGTCAGGAGTGGTCAAGGGAAAGACTAGGTGAGCGATTAAGAATAAAGCAGTCAGGATGATTAGTTGGGGAACAGCAATTAAGGAAACAACTAACCCTAAGTTAGCACCGAAAATTACCGCAGCAAAGAAGTCCAGAATCGATTTGGAAATCAAAATTGTGGCGTCGCCGTTCATCCCTTCAGTTAAAGTCCCGTAAATACCAGTTCCACTGGCACAAAATAGTACGATTACCGTGACCATTGTCTGTTCAAAAGCCTGTTTCTCAAAAGTTGCTGGTGCTTTGACAAACCGTGAAATGAAACGTTGCATCGCGGCAGCGCCGTGATTGATTGCAGTTCCCAAATGACAAAGTAATCCAATACCTGTTCCGATAATAACGGCAAAGATGACCGCCGCTAGATTTTTTAGTGGTGCAATCGCGTAAATCCCCATACACATGGAACAGATCCCAAAGGACATATTCAGCCCATCTTTTAAACGTTGTGACATTCGTTTGCCGGTCAATGCGCCGACAATACCCCCGAAAAAGATTGCACACACGTTAGTAATAATTCCAATTGGCACGCAAGCCCTCCTCAATATTTAATTGATAAAAACAACAGCTATTAGTTTAGAGCTTGTTTCGGATAAGAACAATTCTGAATATGTGGTAAACTATTCTAAATGGGAATAGTTAGAAGAGGGTTAATTATGGAAACACGGAAATTGGCAGTGTTTGTTGACCTTGCCACGACCCAGAACTATAGTCGCAGTGCTGAACGCATGTTTTTGTCACAGTCGACCATTTCAAAGTACATTATGGCTTTAGAGCGCGATTGGCAGGTCCAATTATTTGAACGTGCGCATCGGCAAGTCACGTTAACACGGATTGGGCAACAATTATTGCCACGGGCCCAAGCAATTCTGCGCGAAGAGCGTCAGTTACAACAAGTTCTGGCCGCTAATACCGCTCATAATGCGCAGTCGCTGGTTGTTCAGGGACTACCATCTTTAGCACAATACCAGGCTTTTCATATTATCACGGCATTTACGAAGCGGTATCCGGAAGTGAAATTACAATTTAGTGAGGCGAGTGTCGATCAGTTAGCGCATGCACTGGATCATACGAATGTCGACATTGTATTTACACGGATTTTCGGGGATCAACCCAATAATTATGACGTTTTATTGAATGAGACCGATCAGTTTGTGGTCCTTGTTCCGAAAGACGATCCGTTGGCGCAACAAGCTGAGATTAGTCTGTCGATGCTGGCACATGAATCAATTTTATTATTGAAAGATACCATCGGTGAAGATAACCCGTTGTTTTCGGCATTTCAAAAAATGCATACGCCACAGATGGTCTATGATGGTCAACGAATTGATCTCATTTTAGAAATGCTGAATCAGGGTGATGGTGTCTCGGTTGTCATGGCGCGGTCATTTGATCTCACTGGTTTTGACAACATTAAAGCAATTCCACTGACGCCTACTATTCGCAGTCAGATGGCTTTCATGAAACGTCCAGATAATCACGCTGCCGTGGTTGCTAAATTTTGGGCGTTTGCGACGAAGTATAGCCAATCACTTTCAGATTAATTGTGGCGGCTGATCACATTCTAACGATGTGTCTTGAATCGGAATCAAAGCCGACGATGACATAAGGATAAAAGCAGTCGGTTTCGGTGGTCGTAGCAGGAAGGACGTGTCCGAACAACAACCGAGCTAGTTAGTCTGTTTTAATCACATTGTAGGTCGTTTGCAGTGATATAAATAAAAATAATTAAAGATGACGGGGTGCAGACATGGAACCAATTCATATTTCACAGACTTTATCAATTACCAATCACCGTGTGTTTTCAGCTGATTTGAATGAGCACGACACGGTTTTTGGCGGAAAAATCTTGGCGACTATCGATGATAATTCATCGATTGCCGCATCGCGAGTGGCTCGAATTGAGACGGTGACCGTGTCAGTCGATCAGGTCAATTTTTTATTGCCGTTTCGGTTACAAGACTCAATGTGTGCGGAATCTTACGTTTCGGGCGTTGGTCACCGCTCAATCGAGGTATTTACTAAAATCATTGGTGAACACTTGAAGACCGGCGAACGGTTTTTGGGATTGACTTGCTTTTCAACGTTCGTGGTGACGGACCGTAATATTGAATTACCACTGTTAGTCGCTGATAAACCAGAATACACGTTTGTTGCTCAGGGCTATCAAGAGCGGCAGGCCGCCCGGTTAGCCAAACTAAAGCGCCAGCAAGACTTTAATGCGCACATTAGCGTTGAATTGCCGTGGTGAATCGATTTAAATTGACAATTTTGGTGAGACTTGTTAAATTGTAATTATCAAATATAGGAGGGGTGTTTTATGTCGGGCATTCGTTAGGGTGTTGTTGAGCGAAAAAAGTGGGTTGGACCCGCTTAGTTTCGTGTACCCTAATGTGACGAATGGCCTGGCAGATAGACATGCCGGACGGTTTTTGCGCACAGTTGGGATAAGACTGTGCGCATTTTTAATTCGCAGAGCGTTAGGGTAAGTCACTTTGCGAAAGGATTATAAAAATTGACAATTAATTTAATTAAATATGGATTGACGACGGCGGTTCAAGCCGACTTGACTAAGGAAAACGGTCAAATACTTGGCCGGATTATCGGCCAACATCGTGATTGGTACCAAGTCATCACGACGGCTGGGGAACGTTCAGCACAAGTTACGGGAAAACTGGCTTATGAAGCGGCCAGTCCCGCGGCATTTCCGGCGGTTGGGGATTGGGTGTGCCTATCTTCATCCGCTGATAATCAGGCGCAGATTGAAGCAATCGCGCCACGGCAGAGTGTCTTGGCGCGCGGTGCCGTGAACCGCCAAGACGGCCAAATCATTGCGACAAATATTAATACCATCTTTATCTGCATGTCATTGAACGCGGATTTTAATGTGCGGCGGTTAGAACGTTACCTGACGATTGCGTGGGATAGCGGTGCACTTCCGGTCATTGTCTTAACCAAGGCGGATCTCTGCACGGATCTAGCCACTAAGTTACGGGCTGTGGCGGATGTCAGTGTCGGCGTACCAACGATCACTTGTTCGGTCGAAACGGGTCAGGGTTTGGATGAATTGCAACCATACCTAACGACTGGTCAAACGGTGGCCTTCGTGGGCTCTTCGGGTGTCGGTAAGTCGACTTTGATTAACCGATTGTTGGGCCAGGATATCTTGGCGACGAAATCGATTCGTACAGATGATGACAAAGGGCGGCACACAACGACGAGTCGGCAATTAATACCGCTACCAACGGGCGCCTGTGTCATTGATACACCAGGAATGCGTGAGTTACAAATCTTCATGGGTGATTTAAATCAAACTTTCGCGGAAATTGCCGCATTGGCGACACAGTGTAAGTTTAATGATTGTACCCATACTAGCGAGCCTGGTTGTGCGGTACGGGCAGCAGTTGAGGTGGGCACGGTAACGTCTGAACGGTTACAAAGCTATCAAAAATTACAACGTGAAATGAGCTATCAAGGACTCAATTCACGCCAGTTGGAGCAGGCTAAAATTCAGCGGATGTTCGGTGGCAAACAAGCGATGAAGCGTGTTAAACAACGTTACCATCGCGACTGAGTTGATAAGTAAATTAAAGAAGCTACTAAACGGGATGTCGGCAACGGCACCCCGTTTTATTTAGGACCTACTTTCGTTATCGCGTAGAGTGAACCGAGTGACCTGTTGAGCGAGATAGGCCGGTGTTTCAACCATCCCATTCTGTTGCCAATGAACGAGCATATTGATGACCGCACCAGAAAAATAAGCCGTGTAGTACGGTTGGCGAAGCGCGGTATTGCTTGAACCGATAATACGGTCTTGTTTAATGAGTAATGCAAAGACGGCTTCGAAACTTTGAATAAAAATCTGGGCTTTTTCGTTTTTGATCAATAACGCATTTGTCGCTGCCATTTGTTGCATGAGAGTGAAATATTGAGTCATCAATACCTGCAATTTAACCTTTGATTGTCGCGGTAATTGGCGCAGATATTGAAGGATAGTCTGTTTTTGATAGGCCAAAATAATCTGATCGAAGTTGGCGAAATTACGGTAAAAATAGGTGCGAGAAACCTGAGCGTGCTGACAAAGTTCTGTGATTGAAATACGACTGAGTGGTTTTTGCGACATAAGCTGTAGTAAGGCCGCATAAACCGCAGTTAAATTTTGGCGTTTTCGTGTTTGTGGGTCCATTGGTTACAACATCTCCTTTTTTGTAACGTAAGTATTTATTTATGACCATTTTACCAGATATACTCCCATTAACTTAACGGGAGGCGATTATGATGAAAAAATCGACGAAAGTAATTGCAATGATGATGATTGGCATTTTTCTATGTATGCTTGATACGACGGTTATGAATATTGCGTTGCCAGCAATTCAGACGGGACTAAATACTGATTTGACGCACCTGTCGTGGGCACTGAATATTTACACCGTCCTGTTTGCTAGTCTGGCGATTCCACTCGGTCGGTTAGCGGATGTCTGGGGACGTGGGCGGATGTACTTGATTGGACTCGGGCTCTTTGGTATTGGTTCACTAACTTCTGGATTGAGTCTCAGTGTCGGGCTGCTGATTACTGGCCGAGCGATTCAAAGTATTGGTGCGGCCATCGTCTTCCCGGCTAGTATGACGATTGGTATTCAGAGTGTTGCACTCAGCAGGCGTACGGGGGTCATTGCAAGCTTGGGCGTGATGCAAGGGCTAGCCGCAGCGTTAGGACCAACCATTGGTGGTGCGGTCACTCAATTTTGGGGGTGGCGGGGAATTTTCCTGATTAACGTGCCTTTAGTTGCCGTCGCGTTGTGTGGTTGCATCGCCTGGCTATCATGGCGGCACCCTAGTCATGGTCAAGTAAAACTAGACCTCGGTGGGAGTGCCTTAGTGATGACGACCTTATTGGCATTGACGTTGGTCCTGGTTAAAGGTAATGACTGGGGATGGACGAGTCGCGTAGTCCTGAGCCTGGGCGTCACTAGTGCGCTAACATTGATTGCCTTTGTCTGGATGGAGGCCCACGTCTCAGCGCCGATGGTCCCATTAGCCCTATTTAAAGACCGACAGTTTAACGGTGCGGCGTTAGCGACCGTGTTATCAGGGGTCTTTATGGTGGGACTATTAGTCTTGATGCCGAGTTTCTTCACGAAAGTTCAAAGTAAGACGGAATTGATGGCGGCGATTATGATTACGCCCGCTTCAATGATGATTTTTATTTTTTCACCAATCAGTGGTTTCTTGTTAGCAAAGCTTGGTGCGCGGCGCGTGATCTTTAGTGGTAGTCTCGCAATAGCTACGGGTTATGGGGTACTTAGCTTGATGAGTCCTAGTCAGTACTGGCAGTTTGCATTGGCGGCGTTACTGGTTGGTGCGGGCTACGGCACGATTATTGGGCCAATTACGGTATTAGCGGCCGGTGATTTTACCGGTGAGTTACTGACAGCGTCACAAAGTGTGATTGGCGTGTTTCGGCAAATTGGCACATCGTTGGCCGTAGCCATTTTTGTGTCAGCTTTAGCCGCTAATTTGACAACGGCTAAGACACAGATACGAACGTATGCAACGACGACGGTCACTACTTTATCAATTCCTAAGCAAGCCAAACGTGATACGTTACGCGTGGTTGACCACCAATTAGCAACTGAGCAAACCGCGCAAACGGTCCACGAGCCAATCACGGCGGCTAAGGCCCGCCGGTTGGTTGCTGCCAATTATATGCAAGTGTTAAAAGCACGGTCATTGCAGTCCGCTCCAGTGCGTATCAAAGCTCAAATTCATCAGCAGGTGGCCCAAAAGGTTCACAGTCAAGTTAAACACACTAATCAGCGAATAAGGACTGCTGCATCAGCGATTAAGGCCAAAACCAAAATTGAGTTAACTGCTGCGTTTATGCGCCCCTACCAAGTCGCTTGGCCATTCACACTATTGCTAGTGATGACGACCTGGTGTTTTGCGGGACGGGAGCGGAAAAGTGGCAAGCCGAGTTAAGTCACGTTGATGGGGATGGACTTCAGGCACGTTTGAATAGCTGAGCCGGGAGGGCCGCGAAGGTGATTGCCACCACTGACTTTGGAACTTGCCATCGAACTTAGATTTGCGAGCATGTGAGGCGCTTATGCTATAATAAGGGCCAAAGGGGGTAGTCTTGATGAAAGAAAAACAAGTGTTTCATATCAATGGCTATATTGGTCTAGTGTTAGCGATCGCATTTGTGTTAGTTGGCGGTTGGCTGGTTTGGGCCGGTGCGACTGGCGATCATTTTGCGAGTATCTTTTTGGGCGCATTGCTAATTATTATTGCGGCCTTTGGGGCTAGTTCGCTAACAATTGTGGGCCCCAACGAGGCGCGCGTGTTAACATTTTTTGGTAAGTATATCGGGACAATTCGTGATTCAGGGCTGTTTATGACCGTTCCGTTAACCAGTAAGTTTTCCATTTCACTGCGGGTCCGCAACTTTAACAGTGCCATTTTAAAAGTTAATGACCTCCGGGGAAATCCCGTGGAAATTGCGGCCGTTATCGTGTTTAAAGTTGTTGATACCAGTATGGCACTCTTTGCAGTGGATGATTATGAACAATTTGTTGAGATTCAAAGTGAATCAGCGGTGCGGCACGTGGCCTCTGAATATCCATATGATACGTTTGATGACGACAAGAAGATTACGCTGCGGAGCAATCCAACCGAAGTTTCTGACCGGTTAATGGAAGAACTTCAAGAACGGCTAAATGTTGCGGGGGTCGAGATCGTTGAGACGCGCTTAACGCATCTCGCATACGCGACTGAAATCGCCAGTGCGATGTTACAACGCCAACAATCTTCGGCAATTCTATCTGCTCGCAAGGTCATCGTGGAAGGGGCCGTTTCAATCACGGAAGACACGATCGCCCGTTTAGAGAAAGATACGGGGATGCAGCTATCAGACGATAAGAAACTGCAACTGATCAATAACATGATGGTCACCATTATTTCGGAGCGGGGTACGCAGCCGATTGTGAATACTTCGGAAGTTAAGTAGGAACGTTGATATAACAACATCTATAAGATAATAACAATCAAGGCGAGCCTTATTTTTTAAGGCTTGCCTTTTTTTCCGTAACGAGTGCCGTAATGTTTTGGCAATCTTTTTGTTAAAAACGATGAATTTCAGTAAATTTAGTTTAAAAATGTATTCAGTTTTTTTACTGCGTCTTCCTTAATTTTTGGCGTGATTTCCGCGTACAATTTGGTGGTCTCTGAATCAACGTGTCCCATTAAGTCTTGAATGTCGTTAATATCTACGCCAGCTTCGCGTAATCGTACACCATAAGTGTGACGACACCCATGAACGTTTAAACGAGGAATACCCGCACGATCACAGATTCTGGGCATGGCAACTTGTGCAGAAGTAATGGCCAGAGGGTAACCGTGAAACTTTCCCGTGGGCTTGATAAAGATGAAGTCATTCAAGTCAATATCAGACCGATTGAGCTTAATTATTTCATTTGGATGAGTTTGTTTAAATAGATCCGGTAGTGCATCATAGGCGCAATCTGTTAAAGGAATCTTCCGAATACTTTTTGTCGTTTTGGGCGTGTCTAGCATCATATCTTTTAATCCAATGTCATTTACCTTAACTTCAGAGTTATAAATGCGAATGGTGTCGATACTGATTATGCAATGCTTGAAGTCTACTCGTGACCATCTAAGAGCCAGATCTTCTCCAACTCGTAAGCCACAGTCGAACATGAGTAGGAAAAAGGGGTACCACAATGATAGATGTTCCAACTGAGCGGCCTATAAAAATTTATCGGTTTGTTCCTTAGTGAAATAGCGCATTTTTCTAACCTCGTGACGATACTTGCGATTGAATTCTACATGTCGAGTAGGGTTAACTTTGATGTAATCTAAGCGTACAGCTTTCTCTAGGGCGTTTGAGAGCGTCTGATTGATGGACTGGACTGTGTTCCAACCATATCCATGTTTAGAACGTCCAGCTCCTTCTTCCATGAAAAGGTTATTGATAAATTTCTGATGAACATTAAACGAATAATCTTTAAGCTGGTAATCACCAATTCGGGGATTGATGTAGAATCTGATATTCCGACGATGGATTTGAATGGTATCCACCTTTACATTTACTTTTAAGTTATCGATCCAGTACATCAGATACTCGCCCAGTGTCATGTTGGCCTTGCTATTCGATAATCGGTTGTTAGCCACAGCTTCGGCCTCAATTAGCTTAGCAGCATCTTGGGCTGCTCGCTTGGTTTAAATCCTTGCCGGTGTACTGGTTTTTGCTTACCGGTTCCAGTATCCATGCCTTGATAAGCCATAAATTGCCAACGCTTTTTACTACCAAAATCTGTTGTGTATTCAGGAACGAATTAAATAGGATCAAAGACATTGTAATTTAGAGCGGCAAAGAATGGCATTACTATCGCATTTTTGGAGGCTTCTTCAGTTTTCAACATTTCATGCTGTCGCCTTTTTTGACAAACTATTTATTTTGCTTTCAACTTCACTGAAAAAAAGAAAATTTTGAGTTAGAAATTGGTGATATCAAGAACGGTGAGTTTAACTTTAAGTTGAAATATTATGTCTATCAAGTCGAAAAAGGCTCATTAAGTGAGACCATAACAATTGAAATTAATGTTACTTTCAATAAAAGCGACTTTGAAAACTGGCCTACCTATGATCCTGCAGAATCACTTGAGAAAACAGTAAGAGCTATGTTTGTGATGGCCGCAGTTATTTCAATCGGAGTTGTAGTTGCTAGTTCATCGCCTGTTACGGGTGTTGCCGCAACATTTTTAGCGCTTGCTACAAATTTCTTAACAAATAATAAAGTATAGGTTAAAGAAAAATTTAGATGAAAAATGAACAAGATGAGAAACCAAAATTAGTTTCTCACCTTGTCTTTTTTAACGCTCAGATTCCTATACTAGAAATCCTATAATTGCCATTACGAACAATGCGGAATAGGATTTCAAATGGTACCTAACTAAATCTTTGTGGTCCTGTTCGTTTGGTAGTAGAAAAGCTTGTTTTTCAATGGGATGCTCATGCCAAATAGGTTGTTGTCTCCAAAAATCATACAGTTGTTGGGGAAGTGCTATTGCAGGTGGAATTGCCATTATAAAGCCTATAATGGCTGGCCAGAATGGGGTTCTGCTATTTCCGAAAGCAATTACGTAAAAGCTCCATATAAGTGAACCATAAAAACAACATTTAGCAACTGTAAATTCTAACCAGAAGAGTAGTTCGTTTTTTAGGGAACTTCTACGATACGTTTGAAGAACTTTTTTCTTGAGCTGCCTAATTTTGCGACGGGAGTCGTTCTTTCTTAGAAAAAGTCCCCAAAAATATAGCTCGTCCGATCTGGTATAGTTCATAATTCTTTTTTGAATCTTAATGACATATGTGAGTAAGATAAACTCAACTAACACTGCCAATCCCAATAATGGCAAATTTCTCCCTCCTTAAAGAGCTACTCTTATCTCATCTCTGATAGTGACTTATCATGAGTGTTAGAGATATACTATCGCTGATTTTAGACGCTGAAACCTTAACAGTTAAGCCAACGTGGTGTTTATTGTATTCGGCCACGATAACTGCCTACATGTATAAATGACATGGTATCATGCCATTTATGTATGTAGGTTGCTAATGACTCTTTTAATTGATGGTTATGTTGGTTTTCTCAAAGAGGCCAACTTTAACTAGGTAACAATTAATGAGATCATAGCAGCACTTGAACCTATTAATCAAGAACCATTAATTTCTCCATTTAATCAATGTGTAGCTATTTGTTGTTATCTTTAATTTTTTTATGTAAAAAATTATGTCTATCCGAGATAAGCGTAAGTAATTCTGTCAGATCATCATCAGTAGCATAGTCTCGAATGAAGCCTTTAGCCGTAGAACGTTTGACAATGTATTTTTTTCTTTCCTTATTTTTCTCGTCCCATTTTTTATTAGCCTTAATGCGTGCCTCACTTAGTTTTTCACCCATTATAATTTCACCACCCAATAGATAGTAACAATCACGATTACAGCCAACAATCCCCAAAGTATTGCATCTTTCCAGTCACGCAAATTCAGTTCAAGTTCCACATTAATATGTTTGCGATGGATGTTGATGAGTTTCATTTTGCTCACTCCTTTGCTATAATAAAAGTGTAATAAAGAGGGCGGGCGAGCGCCCTCCGTGAAAGAATTACCAATCAATCGAAATTTTGAAGTCTATGATTATCAAGTGAACCGCAAATTCTAACTTGATATGAATGGGCTTCTTTTTCATATGACGGGGAAATTTAATCACCTCCTCTTTAGTACATCAATCACTTTACACGTTATGACGTGTAAAGTCGATGAATAATTTCAAAATATCCACGCGGTTTAGATGTGGGCATAGACGGATAGTTCTCGGGTAGTAGAAAATCAAGAAAAAAGAGAAATTTCTGCCGGGTGAGGTCCGACATCTATCAGTTATGCAAGTTGACTCGTATTTCATTTTTATTTTGTGGTGAAGAAATCATGTTGAAATAGAAAAACAATCAATCCAAAATTGTAAAAAGAGCCTGTTTAGGGTGCCTTGTAAAGGCAGTAAAACCTAGTAATAGAAAAAGGCTAGATGGTCACCATTATTTCTGGGCAGGTACTCAGCCAATTGTGAATACTTCGGAAGTCAAGTAGGAACGTTGATACAACAACAATCAAAGTTGTAGCAGTAACATAAAAGGCGCTCAGCAAATGAGCGCCTTTTATACTACAGTTAAGTTCAAACAGTAACAAAAATTGACATCATGACCCGCTAATCTTTTAAAAAGATGCTCCTTTTGGGGATGCCTTCAATGGGTCAAATCGTAGCTGGAACACTCTTTATGAATTGCTAGGGTTACTTTCCAACACCGCTCATGGCAATTAGGCCATACCAACCGTGGGCAAACATTTTATTTGTAGAAGTTGTTAAGTTGGCAATTAACTGATCTTGTTCAGATGAGAAATGGTATTTTTTAGCGACAGCCATCACTTGAAGTTGACCGATTAATTCATTGATTGCGTCGGGTATTTGTTGATAACGCTTAGTAACTGAATCTGGTTGGTTGATAGTTGCGTAGGCTTGGCTAATTAATTTTCTGATTTCAACTTTTTCAATTGGAACTGAAGTGTTTAGCTGTTCTAAAAGCTGATTAACAGTTGTTAAACGCGCTAATTTCTGTTGCTGTTTCATCATTGAATCCCCCAGTGTAGTGTTTAGTTTGAATAAATGAATTAGTTATAAATGATATAGACTTCACGTTACTACTATATAGGCTAACATACAAATGAATACTGTACTGCATCAGCAATTTAGTTTTTATGTTAATTTAGTTGTCCGTTTAGATAGGCTTTGCCAATAATAATAATTAACCCTATTATGATTAATAATAAACTAACATAATTAAGTGGCCGACTTTTGCTCTGATAGTGAGTGAACCAGCCATACTTGATCCGGGTGTTAAAGACATTGATGATGAGGCCAATGCCAGTGACGAGGCCGCCAATTGCGATAATGAAATCCATTTGTAATCCCTCCATTTAGTTTAAGCAATTTAGATGTAATGACTGCAGTAAATATTGATGCTGAACAATCTCGATGTTTGGCAACAGACCTTAGTTCTTGGTATTTAAAAAATAGGTCATTCTGAATTTAACATTAGTAGTTTAAGATTATCAATATAAATATTATGAACAGCATAATTTTCAGTATAAATAAAACTGACAATCATTGCTATTATTAGAAATACCGTTTGCGGTTCAATACAGGTTCAGTGAAATAAAGACAATCAATCTTCCAGAAAATCAAATTCAGGTATATAATGTTTCATACACAAAACATTATATAGGAGACTGTTATGCTAGACAAAATCATTTATAAAAACTTATTTAGTAAAGCGTTCGATATTACTATTGAAGTCACTTATTGGGATGGGCAAATTGAACGGTATGGTACCGGCATGCCAGCTGTTAAAGTTCGATTAAATAAAGAAATCCCAATTAAGCTATTAACTAATCAGCCAACATTGGTTTTAGGTGAAGCATACATGAATGGGGATATTGAAGTAGACGGGAGCATTCAGGAATTAATTGCCTCTGCTTACCGCCAAAAAGACAGTTTTTTGACACATAATTCATTTTTGAAACACTTGCCAAAAATATCACATTCCGAAAAAAGCAGTACAAAAGATATTCAAAGTCATTATGATATCGGCAATGATTTTTATAAACTATGGTTAGATGATACCATGACCTACTCTTGTGCGTACTTTGAACATGACGATGATACTTTAAAACAGGCACAACTCAATAAAGTGAGACATATTTTAAATAAGCTGGCAACCCAGCCTGGTAAAAGATTATTGGATGTTGGGAGTGGTTGGGGAACATTATTATTTATGGCCGCGGATGAGTTTGGGTTAGATGCAACGGGTATTACTTTAAGTCAAGAACAGTATGATTATACACAAGCGCAAATCAAGCAACGTCATTTGGAGGAAAAAGTGCATGTGCAGTTAAAGGACTATCGAGAAGTCACTGGCCAATTTGATTATGTCACCTCGGTAGGTATGTTTGAACATGTTGGTAAAGAAAATCTAGGGTTGTACTTTAATAAAATTCAAGCGTTCTTAGTTCCAGGAGGTCGAGCTTTAATTCATGGCATTACAGGTCAACATGAAGGTGCCGGCGTTGATCCATTTATTAACCAATATATTTTCCCAGGGGGCTATATCCCAAATGTTGCTGAGAATCTCAAACATATTATGGCTGCTAAGTTACAATTTTCAGACATTGAACCCTTGCGGCGCCATTACCAAAAGACGTTAGAAATCTGGTATCACAATTATCAGCAGGTCGAACAACAGGTCGTCAAGAATTATGGGGAACGATTTGACCGCATGTGGCAATTATATTTACAGGCATGTGCAGCTG
This sequence comes from Lactiplantibacillus sp. C232, assembly GCF_023806725.1. Classification (NCBI taxonomy): domain Bacteria; kingdom Bacillati; phylum Bacillota; class Bacilli; order Lactobacillales; family Lactobacillaceae; genus Lactiplantibacillus; species Lactiplantibacillus sp. C232. The sequence continues at coordinate 384,202 of NZ_JAMSKZ010000001.1, forward strand.
CTTTTGAGGCCGGAAATATCGATGTTATTCAATATCTATTAGTGAAAGCGCCGAGTGGAACTGGCCTTCCGATGACTCGCCATTATATTTATGATTGATCTTGTCGGTTCTGCGGTAGTCGTATCGAAATATAGCTCCACAATAAACATGTAGTTTCATTGATCCCTCATAAAAACATGAGGGATTTTTTATTATGGATCTGGAATGATAGACAAGGGCAACCATTCCAGACTTGTTCAGTATTAGGCTGGAATCGATAGGCATAGAAAAGATTTCGGGCCTCTGTGCATCTTGGTGGCTATCATGTTGTCAGGGCGTTATAGTGACAATTGAGGAGGGGATCTTATGTTGAGCACCAAGAAGAATCATGTATTACGGTACTTATTTATTATAGTTGGTATGATGATCGCGTTTTTAGGTTGTGGCGTGATTCAAGTTTCAGCACATGGCTTTGTGACGAACCCGGGTGGCAGAGCTTATCTGGGGAGTACTTGGTATCCAGGTGGGCCTTTGAATACCAATATTGGTTCGGTTATGTATGAACCACAGAGTATTGAAGCGCCCCAAAATACATTTATTGATGGCAAAATTGCCAGTGCCGGTATTGCTAACTTTGCACCACTGGACGAGCAAAATGCCAAACGGTGGTATAAGACACCTGTGAAGGCCGGCAATCTTAGTGTGACTTGGCAGTTAACTGCTCGTCATAAAACTAGTACTTGGGATTACTATATTACCAAGCCTGGCTGGAATCCAAACGCACCACTTAAGTTTAGTGATTTCAAGAAGATAGCTAGTTATAATGACAATGGTGCCATCCCTAGTGAATTTGTAACCCATCAAGTCAATATTTCTGCTAATGAAAAAGGCTATCAAGTGTTACTCAGTGTTTGGAATATAGCGGATACTGGTAATGCGTTCTATCAAGTCTCAGATATTGACGTACAGTAATTAGATGAGGCCTAAATTTACTTTGAGGTGATTTTAGACTATAAAAGTTGTCTTTGAGATATCGTAAAGGTCTTACTGGCGTTTATTGGCTAGTAAGACCTTTTTAAATGTGCTTTAAGGATTCATAGAAGCGAATGGCGATGACCGGTCTTTACTGATTAGTGAAGAACAGGTTGCTATTGTAAATTAGTGGTAATAATTAAGCGGATGCCGGGAATCAGATTTGCGATTACAGCTTGGCAGCTGGCATTTTAGCATTAAGGAGTACGCGCAGGAGCATCCCCTCAATGCAAGTTAGTTGAACCAAGGTGGCTCAAATTTGTGATTCAATAGGTGACTGTCAGTTGCGCTCATGTGACTACAGTACCAAGTCGTTAGTGATCCATCCGGGTAATTTCAGGCTCAGTTATTAGATACTCGTTGATATGAGCGAGAAAGTTCTGGAAGTGCGGTGTTTTATTATGGAAATCCACGGCGGCTTGGTCTTGCCAGTGCTCAATAATCTCGTAGTCATGGTCATGACCTAGTTGTTTGAAGTGGCCGTAGAAACCGTTGCCGGGTTCTTGTGATGAATTGACCACTAGCTCATGAATAAAGGCTTCATACTGAGTGGTTAACTCAGGCTTGACGTGTAGTGCGACATTAATGACTTTCATTGAATACTCCCCCTGTTGTTCGTGCTTGCGGACTGATAACCTACTCGGTGATGCCGATAAAGCCGCCAAAGCATTGAAGCGACTAGTCGTCACCATCTTACTGTAATAATCTTACAAAAAGAATATTCTGATTATATCGTACGAGACCAGGATTTTACAATGAAAACAGGTATCAATTATGCAACTGCATCTGATTAATTACTCATTTATCAAGGCCGATTGATGCGGGCGAAAATTTAAACGAATTAGGCGGTATATCGGGGTATCAGTGACCTGTACGATTATCATTTTTTAGTAATAATAACCAGCAGATGTATATTTATGGATTTGTCATTCAAGACGCGGTATATTAACAATGTTAAATACTAATTCCTAGGGGGTGGACAATAATGAGTAAAGTTTATACGGATGTGTTCAACATCAAGCATACGGATTGTACGGTAGTCGATACCATCAACGAATTTAGTCGAATTTTTATTATCCAGGATAAACACGGCTCACGGTTTACGTGTCTCAAAGATGATGCCCGCCCAGCTAAAAAGGGTAGTGGCCATTGGACGAGTGCCAGTCCGGAAGATGCGCCACAAGATTACGCTGTGCCGTATCGTTCAAGAAAACGGCAACGTAGAACGCTTTAAATAGTTGATTGGTAATCAGTGCCGATACACGGGGCCCTGGCGGTGACAACACCAGTTAAGCCGCGTTAAAACTTTAATACAATAAGATAACGGTCCCATCAGTAACAATGACTGATGGGACCGTTATTTGATTTGCGATTATATTTAATTTAATAATGCGACGCCTAATGTCAAATAAGTTGCAAAACAGATCCAGACCAAGTAGGGGACCATCAAAATTGCGGCTAGCCGACTACTGCGATAGAACTGTAATATGCAAAGTAAGACGACTAAATCAAGCACAATGATAATGACTAAGCCCCACCAATAAGCCGACTGGTTGAAAAAGATGATGCTCCAAATAAAGTTTAGTAACAGCTGGATACCAAACAGGGTGGCATCCATGAGGCGGTCACGGTGTGTCGTAGCCTGCTGGAAAACTAAGTAACCAGCAATCGCAATCAGCGCATATAGGATCGGCCAAACGATGCCAAAGAGGCCATCTGGTGGTGATAGTACTGGCAAGTTGAGCCCATTGTAAACGGCCTTAATGTCTCCCGCGAGCCATGCCGACAGACCACCGATTGCTTCGACGACCACAATGAAAATGAGCAGATGAAGCCAATTGAATTTAGGGCGTTCTTTGATCATTGATTTTTCCTTCCTTCTATTAGTCGTCTAATCAGGGTCGTCAATTGTGTTAATGACTGTCACGTTGACTTCCGCTTTTTGTACGACGTACGCGGTTGTTGAGCCTAGCAAAATTCGAGAAACCGCGTTGGTGCCGGATTTGCCCATGACGATTAGATCAATTGCATATTTTTGGGGAATATCAGTTGCAATGCTAGCTTTTGGTGAACTATTAACTTGAATTGGTAGGGATTCGACTTGTGCTGCCGAAGCCATTTGCTGACCACGATCCAGAATGTCCTGACTATTATCTTTTGCGACTTTTAGAAGGTTTGTATATAGCGTTCCCCCGTAAGCTGCAGGACTATACGCATTCAGGCGTGTAATATCAATAACATTGACCAGAAATAATTTAGATTTAAACGTCTGGGCTAGTTTGACCGCGTGTTTTAAAGCCATGTAGGCATTATCAGAGCCATCAAGCGGGACTAGAATATTTTGATACATCCTCAGGACCTCCTAAATGAAATGATGTTATTTATTATATTAATGATAACATTCACATAATTAGTGCGTCTATTAATATGATTAACTGCCAGCGCTCAGTCACAAAAGGCGCAACCATTATGGGCCGCTTAGCCAATAAAAGTTGCGCCTAGTTAAATTATTGCCAACGATTTGAGCGTGACGGCAACACCATTAAGATGAAGAACCAAATGGTCCCAATTATTGGAACTAAGTCAATTAAAATCCACCATGCAGTGTGATCACTGTCATGCAATCGCCGAAACTTCAACGAGAGTGTTCCTAACCAAACGATTAATGCGATGAGTTTACTCATCGTATTAACACTCAGATCGCTCCAATTGTAAATATCCTCGATGGGGTGTCCCATAATCATCTGAATAATTGCAATGATAATACCACCAAGAATGTAGTTAATGATAACGGGCCACCAGTACTCAGAGCGTGTTGCTGTACCCGAAAAGTTTAAAAGATTGTCCCAAAATTTGCGATAAGCAGATGCCATCGTAATCCCCCCAATAAAGTTATGATGTGAACATTATTATTTTTTCCCTGTGTTAATTGGGATTAATTAATAACTATGTTTAACTATAATCAAAAAGTTAATAGTACGCAATCAATATGTTGATTATATTAATAAAAAATACGTCGTTATTCGATGACTGCTGGTACGATCAATTCGAAGCGGTCCGTCAAATAGGTCAATTCAATTGGTAGTTTAACCGCTGGGTCGCCGTCAATACGTGTCGTCACGGCTTGACCAGTTGCACTCGTAATTCGTGCACTGGTTGCCGTTAGCTGTGTAATGGCCTTGGAGTTTTGCAAGTTCCCCGTTAGTGCGAACCAAAAATATGGAATTACTTGCCGCCAGCCAATGTTGTTAAGTAGACTAATATGCATTTTTCCTGGAGCAGACGCGCTATAGACGTGTCCACCGACTGATTTGGTCGTTGTAATCAAACAGAACCATGTTTTTAAGGTGTGGCTTCCTTCGTGTTTGAATTGATATCGAATTGGCAGTGACTTATTGTGACCAATATGGCGAATAGCACGGTAAAGATAGCTTAATTTACCGAATCGCTGCTTCTCAGATTGTCGAACTTCATTGGAAATGTCAGCCAAATTACCGAATGTCAGTGAACTCACGACTGCCCGGCGTTGATTACAAACTAGCATGCCGACTGCTTGGGTCGCCGGCTGAGTACAAATTAGTTCGATGGCCGCTTGGGGGTCAGTTGGTAACTGGTAGCGGGTGGCAAAATTATTAACCGTTCCCATGGGAATAACGCCGATACGAATATGTGCTTCAGCTTGGATTAGGGCTGTCATTGCAACGTTCAGTGTGCCATCTCCACCAATAACAATTAGTGCTGACAGTTGAGGAAGCGTTTGCTTAATTAACGCAATTGCCCGGGGGATTCCTGGTGTTGTCAGTAATTGAGACTCAATGCCGTGGTTCGATAGCGCTTGCGCGGTTTGATGGGCGACGGTTGCCGCTTGCCCATTACCCGCTTGTCCGTTATAGAAAATGCCGTAAGTTGTTGCCATGACAATCACCTCTTGATTAAAAAATTAAGTTTATTCATCGCTTATTTAGTAAGCTTTTGATAGTCTCAGTATAGCTTGAACACTAGTTTGACTGGAAATGATATGCATCATTACTGAATTAGTCGGGTCAATGAGCATTTTGATTGCTCAATATAAATATTATAGTTATGATAATTTTAATCACACAATATCGGGATGGAGCGTGTTCACAATGGGATGGATAGGTGTTGCGATATTAGGACTAACAATAGGTATCGTTGCAAATGCGGTAGGCGCACATGGTCGGCGTCAAACGACAATTAATTTAATCGCAGGCTTATTCGGTGCACTTGGTGGCCAGCTGTCTTTTGGATGGTTCGGGCCAACAGTTGCTGGAATGACGTTGTTGCCAGTCGTGAGCGGGGCGATGATACTTATTGTGATCGGAACCGTTGCTGCCCAGGCGCTTCAGCCGCAGTAATTGTGATTAGGCATAAAAGGATTTGTTGAAGTAGCACTTGTTAGCGTTATCAAAAGATGGAGGTGTCCGTAATGGCTAAAATTAAACGACAGACCCCTGGTTTTTGGGGTAAATTGTCACTATTGATTGCAATTGGGCAATTAGGATTGACTGTGTTTCGAGAAGTGCGGCAGTTCAAACACCGCCGCTAAAAAGGGGATGACAGCATGCATTGGTTATGGGTAATGATTGTTGGCGCGGCGGTTGGTGCTTTTGCAGGTGCTATCATGAGCCCCAGTCAATCGCGGGGTTGGATCGGTCACATTATTGCTGGCGTTCTTGGGGCACTCATTGGTGAAGGTGTGCTGGGGCCGATGGGGCCTGAGTTAGCCGGAATGACTGTGATACCAGCCGCAATCGGTGCAATTGCCGTCGTTCTGATAATGATGTTCGTGGTTCAGTGGGCACGGGTTCGACGGTCAAAACACAATTGAACAGTGCCAATTGACAGCCTGGCTGTTACGCTCGGCATCAAAAAATGTTAAACATCACCCTAAACAAGCCCCACAGGTGACTTCGAGGTACTAGCTTACTCGAAGTTGTTTTTGTGTGCGCCGATGGGGGCTCTCATTTGAAGTGGCGTAATCATAAAAAAACGGATGGTGATTTTGATCACCATCCGTTTGCGCCGTGCCCACGACAAATTTTAATCGTCAGATTTCTTCTTCATTTTATCCTTAGCTTCATCCACGACGCCCTTAACAGTTTCTTCTGCGTCAGCTAATTTGTCCTTAGCTTTGCCCATTAAGGATTGTGTTTTGCCCTGGGCTTCACGTGCACGGTCCCCGGTTACTTTACCTTCGACTTCTTTGGCCTTGCCGCTCAACTGGTCCTTCTTGCTATCGAACTTCTTGTTAACATCACTCATAAAAAGCGCCTCCTAATATAAGAATTAACCTTAGTTTGCGATAAGTGATGACAAAACGCAACCAATATGCACAATGCTCATAACCACTCGGTCAGAAAGGCAATCAGTAGGGCAGCAAAGTTGATCAGCCAAATTTGTTGTCGCTGGGGGAGCATGATTGTCGGATGATGTGTCAAAACGATCGTGTTCAACAAAACCATTAAAATAATCAGGGCGCTGAGCCCGTAATTTGTAGCGATCAACAGATGGTCGCTGGCAATGCCGGCCCAATGAGTCAGGGCAAAAATCAAGTTTAAAAAACACGCAATTAAGATACTATGGCGTAGATACTTTAACGTGGTCATCAATGGTAACCTCCCTTAGAAATAATCATGCTGATGGTTTCTAAGAAAAAATACACCATTGCCAGGCTAACGGCGTGCACCGAGTTTTATTTGGATAGTAACGGAACTAAGCGCATTTTGACCAGTCCGAAAGCCGTGGCACATTAATAATGGTTACCCTCAAAAACGGATAGGGGGTGTGATTTATAGGTTTAAATCAGTATCGTAATTCAACGGTGACATATCGGTGCTTTTAGTTATCAGGTCAGCGGCGAGAGCTTGCATTGTGTTCAAGGCCTGGTCAGCGGCTTTTTGATTGGCTTTGGTCAGTGCCATAGCGAGTTCGTCGCCAGTCAAAGCGGCAACTTGCTGATCCGTGACAATAATGTGGTGACCAAGTTGAATCGCCAATTCCTTTTGTACTGTTTGTAATTCCCCGTGTAGTTCATGGTAGTGGGCGTCGACTAGGATACCGACGTGCTTGAAAATCCAGTATGCTGAGGTAGCATCGTATTTTTCTGTAGCAACTTGATAAGCTGCTGGAGTGGTCGTAGCACCGGCATAGAATGGAACGTAGACACTTTCAGCGGCTACACCCATCGCCAGCCAGTGAATCCCACTCAGCGTGACGGGAAGGTCCGGTCGCAATTGTAAGACGTGTGATTCTTGCGTCTTGGCGAGACTGATGGGCCGATACTGATGTTTCTCCGTAGCAGTGCCCTGGCCGACGGGATCAAACGGTGTGCCTTGATAATGGGACGCTAAGTAGCCTTGGACTTGGTCAATATGAATTAAGCCATCCGCCCGTTGAATGAACGGTAAGTCAAACGACTCAGGCGTCTGGGTGACACTTGGTGTAAAGCATCTTTGACCATACCAAACGCGAGGCGTGTTGTAATATCGATCAGAAAGGTCGGCCGTACCGAAGACTTCCCGGAAATTCAGTCCATTGTCCATTGAAGCTAACTGATTGTCTAATACAAAATTACGAATGTCTTTAGCATAAAGATAATTGTCATGGTCACTAAAGTCGATTTCTTGGATTGCAAGCTGGTTAGCAACGACTGCATAGGCATCATCCGGGATTCGTTGTGCGACCCAGTAATGACCAGCACCAGTTTCCATGTACCAAACTTCGTTGACATCACTAAAGAGAATCCCGTTAGTTTCGTAGGTGCCGTGTTCTTCAATAATATGCCCGAGACGTTCAACGCCTTCACGAGCAGAATGAATGTACGGTAAGGTGACAGTGACCATTGCTTCTTCACCGATGCCGTCCTTAACATACGGGTCAGCAGCCAGTACGCGTGTATTACAGTAAGCACTTTCAGTAGCACTCATTGCCACGCCGTACTCGTTAATGCCATCCTCCTCGAACAGGCCATATTCGGCAGTCCATTCAGGGGTGGCTGTGTATTTCGCACGAATCTTTGGCAGGGTCATGGTAAAGGGATGAGTTTGATCCTGAGACTTGAAGGTCTGTGGTTCTTCGAATTCGCGGTGCGCGTGGATAATCATTTTTTTCGCCCAAGCGGCGCGTGAATCTTCATTACGGCCAATCATGGTCGAACCATCCGCGCTGGCATTTTTACCCACTAGGATACTAGTGCAGGCGGAATAAGGATTAAACTGATGAGTCAACATATGGGGCCTTCTTTCTCCACGGTACGAGCAGTCAATGGCGGTATCGTGGCATAATCATTTTTGTTAAATTAATTTTAGCATGTTTAGTCATCAATGGGGGTTTTCGGTTTGTGCTTCTGATTAGTTTTGCAAGGTAGCCTTAATTGGTCAGCGTGCTGGGCATTAGAAAAGAACCGTTAAATCAACAACGTCGTGGCTTGCAAAATAGAAAAGATTAAAGTAAGATTAAAACATTCGAAAATAGTGAATTAAGATAGGAGCGTGGCCTCATGCCAATCGTACACATTGATCTAATTGCTGGTCGTTCACAAGAACAACTTAAAAACTTGGTGAAAGATGTTACTGACGTGGTCAGCAAGAATACCGGTGCACCAGCAGAACACATTCACGTGATTTTAAGTGAGATGCAGAAAAATCGCTATAGTGTTGGTGGTGTCTTAAAGAGCGACGAAGAAGCAGAATAGGTTGTTCATTGCCGGACCGGTCGAATATGACGTGGCCGGCTTTTTTTAAAAGTTTAGAAGGTAGGTTAAACTGTGAACGAACAAATTAAGACGGATGCATTAAATTCGGCGCACCATTTAATGGTCGGGGGCGTCGATACATTGACCCTTGCAAAAAAATATCAAACACCGCTGTATGTCTATGATACCGGTGCAATTCGTGCCGAAATCGCAGCATTCAAGCAAGTTTTTGAAGAAAACCACGTGGACTATCAAATCAGTTATGCTAGTAAGGCGTTTGCAACGGTCGCGATGTATCAATTGATCGCCCAAGAACACATTCATTGTGATGTGGTTTCTGGTGGTGAATTGTATACCGCCCAACAAGCAGATTTCCCAATGGCCGCCGTCTCGTTTCACGGTAATAACAAGTCACTGGCCGAGCTAACCATGGCCTTAGATGCCGGTGTTGGTACCATCGTGGTCGATAATTTCGGTGAACTACGACAACTGACGACGTTGACGACGCAACGGCAACAGCCGACCACGATTATGTTGCGGATTGCCCCAGGGATCTCAGCGCATACGCATGATTACATTTCAACTGGTCAGGCCGATTCTAAGTTTGGATTTGATTTGGACAGTGGGCAAGCAGACCAGGCTATCAAAGCCGCGCAAGCCGCACCATATTTGAAACTGGTTGGGATTCATTGTCACATTGGGTCACAGATTTTTGAAGTGAATGGTTTTGAGATGATTGTTGATAAGCTCGTTAGTGAGTTTGCTCGCTGGCAACGCGAACTTGATTTTTACCCACAGATCATGAATGTGGGGGGTGGTTTTGGCGTGAAGTACACTGCCGAAGATCATCCGCTGCAGCCAACCGATTTTGTCGATGCAATTATTAAGGAAACGCGCGCGCAAACTGCAGCCCAACAAGTTCCAATGTTAGAAATCTGGATCGAGCCTGGACGCTCGTTAGTCGCTACCGCTGGGATGACCCTGTATACGATTGGCGATGAGAAGGATATTCCGGGCATTCGGAAGTATTTGTCTGTTGACGGAGGTATGGGTGATAATATTCGGCCAGCTTTATATCAGGCCAAGTATGAAGCGGTATTAGCCAAGAATCCGGCCTTACCAGCTGAACAGGTAGCCTCGATTGCTGGTAAATACTGTGAGTCAGGTGATATGTTGATCTGGAATCAGCAATTACCGGCCACTGCACCAGGCGACGTGTTAGCGGTCCTAGATACCGGTGCATACGGTTATTCGATGGCTAGCAACTACAATCGGAATCCACGACCTGCCGTTGTTTTTTGTGAACAGGGACATAGTCAACTTGTTGTGCAGCGTGAAAGCTATGCTGACTTAACACGGCTGGACCTCCCACTCTCAGTGCCGGAGAAAACCAAGTAGATTAGTCACCCAAAAGCATTTCAAGAGTTAGGCTCTTGAAATGCTTTTTTAGGTCTGCTGCTGTCGTCGAAGGGCTTGTGGCAACGTTTGACTAGGATCAGTGCTAAAATGGGCAGTATGAATTTATTAGTTACGGTATACTTATCATTGAAGGATGTTAATGGCTGCTATGAAGTCATTACGCTGGTCTGAAGATGGCTAGCAGGGGTGCCAGCATGTGGCGTGGGATTTCCAAGTGACCGGTTGCATACTGGCCCTAATTTTTTTGTTAAATCTATCCGCTTTGCTTGCGTTAGGCGTGAAGTTTGTTAAAATTTGATAGTTAAAGTCTTCGACGGTGACGATGGTCAATAAGGTCCCAATAGATAATTAACGATTTAAATAACCGGTGGGGGAGTTGTTAAAATGTTTAAAAAATGGCTAACTTGGCCAGTATTCTATGAGCTGACAGAAATTTATACGGCACCACTTAATATCATGTGGTTTGTTCTCGGAAGCGCCATTGCGCAGTATCACTTAGGTACGGTGAATTGGCTTAACGTGACGCTGTGTTTAGTTAGCGTATTTATTTTTGATTTAGCCGTCAATGTTTCTGATAATTATTATGATTATCGGCATGCTCGTGATCGGGAAGGCTATGCGCAGAAGACGAATCCGATTGGTCGCTTGCAGTTACCCGTAGCGGGTGTCGGCCGCTTAGCATTGGGATTGTACCTGATTTCATTGATTCCCGGAATCTGGCTTGTCATGCGGACTGGGTGGTTAGTGCTCGTCCTTGGATTAGTTGGCTATGTGATTGGTATTTTTTACACAGCTGGGCCCTATCCAATCAACGCGACCCCGCTGTGTGAGACGGTCGTGGCGTTAGCAATTGCATTTTTAATTGAATTGACCTGTGTGGTCGTATCGACGTATGGACAGCATCCGTTGACTTGGTCGATCGTTGGAACGACTTTCTTACTATGTTTACCACTGACCCTGATTTTCTTTTGCCTACAACTGGCTAATAACACAGCGGACCGTGATGAAGATATTTTGAATCATCGCTACACCTTGGCCTACTACCTTGGTAAACCAGGTTCGGTACGGCTGATTCAAGCGTTTTTAGTTATTGGTGGCATTTGGCCGCTCGTGAACGTCTTACTGGGACTAGCACCCATTGTTACGATTTGGGTCGTACTCTTACTACCAATTATGTGGCAAGGTATGCGCCCGTTCTTTGAGGTGCAAGATAAAAAGAAGACGTTTATTACGACGGTCAAGAGTGCCTCGCTGTTCTTCATTCTATACCCAGTGCTATTTGTTTTAGGGACTTGGTTGTAACGAATTAGTAAAGCTCACTTAATTTTTCGCACTTATCGTGGTTATTTTTATGAAAGTGGACTATATTATTACCAGTTTATAAAATAGGGGTAAGCAGGATGGAAACAGAACAGCGACAGCAACGAAGAATTGCGGTGTATCACTTAATTGTCACACTTTTGACACTCTGGTCAGCAGTTAACGTGATCCTATTATCGTTTCATATCGGTGATTGGCACGTTGAAACCCGCATCAGTAACGGCTTATTAGTCATGTTTGCGGTGGACTACTTTGTGCGCCTAATTCGTTCTCGAGATCGGAAGACTTTTCTCATTCATTCAGCGTTCGATTTGATGGGGATTATTCCCATGCACCCGGTGTTTGCACTCTTTCGACTTGGGCGTTTGGCACGGATGGTCCAATATCACCATTTGTTCTGGAAGCTCGGACTGGATGGTAAGTGGACGCACGATTTTCACCGCTTTATCTATAGCACCGGGTTTATCTACCTGTTTTCAATTAGTATTGCGATTATTGTTCTTAGTGCGTTGCTCTTTTCCGTTTTCGAGCATCAAAGCCTGTCAGATTCACTGTGGTGGGCCATCACAACGGCGACTACCGTGGGTTATGGTGACGATACGCCCCATACTGCCGTTGGCAAAGTGATCGCGGTCGGGCTGATGTTCGGTGGGATTGGTTTTATTGGTTTGTTAACGAGTACGATTACTGACTTCTTCACAACGCAAGCCAGTCAGAATGTCACGATCGAGGAACCACAGCATGATGACGAGCTGCGACAACTACTGATTAAAATTGACACGTTGACGACGAAGGTCGATCATTTACAAAATCAAGTTAAACGTTTAGAAAAATCAGGCTACAAAAAACAACATTGAATTTTCGGACCGTTGGATGCCCTTAATGGGGCGTAGCGGTCCGTTTTGCTATGCTATAATAACGGTAACAAATTCGAAACGGTGGTGGTGAGATGGGACAAGCAATAACACGGTGGGTCTGGCTACCAGCCCCAATTGTGACCCGTCAATCAACGTTTAAAATTCATGTGGGGGATTTACAGCGGCATCCAGTGCCATTACGTGCCGCACAGTGGTATCAATTTGAGCAGTCACGAACAAAGCTAATCTGCTCGGTGCCAATCACAACGACTCAGTATGCGGCCGTTACGCACTTAGCAGCTCAGCGGCTTAAAGCTGGTCAAGCGGGAATGTTACCAGCACCCGAGCAGCCCGTGATGACCCGGGGGACGACGATTACATTCACAATGTAAAGCGGCGTGATGACAGTTACTTACTGTAAAGATACTTTGTGAATGGTACTTGACGGTTGGGGGGCACGATGCTCACGTGTTATATTCAGGCTAATCAAATTGCCGCGAGGTCGCGAATTCACGAGGAAGTGATTTTTCGATGAAAACACGCTATCAGTTACAAGTCAAGTACGACGGAATCAGATCGTTAACACGTTGCCGCGTGTTGGCAATCATCATTGCGAGTTTTACGGGTTGGCTGACCGGGTGCGAGTTAGCGCAGGCCGCCACGGTGCCGACTATGATGCAAACTTACCATCCTTGGTCCGTACGGGGGCTGAATCTAGAAAGCTTGCGTTTGCTGGTGGCAACGACCGTCTTAGGGCTAGTCTGTTGGGGCCTAGCCGCTTACTTAAAACCTAAGGCCAGTGAGACTGAGTAAACAAACGATTGTTGTCTGACCCTTGATAGGGGGCGGATGATAATCTTTTTTTCGTACCACTTATGTGGCACTGAGCGGTGTCGTTCAATGTGGGAGCGCGTATCCATTCCCAACGTGCACTAGCACGCCACGGACCTCGCGCGCAGCAGGTGAGCTGAGGAAAATGATGGCGACCAGCAAGGCAAGTTTGGTGGTCGCGTTCACAATTTAAAATGATCCCAGCTTGTTGATTCGCTGTTAGCAATTGGTTGAATGAACCGGTGATTTTTTTAATTTACATCTTATTAATTAAAAAATTGATTAGCGCTAAAGCTAGGGCTATGCTGGTAAAGACGGGTAGTTGTAAACAAAAATATGGGCGCAAGGACTTGCATAGAAATTAAAATATGATTAAAATAAGTCTTATTAAATTAATGGAGGCTTGCGAATGATTAGTCAAAACCATCGTTTGGATCAGCAACTTATTGAACGTGAAGACCATTATATGGCGACGGCGGCACGAATCAATTACTATGATTTAGTTATTGACCATGCTCACGGGGCCCTGCTTACCGATGTTGATGGCAACCAATACATCGATTTGTTAGCCAGTGCTTCGGCCATTAACGTGGGCCATACGCACCCTCGCGTTGTTAAGGCCATTCAGGAACAGGCAGCCAAGTTGATTCATTACACGCCAGCATATTTTCATCATCAACCGGAACAACGATTGGCTGAGCGACTGGCAAAATCAGCTCCCGGCACTGATAATGAGGTGGTTTTTGGTAACTCTGGTTCGGATGCCAATGATGCCATTATTAAATTTGCACGGGCCTATACTAACCGACAATACATAGTCGCCTATACGGATGCCTATCATGGTTCAACGTATGGCTCAATGTCACTCTCAGGAGTTAGCCTGAATATGGTCCGTAAGATGGGACCGTTGCTACCTGGGATCGTGCACGTCCCGTATCCTGATTGTTATCGTACGTTGCCGCATGAGACGGAACATGAACTTGCATTACGCTATTTTGAAGCGTTCAAGGCACCATTTGACTCATACTTACCAGCGGAGGAAACCGCGTGCGTCATTATTGAACCGATTCAAGGTGATGGCGGTATCCGCAAGGCACCAGCAGAGTATGTCCAATTAGTCTATGACTTTTGTCACCAGCACGGTATCTTATTTGCCGTCGACGAGGTCAATCAAGGGATGGGACGAACCGGGAAGATGTGGAGCATTCAAAACTTCCCGGGAATCCGACCGGACTTAATGTCCGTTGGCAAATCACTGGCTTCGGGATTACCACTTAGTGCAGTGATCGGTCGCCGTGAAGTGATGGAGAGTCTAGCAGCGCCGGCGCACACCTTTACGACGGCGGCCAATCCGGTTTGTTGTGCGGCGGCGCTGGCGACAATCGACGTTCTAGCAGATGAACAGTTGGTTGCCCGTTCCGCCAATTATGGCCGCTATGCCAAGGAACAGTTTTTAGCGCTTCAACAACGCCATCCTAAAATTGGGCAGGTACGGATGTACGGGCTGAACGGGGGCATTGAATTGGTGACAGACCGGCAGAGTCAGCAACCTGATCCTGATTTTGCCAGTGACGTCATTTATGCCGCTTTTGAACGGGGTGTCGTCATGATAACGCTCAAAGGAAATATTTTGCGGTTCCAACCACCACTAGTCATCACGAAGACGCAATTAGATACTGCGTTAACCGTATTAGATGAGGCAATGGCTGCTGCTGAACAGGGTCTGGTTAAACGGCCCCGAGGCAAGATTGGTTGGTAAAATAAGGAGGATTTTGATGCAACGGTTATTAAAACGGTTAACTTTAAAGGAAGATCCAAGCATATATGAAGACAAAGATTCTCACCTAGCTCGAGTATTGACGGTCAAGGACTTCTTGGCTTTAGGGGTGGGGACGATTGTTTCAACGTCAATTTTTACATTACCCGGAGTGGTGGCTGCGAACCATGCGGGCCCTGCGGTAGTCTTCTCATTCATCGTCGCAGCCATCGTTGCCGGCCTGGTTGCATTTGCTTATGCTGAAATGGCGGCGGCGATGCCGTTTGCCGGTTCCGCTTATTCGTGGATCAACGTAATGTTCGGTGAATTCTTTGGTTGGATCGCTGGTTGGGCGTTGCTTGCGGAGTACTTTATTGCGTTGGCATTCGTCGGTTCAGGACTGTCCGCCAATCTGCGGGGGCTCTTGTCACCATTAGGACTAACTCTACCGAAGGCTTTGTCAAATACGTTTGGGACTGATGGTGGCGTGGTCGACCTGATTGCCGTCTTGGTGATTGCGCTGGTCTCGTTACTGCTCTCACGTGGAATCAGTAAGGCCTCCCGGGTCGAAAACGTGTTAGTGGTGTTGAAAGTGTTAGCCGTACTCACGTTTATCGTCGTGGGTGCGACGGCGATCCACGTGCAAAACTACGTCCCGTTTATCCCCAAGTACCATTTAAACGCTGATGGTAGTGCTTTTGGGGGCTGGCAAGGAATTTATGCCGGGGTATCGATGATTTTCTTAGCTTATATTGGGTTTGATTCGATTGCCGCTAATTCAGCAGAAGCTAAGAATCCTGGCAAAACAATGCCACGAGGAATTCTTGGTTCACTCGTCATTGCGGTGGTGCTCTTTGTGGCTGTTGCTTTGGTCTTAGTCGGTATGTTCAAATATTCATCATATGCTAATAACGCCGAACCAGTCGGCTGGGCATTACGACAAGCTGGCCATCCGATTGTTGCCAGTGTTATTCAGGCCATTGCCGTGCTGGGAATGTTTACTGCGCTGATTGGGATGACTTTAGCAGGGTCACGGCTAATTTATTCCTTTGGGCGTGATGGTATGTTACCTAAGTGGCTTGGCAAGTTACATCATAATCAACCTAATAACGCGCTACTTGTGTTAACAATCGTTGCTATTATCATTGGGGCGTTTTGCCCGTTTGCTTTTCTGGCCCAATTGATTTCAGCGGGAACCCTGATTGCCTTCATGTTTGTCTCGCTGGGAATCTATGCTTTGCGGCGTCGTGAAGGTGTTGATATTGCGGTACCAGCCTTTAAGATGCCGTTCTATCCAGTTTTACCAGCTATTGCCTTTCTAGGCGCACTGTTCGTTTTTATGGGCTTAGATATCCAGGCAAAATTATACGCGGGCGTGTGGTTCATCGTCGGCTTAGTGATCTACTTTAGCTATGGTATGCGTCACTCATATTTGGCTGAAAAACGTCTGTCTAAGACTGATACTGCGGCTAAATCAGCTTCGAAGGTGGCTGATTCGACCGTTGAAGAGCGTGACTGAACTTAGCTAACGCAAGCCCTTGATAGTTGAACAACAACTAAAATGGCACTTCCAGAATTGAATTTTATCTGGAAGTGCCATTTTTGAGTGGTGATTACGAGCTAGTGTAAAGTCCGAAAATTAATAGTGATGCGCAGTCAGCAACTTAAGATACAACTGACGACTACTTGCATCCGAACTTATTCCGCAATTGCAAAATAATCGTTCAAGTAACGAGCAACACCGTTTTGATCATTATTATAGGCCGTTACATCGTCAGCCGTTGCTTTGATCTTGTCAGTACCATTGGCCATTGCCACACCGAGACCCGCGTATGCTAACATCTCGAGGTCGTTATGTTCGTCACCAAAGGCGATGATATTGCGCCGTGAAATTTGAAAGTAATCCGCTAAGTAGGCGACACCCTTGGCTTTGTGGACGCCTTTGGAGGTAATCTCGAGGATGGCATTCGGGCCGCCCCAAACACCAACGTCAACTTGATCGCCAAAGCGTTCAGTGATCCAGTCAATGATGGCAGCCCGCCGATCAAGCTGGACTAGCAAGACGAGGGAATTCGGATTACGAGTCAACGTATCTGGTGTAAGTCGGGGGCTGTCAGCAATCTCTGGGAAGAATTGACCAGCAATCAAATCTTGACCCGCTGTCATGGTACTGTTTTTATTTTCTGCAATAATTTCATTGATCCCCAATTGTTCGCGATATTTAACGAGTGCTAAGACAATCGCTTTGTTGATCGTGAACTGATATTCTGAGGCCCATGTTTGGTGAGGTAAATGGCCCAGAGAACCGTTAAAGTTGATCATTGGGCTTTTGAGACGCAGCTGGTCATAGATCGCTTGTGAACCCTGATATGAGCGACCAGTAATAATGCTAACAATGTGACCCGCTGCTTGTAGTCGTTGCATCGTTTGGATCGTCGCTGAATTGAGTTTGGATTCAGCATTCAAAGTGGTTCCGTCTAAGTCTAACGCAATTAGTTTTCTTTCCATATTCAACAAACATCTCCCATATTTCCGGCAGTTAATTAATTTAATTTAGCATAAATCTCACCTAATTGCGAATCTTTGCTACCTTACAGTCGGGGCAAAATGTGGTAATCTAATTGAGGATGCTTTTTAATTGAGGAGGAAATTTGGGTGCAATTACCAGCAGAATTTATTCAAAAATATCAACGACTACTAGGCGATCAAGCGCCCGCTTTTTTGGCAGCTTTCGATGGCCCTGTTGAAAAAGGGTTTCGGATTAATCCGAACAAGACTGTGACGGCCACGATGCGCGCCAAGATGACAGCACCCGTTCCGTATAGCCCAATTGGGTATTATGGCAAGGTGAACGGCAATGCGCTGGAACACTTGGCTGGTGCCGTCTACAGTCAAGAACCAAGTGCCATGACCGTTGGCGAGTTTGCAAAACCAGAACCTGGTGAACGAGTGTTAGACTTATGTGCGGCACCGGGTGGCAAAACGACGCATCTGTTAAGCTACTTGCATCAGACCGGTCTACTCGTGACAAATGAGATCAATCGGCAACGGGTGACCGCCCTTGGCGATAATGTGGAACGCTACGGCGCCCGCAATACAGTGATTACCAACGATACACCCGCCGCCCTTGCCAAGGAATTGCCAGGCTTTTTTGACCGGATCTTGGTGGATGCGCCGTGTTCGGGTGAAGGGATGTTTCGTAAGGATCATGACGCAGTTCAGTATTGGACGCCCGACTATCCAGCGGCGTGTGCTGAACGCCAACGGGAGATTTTGACGGAAGCGGTCAAGATGTTGCGTCCGGGTGGACATTTGATTTATTCGACCTGTACCTTTGCACCGGAAGAGGACGAACAGATGATGGCCTGGCTGTTAAAAACTTATCCTGAGTTTGAGCTGGAGCCACTGGCCAAGACGGCTGGGATGGTCGATGCAAAGCCGGAATGGGCGGATGGCAATCCTGAACTGGCTAAAGCGGCCCGGTTATTTCCGCACTTGATGCGCGGTGAGGGTCACTTTATTGCCAAATTGGTCTATCATGGCACGACGGTGGGCAAGGACAAAAAAGTGGTTCGCGAACAGTTAAACGCCACGCAACGGCAGCTATGGACGGACTTTTTAAAAAAACAAGCAATGGCCGGTTTACCACAGCTCGTGTTACAGGCACATGGTGATCAGTTATACGGCGTGCCAGCGATGATGCCCGTTACGCGAAAGCTCAAGGTCTTTCGCCCCGGGATTTTATTGGGAACGTTTAAGAAGAAACGGTTTGAACCAAGTTACGCGTTAGCCTTAGCGAGTGATGATTTGTCCTTACCCAAAACTGAAATAACGCGTGAACAGTGGGCATTGTATGTCCATGGTGAGACATTTGAATTGACAAGTGCGCCTGTAGCTGGTTTTCGGGTCTTAACTTGTGATGGGTTGCCAGTTGGGTTTGGAAAAATCGTCGCCAAGACGGTTAAAAATTTCTTTCCTAAGGGCTTACGGTTCTTGGCGACCTCTGAAAACGCGACGCTCTAACCTGACATGATATTGACTAAGTCATAACGTCCGCGTGCGATTGACGCTGAACAGGTGATGAGCAGCGGCCGTCATGAATCATTCGATCCGTGGTAAAATCGGGGGAACGATCTACGCAAGTTGATGGTCAAATGGACCCAATCAATCGTAATATTGGAGGAAGAGTTTATGTATTGCCCAAATTGTGGGAAAAAGAATGATATTGACGCGTTATTTTGTGAAAATTGTGGTGCGCGGCTGATTATCCCAGCCAGTTCAGCGCAACCAACACCGGCGTCAGCTGTAAGTTCTGCTGCTCAATCCACGTCGTCAACGGCTGCTTCAGAAGCACCGAGCGCCAGTACATCGATTTCGGCTGCACCGACTGCACCTGAACCTGGCACCCGTTCAGCGCAACATGCGCGTCAAAATGCGCAACCACGTTCAACGTCAAAACTGTCTTGGGTTATTTTGATCGTGGTATTAGCCGTGGCACTTGGTGGTGGCTATTACTGGCTGGAACATCAGCGTCAGAGTAATTCGACGGCAACAACGACGGCCAAATCTTCGTCGCGCACTGCTACATCGGAAAAAGCCGAGTCGTCATCATCGTCCAAGGCATCTGCTAGTACGGCAACTCAGACGGCATTGTGGTCGACAACCAAGTCGAGCGAGTTAGCCTCGTTTATGTCGTCATGGCAAGATACCATGAACCAATCGTACGAGGGGACTTATGATGGTCAGTCGGTAACTATTGGTGAGTTGAATTTACCTTCAGACATCAAAAACAATCAGTACCAAGATAAGATTACGGTCAATGGTGACACAGTCAAGCTCAAGTGGACGACGGCTGCTGATACCGATGCGAAGTACCAGGTCGTTGCCGCGGCCACTGATCCGAACGCGTCTAGTGGCGTGATTACGTATCTGTATGTTTTCCATAATGGTTCGCCAGACGTTCTGGTCTCGCAAGACAGTGCCACTGCCACAACGTTTAACTTCACTAGTTCACAAAATACGGATTTACAAGATGGCTTTGCAAAGATTGCCAATGCGGATTAATAACTGAATTATTCGAAATCGTGTGTTTATGCTAAGTCGGCCTGAACACACGATTTTTTTGCGCCAATATTCGACCAGAAAATGGCGTATTGGCGCTTTAAAACTGAATAATTAGTGTCGGGTAATGGAAAGCGATACTGATTTACAATCGATTATTGAAAATTATTATTTATTTACAAAATGATATCCGTCGGCTGAAGCGGTTTATTAGTGCAACGGCACGCAACGTTTCAGCGACTGCATCTATTTGTTTATGCAACAGCATGCAATATAATGACTTTTTTATGAATTATATGTGAACTTTATATGAATCAATGTATCCGCTAATACTATCTGAGCCCTTGATGTTAGCCGATTTCATGCCAAATAGGAACGGATGTCAATAAGTAAAACGCCTTCATGCAATTTCACGCAAACGCTTGCATAATTTTGAAAGCGGTTTTATAATCTAACTTGTACTCAAGCGATTGATATTATTTTTGGGAGGCTTTATTGTGAAAGAAACATCTAAAACAACGGCCGGATTACCGAAACTGTCATCCAATAAGATTTGGATGATGAGTCTAGGTTTTCTCGGTGTTCAAATGGCATTTACACTTCAGAGCTCACAGATGAGCCGGATCTTCCAAACTTTAGGCGCGGATCCAAATAACCTTGGCTGGTTTTTCATCTTGCCACCCCTTGCTGGTTTGATCGTTCAACCGATCATTGGGAGTTTATCCGACCGAACATGGGCTCCACGTTTAGGCGGGCGACGGTTACCTTACTTGATTCTGGGAACAGTCGTTGCGGCAATCGTGATGTTACTACTACCCAATTCTGGCTCGTTTGGATTTGGTTACGCTTCCATGGCGGCCTTAGTTTTTGGTGCGATTACCGTGGCATTTCTTGATTTATCGTCTAACGTCGCAATGCAACCATTCAAGATGATGGTCGGGGATATGGTCAACGATGACCAAAAGAGTTACGCCTATGGGATTCAAAGCTTCTTGTTGAATACTGGTGCCGTCATTGCGGCAATCTTCCCATTCCTGTTGACCTTGTTCGGGGTCGCCAATACGGCTAGTAAAGGTGTTATTCCCAATTCAGTGATCTGGTCATTTTATATTGGAGCAGCAATCTTAGTGGTTTCAACGATTATCACGATTGCCCGGGTGCGGGAATATGATCCCGTAACTTACGCGAAGTATCACGGCATTGATGAAAGCGCTAATAAATCTGGTGGTAACTGGTTGGCACTCTTGAAGAAAGCACCAAAGGTTTTCTGGTTAGTAGCCTTAGTTCAATTCTTCTGCTGGATGGCATTTCAATACTTATGGACATACTCAACCGGTGCAATGGCTGCCAACGTTTGGCACACCACTAATGCCAGTTCTGCAGGCTACCAAGCCGCTGGTAACTGGTACGGGATCTTATCTGCTGTTCAGTCCGTTGCCGCGGTTGTTTGGTCATATGTTTTAGCCAAGGTTCCGAATAATCGGCATAAACTTGGTTATGCTTTGAGTTTATTACTTGGTGCAATTGGCTTCTTCTCAATTTTCTTCATTCACAGTCAATCAGCACTTGTCGTCTCATTTATTCTGGTTGGGATGGCCTGGGCCGCAATGAATACGTATCCATTGACGATGGTAACCAACGCCTTATCTGGCGAACACATGGGGACTTACTTGGGTCTCTTTAACGGCTCAATCTGCCTGCCACAAATTGTTGCGTCCTTATTGAGCTTTGCATTATATCCATTATTTGGCAATTCACAAGCCAACATGTTCATCTTTGCTGGGATCGTCCTTGCAGTAGGTGCGGGCACAGTTGGTTTGATCAAAGAAACGTACAAAAACTAGGAGGAATTAACTTATGAAACGAATTTTTGATGTTAATCCATGGCATGTCTTGACGACTGATTTCAAACCAGAAAACAAACGGCTGCAAGAATCAATGACTAGTCTAGGAAATGGTTACATGGGCATGCGCGGCTTCTTTGAAGAAGATTATACTGGGGATACGCTTCCCGGTATTTATCTTGGCGGTGTCTGGTATCCAGACAAGACCCGGGTTGGCTGGTGGAAGAATGGCTATCCAGAATACTTTGGCAAGGTTATCAACGCCGTCAATTTCATCAAAATCAATTTCAAACTCAATGGGACTAAGATCGACTTGGCAACTGCCAACTTCAGCGATTTTAAACTTGATTTGGATATGCAACACGGGACTTTGACACGATCATTTATCGTTGATCAAGATGGTCAACGGGTTCGCGTGACCTTTGAGCGTTTCTTGAGTGTTGCGCAAAAAGAACTTTCTGTTCAGAAGGTGACGTTTGAAAACTTGAGCGATCAAGCGGTGGAATTAAAAGTTGCTTCCGCACTGGATGCTGACGTTAAGAACGAAGATGCGAACTACGATGAACATTTCTGGAACGTCCACGAAGTTACGGATGATCGGTTAATTGCTCAGACGGTACCAAATGATTTTGGGACCCCACAGTTTACCTCTGGGATGCAAGTTAGTTATGTA
Organism: Lactiplantibacillus sp. C232; assembly: GCF_023806725.1. Lineage (NCBI taxonomy): Bacteria > Bacillati > Bacillota > Bacilli > Lactobacillales > Lactobacillaceae > Lactiplantibacillus > Lactiplantibacillus sp. C232. The sequence goes on from NZ_JAMSKZ010000001.1 coordinate 406,688, forward strand.
ACGAGTTTAACCCATAAAGCGGCCGAAGTGACTGATACAGCCACGGTTGATCGCTACTTCGGTACGTTAGAAGCTGGGGCCAGCGTTAGTTTTGAAAAGCGGGTCGTCGTGGTTACGTCGCGGGATTATCCGACTGATGATGCCATTATGACTGCACTTCAACGTCTGACAGATACGGTCAGCGCCCAATCTTTCGATGATTTATTGGCGGCCCATGAAGCGGGCTGGGCCGATCGGTGGCAACAATCAGATATTCAAATTGAAGGCGATACCGAGGCCCAACAAGGCATGCGTTTCAATTTGTTTGAACTCTTTAGTACTTATTATGGTGATGATCCACGGTTGAATATTGGACCAAAGGGCTTTACTGGTGAAAAGTATGGTGGTGCGACTTATTGGGATACGGAAGCATTTGCCGTTCCAGTTTACCTGGGGATTACCAAACCAGAAGTTACCCGCAACTTACTGATGTATCGTTATAAGCAGTTGGATGGTGCCTATCATAATGCTCGTCAACAAGGGCTTGATGGGGCATTGTTCCCAATGGTGACCTTCAATGGGATTGAATGCCACAACGAGTGGGAAATCACTTTCGAGGAAATCCATCGTAACGGCGACATTGCCTTTGCTATTTATAACTACACGCGTTATACCGGTGATACATCATACGTCTTACATGAAGGCAGTAAAGTGTTGACGGAGATTTCTCGTTTCTGGGCAGACCGGGTGCACTTCAGCAAACGTAATCAGCAGTACATGATTCATGGGGTCACTGGCCCAGATGAATATGAAAACAACGTTGATAATAACTTTAATACCAATTATTTGGCGCAATGGACGTTGAAGTACACGCTTGAAATTTTAGATCAGGTTAGTGACGACCAAGCAGCGGCCTTAAACGTGACTGCTGAAGAACGTGCCCACTGGCAAGATATCGTTGATCGGATGTATTTACCATATGACAAGGATCTGGATATCTTTGTTCAACATGATGGTTATCTGGATAAGGATTTAGCGCCCGTTTCCGCAATTCCAGCTGACCAGTTACCAATTAATCAGCATTGGTCATGGGACCACATCTTACGGTCACCTTATATCAAGCAAGGTGATGTGTTACAAGTGATGTATGACTTTATTGATGATTTCTCAAAGACACAATTGAAACACAATTTTGATTTCTACGAACCGATGACGGTTCACGAATCAAGCTTGTCACCAGCCATCCATGCCGTGTTAGCTGCTGACTTACACTATGAAGACAAGGCTGTGGCTTTCTATAACCGGACGGCACGGCTTGATCTTGACAATTACAATAATGATACGGTCGACGGTCTTCACATCACCTCAATGACTGGTGGTTGGATTGCGATGGTCCAAGGATTTGCTGGCATGCGTGTTCATGATGGACAACTGAGTTACCGGCCGTTCTTACCAAAACAATGGACGAAGTATTCTTTCCGTCAGGTCTTCCGTGATCGGATTATTGAAGTCACGGTTGATCACGATGGGACGACTTTGAAGTTGATTGCTGGGGAACCGATTGATGTTCAAGTGGATGGTACCACGCAAACATTGACACAGAACTAGTTCAATCCGCACTGATCGAAGGGAATGAGGCGTACGATTTCTGCAGTACCATTTGGTGTGTATCAAGGCGAGTCAGTCTATTTATACACGATTGAAAATATCCATCATAGCAAACTAAAAGTGTTGAGTTATGCGGCAACGTGGTATGACTTCGAAGTGCAGGTCGACCGCCAGCCACACTCATTAGTGCTTCACTTTGATAACTTGGCGGATTATATCGAGACGCCTTATCAAGTCGGCAAAACAGTGGGTCGAGTTGCTGGCCGAATCGGTAACGCGACGTTTTCCTTGAATGGGCAGACGTATCACTTACAACCAAATAACGGCCGGCATTTGCTACACGGTGGCAATCATGGCTTACAAACGCATAATTTTCGAGCTCGTTTTGATCCTGATGGCGACACTGTCACATTGACGACAACGCTAGCGAGCGCTGACGATGGTTTTCCAGGCGACTTGACGGTAACTGTAAGCTATACGTTAACGGCCGATGATGAGGTTCAAATCAGCTATCACGGGGTGACCACTGCTGATACGTTATTCAATCCGACCTGTCACGTTTACTTTAATCTTGATGGTCAGGCCGCACTGATTAATCCCCAGCAATTACGTATCAACTCGACCAAGCTAGTTCATACGAATCACGAGAAGGTTCCGACCGGCGTCTTCTACGTCCTGTCACCAGCGTATGACTTTCGTGAGCAGCCAACGATTCAATCGCAGCTCGATCGATTGATCCAAGAAACTGGCAGGACGGAATACGATGATTGCTATGTGCTTGACCACCAGGATGAACCCGCTGGCGTGTTGGCAACGACTCACGGGCGACTGCTCATCAACACGGATCGCAATGGTTTAGTTGTCTTTACCGCTAATCCCGAACGAACGCAGTCGTATCGTTTAGGGGACTACCATGCGCTGGCCGTGGAATTGCAAACCTTGCCGGATGCTATTAATCATCATGGCTTTGGCGATGTTGTTCTACGGGCTGGTCAGCCACGGACGTACGTGAACCGCTACCAATACGTGTCAAAATAGCAATCAATAGATGATGGAAATTATTTTCTTTACCACGATCAAAAAGCAGTGCTTGCCATAGGGGCACACTGCTTTTTTGGTGTACTTGGTTATAACAAAAACGCGTCATCACAAGTATAGAATGACATTCCGTAGTTTGTGATGACACGCTTTGTTTTAATCTTTAATCGATTGCTTGTAGTTAACAAGTTCAGGTGATAACAGAATCTTGTCCTGAATACGGCTACTTTTGAATTGATCAACACGCGTTACGCCGACGAGTGCAAATAGGCGTTTTAATTGCGACTGCCAATCCGTCAGCATCGCAATGACTTCGTCGTCCGTATGATGGAGTAAAGCGTGTAGCACGGTGCCAGCCATGCCGACCGCGTCAGCGCCTAACATCAACGCTTTTAAGATGTCGAGTGGCTGTCGAACGCCACCAGCAGCTAAGACCGTGAGATCATCCGGTCGGTTCTGAACGCCTAGCAAGGACTCAACCGTGGTGAGGCCAAAGTCGTGAAGGTAGGCCATATCGCGGTTAGCACGTCGGCGATTCTCAATGTCGACAAAGTTAGTCCCACCGTGACCGCCTAAATCTAGGTAGCGTACGCCGGCAGCGTAGAGCTGTTGCATCGTGGGGCGGGAAATACCAAAGCCCACTTCTTTGACGATCACTGGTACCGTTAAGGCTTGGACTAAGTCCGAAATGTTAGTTAGCCAATGAAAGTCACGATCGCCTTCTGGCATGACGATTTCTTGAACGACATTGAGATGGAGCTCGAGCGCATCGGCCTGGAGCATTGCAATCGCTGTTTGGGCCGCAGATAACGGGTGGCCGGCACCAAGATTGCCAAAGATCAGCCCGTTCGGATTGTGGTCACGCATCGTGGCAAAAGTGGGGGCTACTTGGGGATGTTTGATGGCGACACTTTGAGAGCCGGTCGCAATCGGTAAGCCACAAGCTGCAGCGATGCGGCCTAAACGAGCGTTGATTTCGCCCGTTCGCTGTGAGCCCCCAGTCATCGCTTCAATGTAGAGGGGGCTGTCCCAATGCCACTGGCCAACGGTGGTGGCTAAATCGACGTCGGCCACGGCAGTTTCCGGCAACGCGTCGTGGCGAATCCGGACCTGGTCAAAGGCATTGGCTTGTTCGCCATGAAAATACTTTTCAGCTAACGAAACATGTTCATCTTTCCGATGAGATTGTTGACTTTGTGGCACGGTGCCACCTCCAATTAATTTAGAATCTGAAAACGAGTCCGGCAAGGCTGCCAGGCTCGTCAATAAACTGCTTAAGAATTTGGTAAAACGGTATCCTGAACCGTATGCACGTTTAAGTTAAGTTGTTCGATACCATCGTGAGCCCACGCAGTTAATAATGGTCGTGGGTCGATGGTTTGATCAATCAAAACGATCCCACAGTCACCACCACCAGCGCCCGAAGTCTTTGCGGCCGCGCCAGCACTTTCGGCGAGTTGAATCATACGCTGCAGCAGGGGTGTTTCAATCGTCACGTGACTGAAATCGCCCAATTTCTGAAGTAGTTGACGATTCGTTCGCAACTCGGTTTGAATCACGTGCAAGTCACTGTGATGAAAACCAGTGATCATACGTTTTAGACAAGCTTTGCTGGCTTTTAGAAAGGTCTGGTATTCGCTGCGTTGCTTCGCCTTGACTAAAGCCACTTTATCGACTAAGTGTGATGTGGAGGCCGGTGAACCCGTCCAACCAATCATCAAACGTAAGGCTGCTGGAGGGGTCAGTAACTCGATTTTTAGGTCGGGCCACGGCATTGTCAACAAATCACTTAAGCTTGACTGAGCTTGTTGTAGGTGTAACCATTGCCGATCGAATGAATGGTAGGCGATCCAGCCACCATAGACGCTGGCAGCAATGTCACCAAGCGAACCATTGCCTTGCACGGATAGATGGGCAATCGCGGCTAATTTGAACAGTTTATTTTTATCCATCGGTAAATGGTAAAACTGACATAGTGCTTTGACGGTTGCCACGGTCACTGCTGCTGAAGAGCCGAGACCGTATTTTTTACCATCAGCACTATCGAGTTCGCTATTGATACCGAGATGATAAACACCAAGTTCACGCCCTAATTCATGGGCATAACTTTCAGTGAGATTGATCGCTGCTAAAATATAATGGAAGGGATTGTCACGATTATCAAAAACCATCGCGTCTCCCTGACGTCGCCAGACGATTGAGTTTTCTTGATACTGCTCAGAAACGATGCTCCCAATCGTTTCGCTAGGTGAAATCGTTGCCGTTACAAATTGATCTAGTGCAACAATAATTGCTGGATAACCACTTTCCACTACGGCGTATTCACCGGCAATGTAGAGTTTTCCAGGGGCTTTCACCGTTATCATGCCATCATATCCTTTCATGACCATCGCTGATCATTTTAAATTAAACTGAATTATTTTTCCGTTATCGTGATACCTGGACCTGGTTTAGCGACGATTAATTGATCAGCGTCAAAATGTTGTTGTAACCCGGTCATAATGGTGTCGGTATCTTGACCCGCACAAATGATTTTGACGTTTGGGCCAGCGTCCAAAGTATAATAACAGTTTATCCCGTGTGAACGCAAGTCGTTGACTGCTTGAATAGCCGTCAGTGTATCCGCGGTGAAGTAGTTAAAGGCGGGTTCAGCGCTCAAATTAAGCGCGTGCATTCGCATTGCGTTCGTTTCAGCAATTTGGCCAACAGTAGTGAGATCACGATCGGCAATGGCTTGGCGCATTCGCTTCAAGTCCGTCTCAGCCGTGGTGATCCAAGCTGGATAGTAGGGGGATGTCGCGACGACCCGTGCCATGCCGTCCGTTGAGCTGATTGGCTTTTTGGTGGCCTTCAAAACAACGGCGATCATTTGAATGTCCCAATCGACCGGGTCTTGTAAGACTTCCGCGTAAGAACTCTGATCATCATGGCCGGCATGCCATTCGACAAAACCGCCAAAAATTGAGCGGGTCGCAGAACCTGAGCCACGGCGTGCTAGTCGTGATAGATCAGCCGCATCTAGTTGTAAGCCAGCCGCACGACTAGCAGCCCCTGCTAAGGCCGCGAATCCGGAGGCGGAAGAGGCTAAGCCAGCTGAGGTCGGCACATGATTTTCAGTTTTGACCGTTGCATAGTTGGTTTGACCACTGCGCTGGCGAATAAGGTCGAGGAACTGGCTGATTCGTGCTGATTTGCCCGTGGGTAAGTGTTGATGGTTAAAGTAAATTTGGTCAGTATCGAGATGCTCATCGAAGGTCACACTGGTCTGGGTATAGAAGTGATCAAGGGTCAGCGAAATACTCCCATTTTGTGGTAGCATCAGCGCCGCATCTTTTTTTCCCCAATATTTAACTAACGCAATGTTAGTATGGGCCTTTGCCGTAACGGTTTTCACTATGTCTTTTCCTCCAAAATTAAAATTAGTCATCGCACAAAAGTGGTTCGACCCAAGTCGCAGTCGCACCGGCTGCGGCCAATTTTTGTGATAATTGGTTGGCGATGCTGGCTTCCGGAGCGAGCGCGATCAAGCAACCGCCCTGACCACTACCGGTTAATTTGGCAGCGAGTGCACCATTTTGGCGAGCCACTGCGAGTAGTTGTTCAAGGGCAGGATGACTGACACCCATGGAACGTAAGTCATCTTGCGCACCATTCAGGGCTGTTGCCAGGGCCCCCATGTCACCATCTTCAAGCGCGGTTCGGGTCTGACGAGTCAATCGGCCCAAGTCATCAATGCGTGCTTGAATCGTCGCGCCCTCAACCATTAGTAAGTTGCGAACGGTCGCCACTGCAACTTTGGTCTGACTTTTAATACCCGTGTCCGCGATGACTAAATAGCCGGGAAGCTTTACCGGAATCGGAAAGTTCTCACGACCCTTGACAAACCAGACGGGACTTTTGGCACTGGCCGTCGCAACGTCTAGGCCGCTGGGTTGACCATGCGTGTAACTTTCCGCCACATTGGCAGTGGCCAATAATTCTTGGTGGGAGAGTGGTCGGTCGAAGAAATCATAAAAAGCCCGCGTTACGGCCACGGCCGCTGCGGCTGAGGACCCCATTCCGCGTTCAGAGGGAATATCGCTCGTGATGTGAATATCGAAGCCCTGCTCGGGGGCATCAAAACGTGCAAGCAAGGTTCTAATGAGCGTCTGAATACCGCCTAAGTTGGCAGACATCATCTTAAAGTCGCCGTTGAAGTAACGGCTTTTGACCGTCTGCGCTGCATCACGGCGGTGAATAATGGCCTGCATTTGGATGGTCGAAATCGGTAAGGCAATGGCGGGTTGTCCGTAAACCACACCATGCTCGCCAATTAAAATAATTTTGGCATGACTAGTACCGGTAGCTAGATCTTTCAATCGTGTCGCTGCCTTTCTGTAAGTAGATTAATAATAGCTTCATAATACCTTATTAGCACTTCTTTTGCCATGCTAACCCCGGCGAACGCGCTGAATTCAGTTGAAATGTAAGTTAAACTGGTTTGGAAAGTAACAATTTAATTAAATTAAATCATTCACGTGAGGGGCGTATGGACAGACTGGTTATCAACGGCAGACGAAGATCGATTACTATGTTAAAATTAGTAAATGATTAGAAATCAGTCCGATAATGATGAAAAAGAAGTTGAGCTGCTTGTGACGGACTACGTGGCCCAGAATTCACTAATTAGGAAAGTAAATTTTGGGTAGCAGTGCCGGCTATTCAAGCGCGCGTACTCAGCTGACTGTGTTATGGCAGATGTACGCCGAGACACTTTCATGAACTTTATCGTTGCTCAATCATACTCTTGACCAGTCTCTGCCCGTTGTCCTCAGACTGACGAATTTGGCTTAAGAGTTGGTCGGGCTGAGTTCCCTACGCCGAATATGCTATAATTTACAATGATCGACGTGACGTATGTGTGACGATCGGTGTGGAGGATGAGCCAAGCGGCTTGCGTCATCAGGACGACTTGTGTCACTGGCACAGTTTAGTAGGTTGAACTCAGCTAAGTTGGGCTGACCGACGAACCGTTAAAGTTAGTGGTCGAGACCAAGTGTAGCGCTACTTGGACCAGCCTTCAGTCTGATTACAAACACATCGCACGTGATATGCCATAAAGATCGATTAGTTGGTCGAACATCAGCGTTAGTGTTGATGACGGATTCAAGCGGTAACCAATCTAATGAACATCTTTACAATCCATAACTTGGGGAAATGACCATGAAACCAAACACAACTTATGCGGTAGTTGATATTGAAACTACTGGAACTAGTGTGAAGGACGGCGACCGGATTATTCAAATCGGTTGCGCGTTTGTTAAGAATAATAAAATAATTAATACATTTGCCACGGACGTTAATCCGTTAACAACGGTTCCGGCCGTTATCGAGAATTTAACGGGGATCAGCAATGCACGGGTGCGCAAAGCACCACCCTTTGATGATCTGGCTGGTACGGTATACAGCTTATTACAAGGGACTGTTTTTGTCGCCCACAACGTGAACTTTGACCTGCCATTTATCAATTCAGAATTGCAGCGTGTCGGTTATCCAGAACTACCAATTCAGGCCGTTGACACTGTGTCTCTTAGCCAAATTCTGTTACCGACTGCTTCGAGTTTTCGGTTGCGGGACTTGAGTCACTTGCTTGCGATTGACCATAATCATCCGCATTCTGCGGATAGTGATGCAATTGCTACGGCCCACTTGTTTATCACGTTACAACAGCGGCTCGCACACTTACCATTGATCACGTTACAACAAATGGTGCAATTAGCACCGGAGTTACCACGTGAAACGGCTGACTTGTTTGCATACGCCTTTCAACAGGGCAAACAACATCCACAGCAGTTACCAACTGACTTAGTGATCAAAAACGGGCTCGCTCTGCGTAAACAGCGATTGCCACAGCAAGCCGCGGGTCGTAAAGCGGCACGCTATCCGTTGACAAAAGCACAAAAGCAGCATATCTTTGGTGATCGCTTGACTTATCGGCCACAACAGGCCCGGATGATGAACCAGATTTATCGGCACTACTCAAAACAGTCTGCTGAACAAGTACCATTGTTGATTGAAGCACCGACCGGAACGGGTAAAACACTCGGGTATTTGCTGCCACTTGCCTACTTGGCACAGGATGGTCAACAGGTGGTCGTTAGCACGGCGACGACGGTCTTACAGACGCAGTTACGTGATCAGGGCGTGGCGTTGTTGAATCAGTTGTTGCCTAATCCTGTGACGGCGGTTGTGATTAAGGGTAATCAGCATTACGTTGATTTAAACCGGTTTGCCCGTGGCTTGGCGTTGCATGAACATTCGAAGCAAACGCAATTATTGAAGTTGCGCGTGCTAGTGTGGTTGACGATGACAACGACTGGTGATCTGGATGAATTGCACTTGAGCACGTATCAAGCGCCATACTTTAGCGAAATCGCCCATCATGGCGTGGCCTCGTTGAAAGCTGATGACCCGTTTTTTAAAGAAGATTTCTTACGCTTTCGGGATCAATTGACCGCGCAAGCGACTTTTATCATTACCAATCATGCCTACCTGATGCGCCACGTGGCCCAACTGGGTAGCCGTCAAGAGCGGCCACTGCTGGTTCTTGATGAGGCCCAGCATCTGGCAGATGGCGTCGTTCGTGACTCACGGCAGACGTTTGATTTCAATGGCTACATGGCGACCTGCCACAGCTTGATCAGTCGCATTGACACGGAACATAGTCTAAATTTACGGGCACTGTTCGCGGAACAACCACAGGCCGATTATCGTCTGAAATTATTAGATAATTCATTGAATGATACTGACCTACACCTGCAACAACTGCAGGCGGCGCTAGCCAGAACGTTTGTACCAGCACAAAAGGGCGGCAATCAGCCTGCTGAATTAGGAATCACCACGGATCAGTTGACTGATTTCTTTGCGGCCCACAATCCGCTGATCAAACAATTACAAACGGCCATCGAAAACTGTTTTTTACAGTTTCAACAATTAAATGAGCAGTATCAACATGATCAATCGCAAATCTTGCCTAGTGAACAATACGTCCTCGACGACTTTGACAATCGTCTTCAACATCTCCGTCAGGGCTATGAGTTATTACAAACGTGGTTAGTGCCAGCTTCACGGGAACAACGGGTCTTCTGGGTGAGCCTTAATCAATGGCATGATCGCGGCAGCCTCACGCTCGCGGGTAGCTTGATCGATACGCAAGGGTATTTTAAGACGCAACTATATCCTTACTTCAGTGCGCCACTATTAACTGGTGCCACGCTATTTGCCACTGGGAAATCTCAGTATGTTTATTCGCAATTGGATATTGACCAAGCAACGGCTAAGCATCACCGATTATCAACACCGTTTGATTTAGAACACCAGGCACGGCTATTCGTCGCTACGGATGCTACTGCAGCGGAAGCACCCAGTGGCAAGCAGCGCGTGGCATACTTGACGCATGCGATTCACGACATCGTGATGGCAGCGCCTAAGCAAACGTTGGTCTTGTTTAATTCACTGAATATGATTGAAGCAGTCTTTTACAGTTTGCATCAAACGGATCTACCTGGTGATCGCGAAATTTTGGCTCAAGGCGTCAATGGTAGTCGTGAAAAGCTGCTTCGGCGCTTTATGCAGGGGGACGATGCCATTCTCCTGGGTGCCGGTAGTTTCTGGGAGGGGATCGACTTGCCACAGGAACAGTTGGAATTGTTGATCGTCACGCAATTACCGTTTGAATCGCCCGACCAGACGACAACCAAGGCCCGTTATCAACAACTAAGGCAAGCACAACTCAATCCGTTTTATAACGAAGCGTTACCGAAAGCGGCATTGAAGTTACGTCAGGGAATCGGCCGGTTGATTCGGACGGATGAAGACCGAGGGGCAGCGGTGATCCTCGATGATCGTTTGATGACGAAACGATACGGGCAGACGATTCTTAAAGCTTTACCGAAAACGTTGCCGCCCGCAACCGGTTCATTGACGATGATTACGCAGGAACTTCAAAGTTTTTTCAAAACTAAGTAAGAAACCATTCCGCAATCAGTTAAATTTGCTATAATTAATTTATCTGTTTTTGAAAGGAAGAGCATATGCGAGTTCAACGTAGAAGGCGCCCTGAGCGACTCATTATGATTATCCTGGTCGTCATTTTAGCTATTATCGTGGCGGTCTATGGTACGTTATGGGCCGCACAACGGCCAATGCACCAAGCCCAGAAGACGGCGTATAGTCTGGCCGTCAGCAAGGGCAAGCTAAAGACCACGACGGCCTTTTCACAGTACAATGGCACCAGTAGTTATTACGTCGTTACGGGAACGTCGAGTAAAAATGTTCCGGTATACGCGTTAATTAACGCGAATAAACATCATAAAACGACCGTTATCAAACAGTCCGCTGGGATTTCACGTACGAAAGCCTTGAAAAAGGTCTGGTCCAAACGCAATCCTAGCAAGGTTATCAAAGCGACGCTTGGAAAGTATGATGGGACGGTCGTGTGGGAAATTACGTACTTGAACCAGAAAAAGAATTTATGTTATGAAATTTTGCAGTATTCTAATGGAAACCAGCTGAAATCAATTATTAACATTTAAGGTTAAAGGAGTGCGGATGTACATGGAATTATCGCGTAAAGTAATGCAGGTTCAACCGTCAGCGACATTGAAGATCAGTGCGACTGCCAAGCAAATGATGGCGGACGGCGTTGACGTTATCAATTTAGGAATCGGTGAACCAGATTTTCAGACCCCGGATAACATTAAGCAAGCAGCCATTGATAGTATTCAAAATGGTCAAGCGAGTTTCTACACACCGGCAACTGGATTACCAGCTTTAAAACAAGCCATCAGTCAGCGAATTGAAGCTGACCATCACTACCATTTTGATCCTAATCAGATTGTCGTAACGGATGGCGCAAAAATGGCGTTGTTTACGTTATTCCAAGTTATTCTGAATCCCGACGATGAAGTGTTATTACCAGTCCCATACTGGGTCAGCTATTCGGAGCAAGTTAAATTAGCTGGTGGTGTGCCAGTCGAAGTTAGCACCGATGAACAGTTGCGGTTTACCACTGCTGATTTGGAAGCGCAGCGGACGCCTAAGACGAAGGCCTTAGTCTTGAATTCGCCACAGAATCCATCCGGTCTGGTTTTCAGCCGTGCAGAATTGACGGCGATCGTGAATTGGGCCGTTGAACACGACGTTTTGGTAATTGCGGATGAAATTTATGAAAAGTTATTATATAACGGTAATGAATTTACATCCGTGTTAGAATTAGATGATGCTAATATGGATCACGTGGTTTTGATCAATGGGGTTTCAAAAGCCTATTCCATGACTGGTTGGCGTATCGGATATGCTGCCGGGCCACAAACCATCATGGCTAAGATGGGGGTCGTGTTAGGTCACGCTGCTAGCAACCCAGCCGCCGTATCACAATATGCTGCGATTGAAGCTTTTAGTGGTGACCAATCATCTGTTGAAACGATGCGTCAGGGCTTTGAAGCGCGGTTAAACGAACTATACCCACTGATCGAGCGTTTACCTGGGTTTAAGATGCCTGCTGGCAAACCAGCGGGAGCCTTTTACTTGTTCCCAGATATTACGGAAGCATTGCGTTTAACAGGCTATGCAGATGCACCGGCCTTTGTGACGGCAGTGTTATTAGAAGCCCATGTCGGTTTAGTGCCTGGAGAGGCGTTTGGCATGCCCGGTTGTTTACGGTTAAGCTATGCAACTGATATCGATTCCTTGCGAGAGGCCCATCGACGGTTACAAAAATTTATGACGGAAAAAATTGCTGAACAAGCAAAGTAATTGGAGGATGTAAGTAAATGGTGCAACAGATCAACATTATCGATGCTAAGGACCATGTCGACGAAAAAGTAAAGATTGGGGCTTGGCTCACTAATAAACGTTCAAGTGGTAAGATTGCCTTCCTACAATTACGTGATGGCTCCGCCTTTTTCCAAGGTGTCGTTGTTAAGAGCCAAGTTAGCGAAGAAGTTTTTGAACTCGCTAAGGAAGTTAAGCAAGAAGCCAGCATGTGGATTACGGGTGTGATTCATGAAGACAGTCGTTCAAAGTTCGGTTATGAAATCGAAGTTGAAGACATTGTAGTCGTTGGTGAAAGTGAAGAATACCCAATTACGCCTAAGGAACATGGGGTGGACTTCTTACTAGATCACCGGCATCTATGGTTACGTTCTAAGCGGCCATGGGCAATCATGAACATTCGTAATGAAGTCATTCGCGGAACGTATGAATTTTTTAATCAAGAAGGTTTCATTAAGATGGACTCACCAATTTTGACTGGGAGTGCACCTGAAGGGACAACTGAATTGTTCCATACTGAATATTTTGATCGGGATGCCTACTTATCACAGAGTGGTCAGTTATACGCCGAAGCCGGAGCTTTGGCCTACGGAAAGGTCTTTACTTTTGGCCCAACATTCCGGGCTGAAAAGTCCAAGACTCGGCGGCATTTAATTGAGTTCTGGATGATTGAACCAGAAATGGCTTTCATGCATCAAGAACAAAGTTTGGAAGTTCAAGAACGTTATATTGCCTTTCTCGTTCAAGGTGTGATTGATCATTGTCAATACGCACTCGACATTTTAGGTCGTGATGTTGAAACGTTGAAGAAGTACACCAAGTTACCTTATCCACGAATCAGTTACGATGAAGCCATTGAATTGTTAAAAGAAAATGACTTTGACGTGGATTGGGGTGTTGATTTTGGTTCACCAGAAGAAACCTTCTTGGCTGATCACTTCGATCAACCCGTCTTCGTTTTGAATTACCCGAAAGCCATCAAGCCATTTTATATGAAGCCGCATCCAACCCGGGACGACGTGGTGATTTGTGCGGATTTATTAGCCCCAGAAGGCTATGGTGAGATTATTGGCGGGTCAGAACGAGCAACTGATTACAATTACTTACTTGACCAGATCAAACAAGCCGGCTTAAATCCAGACGACTATGCTTGGTACTTAGATTTACGTAAGTATGGTAGTGTTCCTCATGCTGGTTTTGGTTTGGGACTCGAGCGATTCTTGACTTGGATTACGGCCGAAGATCACGTGCGGGAGACAATTCCGTTCCCACGGTTGTTGAACCGGATTTACCCGTAAACTTTAATTGAAGGTTAGTTTTATTAAGAGCGTGGGACCTAGTCTCACGCTCTTAATAGTGAAAGGATGATAACGAGATGGAGTCCTTAGCTGCCGCGTTAGTGAATGATGGTCAAACGACCATTGCGAACGCATTATTGGCCCACTATCGTGAAATTGGGGTCACAAACGATGAATTATTGGTTTATTTGCAGTTCAAACGGTTAATTGATCAGGGTAATCAATTCCCAGATGCTGCGGTAATTGCCAAGAGTTTAGGTGAATCGACAAATGCCGTTTTTCAGCGGCTACATGAAATGTTAGCCAAAAAATTGCTGACGATTGAATCGATCACGGCTGATGACCAAAAAATTCATGACCGTTATAATTTTGACGGCCTGTATGATAAGTTAGCAGTTGCGCTCAAAAAGCAGCCAGTTAGCACTCAAGCTTCGGAACAAGCCACGAGTGAAAACAGTCGGCAAAAGGTTTTTCGGGCAATTCAGACGGAATTTGGCCGTGACTTATCACCGATCGAAATGGAAAGTATTAGTAAGTGGTTCGACGAAGACCATTATGAACCGGAAGTTATCGAATTGGCATTGCGGGAAGCAGTTCTGCGTCAAGTCTATAACTTGACGTATATGGACCGAATTCTGTTGAACTGGCAGAAGCGTAACTTAAAAACGGCTGCCCAGGTGGAAGCAGAGCGCCAACGCAGTATTGAGCAACGCTTGAATTCCGCTCCGCAACCACAACGTCAGACGGGCGCAAATGCTGGTCCGAAGATTCCGTTATTCAAATTAGGTGAAGACCAGTCTTAAACACTGTGCTGAAAAGCTTATCGGGGAAAACTGATTTTAAATAAAGTGGTGGCGATTGCCTGTGCGAGGCGTCGCTACCACTTTTTTTCGGGATGGGTTAGTCGTTGTTTCATATCAATGGCGTTTGCCCACGTCATTGGCGCAGCGTACTGAGGTTAAAACAGGACCACCAGGATTTCCTGTCCTGGTAAGCCGGTGGGATGCACATCATTGGACCAAAATCAGTGGGCACCACTATAAATTAGAAAATGGTTATAATTAAATGTTGACTTCTCATTAAAATAGCGCAATACTGTAAACAACCAAGTAAATATATTAATAAATACGTCTAAGATGAGTAGCCGTTGTTGGAATGCCTTAGAGAACTGCCGGTTGGTGCGAGGTAGCCATTTCGCAACGTTGAAGATGGTCTTATAATGCAAGTTTCAACGCTGAGCTGACGGGGTTAAGCGTTGACGGTTACGCCCGTTATGCGGTTAGAGTCTCGCCAAGAATTTTCAGTGGCGGTACTTGAAGTGCGGTGGCCTGTGAGGGTCATTTGAAGTAAGGTGGTAACACGGAAAAACGTCCATTCGTCCTTAATCTGATAATCAGATTAGAGACGATGGACGTTTTTTAATGGGAGGAAGCAGACTATGACAGAGGCAATCATTGATTTAAAAGACATCGCAGTGACGTTTGACGACGGGCACCAAGTCGTTCACGCGGTTCAAGATGTCAATCTACAGATCCAGACGGGTGATATTTATGGCATTATTGGATATTCCGGCGCTGGCAAAAGTACCTTGGTGCGGGTGATCAATTTATTGCAGTCACCGACAACGGGCCAGGTAGTCGTCAATGGCCAGGCCTTACAAACGCTATCGCCAGCTGCATTACGTCAAGCCCGGAAACACGTTGGGATGATTTTTCAACACTTCAACTTGATGCAATCACGGACCGTGATGGGCAACGTTATTTATCCATTATTGGGTCAAAAAATTAGTAAACAGAACCGACGCGCCAAAGCATTACGGCTACTGAAGCTCGTTGGGTTAACGGACTATGCGCAGACCTACCCAGATAAATTATCCGGTGGGCAGAAACAACGGGTGGCAATCGCACGGGCACTAGTGACTGACCCGCAAATCTTGATTTCTGATGAAGCGACTAGTGCGCTTGATCCAAAGACCACGACGGCAATTCTTGAGTTGCTACAACGGGTCAATCGCGAGCTAGGGATTACCATTGTCCTCATTACGCATGAAATGCAAGTCATCAAGAGTATTTGTCATCATGTCGCCGTTATGGCTGATGGGCGGATTATTGAGCGGGGCCCCGTTGCTGAGGTTTTTACAGCCCCCAAAGCACCTCTGACCGTTGATTTTGTGGAAACATCTACCAATGTTCGGGCCGCCATTCAGCGAATCACTAAAACGATTAAATTGAGTGAATTAGCAGCGGACCAAGAGCTGATTGCGTTCAAATTCGTTGGTCAATCAACAAAGCAGGGAATTGTCTCGCAGTTATCGCAGACGCTGAGGGTCGACGTTAACATTTTGTTTGCCAATATCGACCAGATCGATGGTCAAAATGTTGGTGACATGATTGCGATTATTACGGGGGATTTAACGGCCTTCAATGTGGCGGTCACTAATATGTCGGCTCAAGGTGTCCACACTCGCATTATCAATGAAGAAGTTGTGAAGGGAATGGTGGACTAATGACAGCATTAATTCCGAATGTCTTACAAATGAAAGCTGAATTTATTCAAGCAACGTTAGAGACCCTCTATATGACCGCAGTTTCCGCGCTGGTTGCAGGAATACTGGGGTTGGGTTTAGGGGTACTGTTAGTGGTGACACAGCCCCATGGCATTTTAGCTGATGGCCCCTCGTATCAAGTGTTAGACAAGCTAACCAACTTACTCCGTTCGGTGCCATTTATTATTCTGTTGGCCGTAATTTCGCCGTTGACCAGCTATTTAATCGGAACAACGGTGGGGACCACGGCATCGTTAGTCCCACTAGTTTTTGGTATTTTTCCTTTTTATGCCCGGCAAGTGCAAAATGCGTTACTCGATGTTGACCAAGGAATCGTTGAGGCTGCTCAGTCCATGGGATCTAGTCCCATTGCAATTATTTTTCGGGTTTATTTGAAAGAGGGACTACCTGATTTGATTCGCGTCTCAATCGTGACGGTGATTAGCCTGATTGGTCTGACGACGATGGCTGGTGCGATCGGCGCGGGCGGCTTGGGTGATATTGCAATCAGTATTGGTTACGCTCGCTTTGAAAACGACGTGACGTTTGTCGCAATGATCATCATTTTGATTTTAGTCTTTGCTGTACAGCTGTTTGGTGATTGGCTCGTCAAGAGCGTCACACATCATTAATAAAGGGGGAATTAGCCGATGAAACGATTAGCATGGTGGTTGATTGGTATTGCTGCAATTGTTGGTATTTGTGTGGGATTACATGAAATAACGAGTTATTCGGCCCGTGCACAACAGAGTGCCACGATTACGGTCGGATCAATGGGATCGGACTATGAAGTCTGGAAGCACATTGCTAAAAGCCAAGATGCCAAAAAGATGGGCTTAACGATTAAGGTTAAACAAATCACGGATGGTGTTCAGCTGAACAAGGCCACGGCGGACGGTAACGTTGATGTGAACGCCTTTCAGTCCTGGTCATATTACCAAACTTATAATCAGCAGAATCCCAAGGCCAAGTTGGCGGCGTTAGGAACGACTTATTTGGAACCAATGGGAATCTACTCCAAAAAATATCAAAGCGTTGATGAAATTCCGGATGGCGCTACGATTGCAATTGCTGACAATCCCTCACAAGCTTCGCGAGGCTTGTTACTGCTCCAAAAAGCGGGCCTGATCAAACTGGCAGCTAATTTTGGTGTCTTAGGTTCAGTGAAGGATATTACAAGCAATCCCCGTCATCTGAAATTCAAACAGATCGATGATACTACTGGTCCCCGGATCATTAAAAGTGTCGATGCAGTTTTGATTTCGAATACGGTTGCTTTGGAAGGACATTTACACGTTTTACGGGATTCGATTTTCCACGAAAGTCTGAATAAGAGTACTAGGGATAATGTTAATATCTTAGCAACGGCCGCTAAGAACGAGCATCGTGCTAGCTATCTTAAACTAGTTAAACTTTACCATCGGGCGGATATTCAAAAGTATATCAAGCAAAAATATTACGGTACTAAGATTAACATTAATAAACCGCTATCTTATTTTGACAATTAATAAGCATATTGGGTGCTGGATGATTATAGATAAGTTATGATTATGATAATAAATGTTGTAACTCATTGAACTTATCAGGAGGTCTCAACCATGTATAAACGAATCCTAGTCCCATTAGATGGTTCCGATAATGCTTATTATGCACTTGAACATGCGATTGCCTTAGCGAAGGTTTTTGACTCCCAGTTATTTTTATTGAATGTCATCGATGTTAATCGATTTGGCGTCTACAGCCCAGATGTTTTTACGAGTGCGGCGCCAGATATGATGAGTTTTGATCAAGCCCAGAGTAAGAAACTGTTGGAGCGGGCCCAGGATCAAGTTGCAGCCCACCAGTTGCACGCCGAAACAATTCGGCAAACTGGGGTACCCAAAGTGACAATTGCGGTCGATGTTCCCAAGGCCCAAAATATTGATTTGATCGTGATTGGTCGCTCTGGAACTAATGCGATTTCTCGCCTGTTCTTAGGTTCAACGACAGCGTATGTTGTTCGTAATACGGAGGCTAACGTCACCGTTGTTAACATGCCGAATGATGAAGCTGAAGAGGTTGAACAAACCGGTGATGTTTCGGCCGATGATTCTAAATAACTTGTCAGTGATGATTAAAGCTGGTCACACGACGTCAACATTGACGCTCGTGCGACCAGCCTTTTTAGTTTGGGACAGGCGATGACGAAAAAACAAAGTCGTCTTTCGCTACTGACGATTACCGATTTGAGTGCCAACTGATGCCGTTTGGGCGCTAGTTTGGTTGGCGTACTGGCTTGGTAGCTGATTGCAGGTGATTAGCTGCAATCAGTCCAATGAATGTCAATGCTACCGTCAATACCGCTAGGGCCATACCGGCGGCCGCTTCACCTTGTTCGAACGATTGATAGATAAATGTTGAAACGGTCGTCATACCGGAAGGCAGTAACAATAGGGCAACGACTAATTCACGACTCGTGGCAATGAAAGCCATCACAAAGCTGTTGAGTAGCGCGGGCCATAGAATCGGAAGTGCAATTTTTAGGATAATGCGGCTGAAACTAGGTTCGAAGATGCGCGCGCTAGCCAGCAATTCCGAGTCAAAGGCCTTGAGGGCGGTCGTCAAGTATTGCACCGTTGTTGGTAGAAATAAGGTGACATCCGCGATCAGGAGGATGGTTAGGGTGCCGTATAATTTGGTGAACGCCAGCACCTGTGAAAAGAGCATCATTAAGCTCAATGCTAAGACGACGTTTGGAATTGCGAGTGGCAATGCGCCCAAGGTATGACATAACTGTCGCAGCCACTTGGGAAAACGTTTTGTTAAACTCCCAACGCTCAAGAATAAACCAACGATCACATTGAGACTGCTAATCAGTAATGCCAATCCGACGGTCGTAACAATGGCCTGCCAGGCAGGACTATCAAAGCGTAAGAGGTCTATATAGTGTACAAGTGTCAAATTGGACGGACTCCAACCAAGACTGCGTTGTTTGAGTAGCGATTGGAGCACGATGGCACTGAATGGCAGGACAATAGCAATACTGATGACTAGGGTGACGAAAGTGCCTGCTAATGTTGTCACTCCAAGCTGCCGATATTGTGACGCTGACCGTTGTCCGGTGAACTTAACAGCTGGCCGGCGTAACAACCATTGCTGGATACCCCAGGCAATCAGGGCAATGGTCAGTAGGAGGGTGCCGGTGAGTACCCCGTTTTGGAAATCTAAGGGCCACTGGCTGAGGTCCTTTTGAATCGTAGTCGTCAGAACTTCGAAGTGGATGCTCCGACCAAAGGTGGCTGGCGTCCCAAATTCAGCCAAGGTTTTGGTGAAGACTAAAATCCATACAGCTAAGTATGGGACTAACATGATTGGTAATGTGATTCGCACTAGTCGTTGCCAGGTGTTGACCCCATGAACTTCGGCCGCTTGAAGCCAGCGCTGGTTGAATTGCATGAGGGCTGCGCGTAAGCCTAAGTATGCCACGGGATACAAGTGCAGACTCATGATAATGACCATCCCGAACGGTGAAAATAGCCACTGAAATTGGTGGTGCCAACTCGGATTAAGCTGAGCCAGTAATCCGTGTGGTTGAAAGAAATATAACCAGCCCATCGCGTTAATATATGGTGGTGTCATGAATGGCACTAACAAGAGCCAATGCAACCAGGCGAGCTTTGTTAAACGGGTGTGCGTCATGATCCATGCCAAAGGGGTGGCTAGCAGGGTTGTCCCGACGACCGTGCCCCCACTGAGGAACAGACTGTGTTGAATGCTCACACGGTTGGTTGGCTGCGTCAGTTGTGACCATAGCTGGCTTGGCGATTGCCCGACTAGTGTTTGACCAATCAGGGCGACTAACGGGCCGATAATCAGAGTTGCCAACAAGCAACTGGTGATGATTGATAAGGACAAGCGGATTTGATGATTACTCATTGGCTAAAGACCTGATTGAATGCGACAACGTTTTTAGTCAGGGCCGCGTTGGCACTGGTCCAATTGACCGTGTAGGCTTTGATGGCTTCGCCATTGCGTGGATCGGTCAAAGTGCTCGTGGTACCTGGAATTAAGTTACTTTTTTGAATTTGTCTTTGAACTTTAGCTGATAAGAGATAGTCAATAAATTGTTTGGCAGCGGCTTGATGACGACTAGCCTTCAAAATCATCGCCGGTCGTGGATTGACCAAAGTCCCACTCTTAGGATAAACGAAACCAATTTTTTCGCCTTTTTTAATAGCTGTTAGACTCATGTAATCGACCCCACCAAAGACGGCGATTTTTTGGCCAGTGATGACTGCATCGAGTACTTCCTTGTTAGCACCCCCGATATCGGCACCGTTTTCTTGAAGGACTTTAAGTAGTTGCGTACCGTGTTTCATTTGATAAGCGTTAATGAAGTCCAAGCTAGAACCAGAGGTTCGGGGGTCCGGAATGGTCACTTGATTGCGATACGGAGTGGTTGTCAAGTCAGACCAGTCTGTCGGTGCCGATTTGATGTGCCGCGTATTGTAGGTGATGCCGACTGCCGAAGCACTGTAATTGATCAACTGGTGGCTAGTATCTTTAAATTGTTTATTCAGGTGTTTAGCTTGAGAAGGCTGATAGGTTAATAGCTGGCCATTCTTTTGTAAATCGACGCCAGCGGCCATTGAAGCTAAAATCAGCACATCAGCTTGGGGATTGCCTTGCTCGGCCTTGACCTTACTTAAAATTTTCCCGGTCGTGCCGTCAAAACTTTTGACTTTAATGCCAGTTTTGGCTTCAAAACCGTGGATGATTTGATCAGAAAGGGGTTTAGGTCCAGCAACGTATACTGTTAAAACTTGTTGACTGGTTTGCGCGTTGGCGGTTAACGTTTTTTTCTGATGTTGATTAACATAAAGCGACGTGCCAATTGCGAGCACGCCGAGCGTGGATAATGTGATAATTGCTGCTTTAGACATGTGAGTCAACTCCTAAAAAGTTAGTATTTGATGTGGATCGATGCTTAATGTGATCGGTGCAGTGGTATAGGGTAGCTGGGTCTTGACGTGCCAATCATAGGCGCCGACTTGAACGCAAGTATCAAAATGATCGCCCATAAAGGTTGAACGCTGCACCAAGCCTTGGTAAGTGGGCTGCTGAGTACCCGTTTGACTGACTGCGACATATTCCGGGCGAATGGCCTGGTACGCGTTGATCTGATTAAGGGTGCCCATAAAATTGGCGACAAATTGCGATTTTGGCTGTTGGTACAGCTGTGCTGGTGTGCCCGTCTGCACCACGTTGCCCCCTTTCAGTAATACGAGGTGGTCGGCAACTTGCAAGGCTTCTGGACGGTCGTGAGTTACAAAGATGGCCGTCAGATGCTGGTCGTGAATCAGGGCGCGAATTTCTAATTGAAGCCGTGTGCGCAGTTCGGGGTCAAGCGCACTTAAAGCTTCGTCGAATAAAATCAAATCCGGTTGGGTCGCTAGTGCCCGTGCAAGGGCGACCCGTTGCTGTTGCCCGCCCGAAAGTTCACGTGGATAACGATGTCGGAAGTCAATCAGACTAACTTGTTCGAGGGCCCAGTTGACTTGAGCAGTCAATTCTGGCTTGGTCAGGTGCTTTTCTAAAGCGAAAGCGACATTTTTTTGGACCGTCATGTGCGGCCACAGGGCAAAGTCTTGAAAAACCATCGCCAAGTGCCGTTGGGCAGGGGGCTGATTCCAATGGGTCGCGGCGTCAAAAATGGGCTGATTATCAAATGAAATTTGACCACTGTCAGGTGTCGTGAGGCCCGCAATCATGTTTAACAGCGTTGATTTGCCGGAACCGGACGGGCCAATTAATGCCGTGATTTGTTGATCAGGAATCGTCAGACTGAGTTGATTGATTACCGGACCTTGAAAACTTTTGGATAATTCGTGTAGCTTAATGGCAACCACGATATGCAACTCCTTTGTCTTAATTGGTTTGCTCAGTTTATTAAGTTACTTTGTATTGTAGTGGTAATTCGCCGTGTTAACGTTGATTTTGAGTTTAGTTTATGTAAATTTTGTGTGTTATTTCGGTAAAACAGTGCACATAAAAAAAGACCACTGAATCGAATTCAGTGGTCTTGGGTGATTCTTATTGTCCTTCAGTCGTGTTATTGGTATCAGCGGTCGGTGTTTCCGATGAAGTCGCTTCGGAACTTGCTTCGGAGCTTGAACTTGCTTCCGAACTGCTGCTACTTTCTGAACTAGATTCAGAAGATGAACTTTCGGCGCTACTTGAGGAGGAAGCAGCTTCGGAACTACTACTGCTACTTTCCGAACTACGACTACTTGCTTCTGTGCTGGTGCTTGAACTACCCGTTGTTGTTGAACTAGAGCTAGCTGAACTAGCGGTTCCTGACGAGGCTTCACTACTGGAGAAGAGGTGACCAACAACGTAAAGTTCTTCGATACCGTTCTTCTTAGTCGTGCCAACTGAGCTTGGCTTGGTCCAATCAGAGTTTGGTGAATACTGTTGAAGGTAATTCATCATGGCGCGATAAATTTGTTGTGAAATCTTTTCGTTGGAGGTATCTAGATAACCACCAGCTTCGGTGGACTTATCATAGCCAGTCCAAACGGCGACCGAATAATTCTTCGTGTAACCGGCCATCCATGAGTCAACGACGGCATCGGATGGTACTTTGTTTTTATACTGAGAAGCATAGTTGTCAGTACCAGTCTTACCAGCTTGGTAAACGCCGCTGATCTTAGCGGTTGTCGCCGTCCCAGTAGAACTATTGATGACCCCTTTCAGCATATCAGTAATCATGTATGCCGTTGATTTCTTCATGGCGCGCTTACCAGTGCTAGTATACGATGTCGTAACGCCATCAGAAGTAGTCACTTTACGGATGTAGTATGGCTTATGATAAACACCACCGTTGGCGAACGCAGCGTAGGCACCGGCAACTTGTAAGGTGGAAACACCAGCACCGATCCCGTTGGCATAGTTAACGGTTTTGAGGTTCATCCCAAGGTTATTGGCAAAGGTTTTGGCTCGGCTTTTACCAACGGCTTGTAAGGCCCGAATTGCTGGGATGTTCCGTGATTGAACCAGTGCTTCACGCATCGTCATATTGCCCAAGTAATTATTGTCAAAGTCATGCACGGAAATGTTAGTCCCGGGATATTTGTATTTCGTATCAGACAACGACTTGTAAGTTGGCCAATTCAAATATTCAATGGCTGGTCCATAATCGAGAATCGGTTTCATCGTCGAAGCGTTTGAGCGTGATGTCCAGACAGCTCGGTTGGTTCCGTACGTGACATTACCGGTTTTCCGACCACCAATCATAGCTGAGACCTTGCCAGTGTATGAGTCAACAACCGATACCCCTAATTGGAAAGTCTGTTTTCCATTATTAGGATAGTTGACGTATTGAGACGTGTTGGCAATGTCATAAAGCCGTTTCTGGGCATCCATGTCAATGTTCGTATAAACTTTCTCGCCATCGGTTAAATTATAACCTTTTTTGAGGAGGTCTTGACGGACTTCGTTCAGGTAAGCATCCAAGATTTTATTTGTCTTTTCATGCTTCGCTAGGCTTGAACGTCCCGAACTAGTTAAGCCCGTCTTGACACTGACTTTTTCAGCAGCAGTTTCCTGACTCTTGGAGATGACCTTGTTATCGTACATCGCTTCCAGCACCAGATTACGGCGGCTAGTTGCGTATGATGGATAAGTCGTCGGGTCGTAGTAGGTTGGTGATTGCGGCATACCTGCGAGCAGTGCGAGTTGACTAAGGCTCAGATCTTTTAATGACTTACCGTAATAATACTTGGCGGCAGTCCCCATACCATAAATCCCGTTACCCATATAGACCTTATTGATGTAAAATTCCAGAATCTGAGATTTACTGTAATGTTTTTCAAGATTAAGCGCAATCCAGGCTTCCTGCGCTTTGACTTTCAAATTTCGATCCGAAGTACTGGTGGAAAAGACCGCAAGTTTAACGAGTTGCATGGTCAAGGTACTCCCACCTTGCATCCCGAGTGAGCTACCTTTTAAGTTGCCGACTGCAGCCCCAAGAATCCGGTAATAATCGACCCCCTTATGCTTGTAAAAACGGCGATCTTCGATTGAGACGACGGCATTCTTAAGTGTGGATGGGATATTACTAGACTTAACGTATTCGTGGTCGTTAGTTCCCAAAGAGGTCAAATACTTGTCGTTCTGGTCATAAATCTTAGCGGTCCCCGTATTGACAAGGTCACTCTGTTTGACTGTTGGTGCCGTCTGCGCATAGTAGAAGAAAAGTGCTAGACCAGCGAGTACCCCGATGACAAACAGTGCAGCTAAGGATAAAATAATCCGCCGAAACCAGTGTTTCTTAGGTGGTTTAGGTTGGCTTTTTCTGCGAGCAACCCGTGAGTTCTGTTCATTGTTACCTGCCATGATGTTCTCCTTTAATGAATTGATGAGGTCTCATCAATAATATGATCAAGCGCATCCAAATAGGGAATGCGTGGATTGATTTGATAATGTAGCTCCGCGGCTAAATGTTCAATATCCGTCAGTGGAATTGACTTGCGACCACCATCTCCTTGATGATCCCAATAAGTAAATAAGTCGCTGGCTGTTAACAAAAATAGGCGCCCCAAACTCGCAAACCGAATGATAACAAAACAGATTCCGCTTTGAGCTAAGCACTGGCGCATGTGCTTAATTTGATGCTCATGAAAGTTTTTTAGCGGAAAAGCCGTTTTGTTCTTGGTCTCCTTGGCCTCAAAATCTAAATACTTCCCCCGATAGACACCGTTATAATCAGTAGTAGAAGCTTGTTTAAAATAAGCTTCGCGGATTACAGCGGCGCTGCGTTTGGGATAATCGACTTTAACGATTTGAATGGGCGTTGGCTTTTTATGAATAACTGCGATATTATTTTCAAGATAATAGGCGTTACTATCATTGATTTCTTGTTCCAAGCTCATTCCACGATCGCCAAAATTGACGTTGGCAAATTTGGAAGATTTCGATTTAGTTGGGCCGGGTTGGCGATAAACTTGACCGTTTGGATAGCGAATCGTCACATTAATCAACCTCCTAATAATGTTACATTTTACCATTAACTAATAGGGAATGTGAAATATCTGTGAGTTTTTAACTGATTTAGACCGATTTAGTGACAGAAAGGAGACTTTTTTATGAGCCGGTTGTGGCTTAGTGGTTACCGGAGTTACGAGTTGAATGTCTTTGGTGATCAGGATGATAAACTAAAAGTTATTAAGTTTGCGTTAACTAATTACTTAACGACGCAGATCGAGGATGGTATGGATTGGCTGATAACGGGTGGTCAGCTCGGTATTGAACAGTGGACAGCGGAAGTAGGGTTAACGCTCAAAAAGACATATCCAGAATTGAAAGTGGCAATGATGTTACCATATGGTGAATTTGGTGGGCGCTGGAATGAAAATAACCAAGCTAAATTACAGACTTTGCTGGCCCAAGTCGATTTTCATGCACCAGTCAGTAAACAACCGTATGAAAATCCGCAACAATTAAAAAATTACCAAGAATTTATGGTTACCCATACGGATGCGGCCACTCTGGTATATGATCCAGATAACCCCGGGAAACCCACGTATGACTATGATTTGATTCGGAACTTTAGTGACACTCATCCGTACCCATTGACCCTGATCGACTTCGACTGGTTACAGGAAAGTGCCAATGAATATGCAGAAAAACAGAATAATGGTTTTAATTTTGAATAAAGTCTGCTACAATGTTTTAAGTAATGCGGATGCCGAATGGGTATCGCGCGAATAACAATGAGGTGTTTTTAAATATGGCTAAACGTAATTTTACTCCCAAAGACATCCTTCAAAAAGAGTTTAAGCCAAAGATGCGGGGTTATGATCCTGCCGACGTGGACGGCTTCTTAGATAATGTCATTAAGGACTATGAGTCATTTACTAAAGATAACCAACAACTTTCAGATGAAAATGAACGGTTACGGGCCAAGGTTGACGAGCTTACCAAGCAAGTCGCTGTCGGTGCAACCAGTCCATCTTCTCAACCGACTAGTACGGTGACGAATATGGATATTCTGAAACGTTTGTCTAACTTGGAACGTCATGTCTTTGGTGCCCAATTAGATAATAATCAAAATGAATCACACCGTCTATAATTGTGATTCGATGTAAATTCTGGGTAATCGCGGTCGGCTTATGTCGGCTGAGGAAGGTCCATGCTCGCACAAGCTGCGATGCTTGTAGTGTTCGTGCTCGGTGAAAAAATAAGCCGGGGTACCGATTTATCGGTAACGGCGGAAAAAACGGCTAAGGCTTCGGCTATGCCCGAGTATTCCTGAAAAGTGCCACAGTGACGATACTCAATTGGAAACGGTTGAGTTGGAACGCGGTAAACCCCACGAGCGGGCAACCCAAACTACGGTAGGGGCGCTTCACATAAGGAACTGAACTAAATGTGGGGGGAGATTAGTAATCTCGAGATAGATGATTACCGCCTAGTTAACAGACCCTGTACTTTAACTAGGTACAAAACATGGCCTACAGGAATTTACATTTAGACAGGAGACTGGGACAAAAGTTCGCTTTTGTCCCAGTTTTTTTATTCGATCAGTTAGCAAACTAGCAACTTATGCTAAACTAGGTGAGGAAACCAATTTAGTGGAAATATTTACTCAACAAGATGCGCCTACAGAACAGGCGTCGCAGGAGGAAACTATGCAAAAATTTAGATTAATTGCCACCGCCGCTAGCGGAATTGAAGCATTAGTGGGGCGTGAATTACGAGATTTAGGGTATCAAGTTCAAACTGAAAATGGCCGGGTTCGATTTAACGGAACGATCAAAGATATTTTGCGGACCAACTTGTGGTTACGAACGGCTGATCGAATCAAGATCATCGTTGGTGAATTTGATGCTTATACGTTCGATGAGTTGTTTGAAAAGACCCTCGCATTGCCATGGGACCAGTTATTGCCGATGGACGCTGAATTTCCAGTTGAAGGTAAATCGCGCAACTCTAAACTCCACAGTGTTCCCGACGTGCAATCTATCGTCAAAAAGGCGATCGTTAATCAGTTAGCCGATACTTATCATCGGAGCGGGCACCTTCCGGAGACAGGCGCTTTGTTCCCATTAGAAGTGGCTATTAATAAGGATCACGTGTTGTTAACGCTGGATACAACTGGCTCTAGTTTATTCAAACGGGGTTACCGAGTCGAAAAGGGGGGCGCACCCTTAAAAGAAAACATGGCCGCTGCCTTAGTGATGTTAGCTAAGTGGTATCCGGATAATCCATTTGTTGATCCAGTTTGTGGTTCGGGGACGATTCCAATCGAAGCCGCTTTACTGGCGCGCAACATTGCCCCGGGGTTCAACCGCGCATTTGCGTGCGAAAAGTGGGACTGGGTTCCCGCTGGCCTGAGTCAACAATTGAGAGACGAAGCTGATAGTTTAGCCGATTACGACACTGAGCTGGATATTAGTGGGTACGATATTGACGGTAAAATGATTGATATCGCCAAGCTGAATGCGCGGGAAGCCGGGCTGTTGCATGACATTCATTTCAAACAACTGGCTGTCAAAGACTTTACGACTGACAAGATCAACGGGGTCCTAATTGCGAACCCACCATATGGGGAGCGGCTAAGCGATCGAGATAGTGTCCGGATTCTCTATCGGCAAATGGGCCAAGTTTACAGTAAATTGCCAAGTTGGAGCAAGTATATCTTGACCAGTGACTTAGAATTTGAAGACTTCTATGGACAAAAAGCCACGAAACGCCGGAAACTCTATAACGGTGCGTTACGGACAGATTATTTCCAATATTGGGGTAAACGAATTCGGCCAGCACGGACGGAATAAGCAAGCGACCTTTGTTGGTAAAGAAAGACAATTTGTAGCTGACAATAACGATCATTACAATGTGTGACAGATAGTTTGAGTAGCCTTAAAAGAGCGTGTTTAATCGGGTGACCGACTAAGCACGCTCTTTTAAGGCTAACGTTAACCATGGTTGATCCTTTGATAATTAATTTAAATAATAATCGAAGAAATTAGCAACTTTGTTCATCAGGGGCACTTTGACCAGATGTTTGGCTTGATAACCCGTGATAAATGCCACTTGTTCAGCATACGGGGCGGTATGCACGCGGTCAAAGAAATTACGAGACTGTGAATAAGGAATCCGTTCATCCTCAGTACCATGCCAAAATAAAAGTGGCCAATGATTGATGGTTTCCGGTTGCAGGTTAAGATCATAGTGATCTAGCCAACTCGTCAATAGGGCTAAATCACTGGGAATGTAATAAGCATGGGCCTGCGCATGCTTGCGGACTAGTTGGACGTACGCGTTCAGGTTAGGGGTCCCCATAATGATTGTGGCTGCTTTAATTTCAGGATGATGGGTCAATAAAGCCCCGGTCGTCATGCCACCCATTGAATAACCGCCAACACCAATCTGCTCATTCAAAATGAGTTTACGCTCCCGGTAGTAATTCACAATTAGCTCGAATTCGCCAAGATTACCTTGGATACTGTTCCAAAAAGTAAATGAAGGAATCTGGCTAACGATTTGGTGTCGTTCACCGTGATTCATGGCATCGGGCAAGACGACTCGTAAATTCTTGCGAGCCAGTTTACGTGCTTGGGTCAAGACGAGTTCTTTATTGGACTGCCAACCGTGGTAAAAAATCACTAGTGGCAGCGGTTGGTCTAAATGGGTTGTAGTAACAACTTCCAGCGCAGGCACATCTTGAAAGTGTCGGTTAGTAACTTTGATCATATTTATCGGCTCACTTTATTAATATTATGATTAAGTTAACTGTGCCAGAAATGACTGCTGAATACAACTGATAGACTTGTTTAGTCAATATTTGGTCTTGTTAATTGTTAGTGATGTTAAAATAATGGTAATCGCCTGTTTATTAACTAGAATTACGGCCTCTAAAAAGTAATCTTAAAACGGAAGGTGTTATAAATGACCGAAATCGAAACGGCACTACTTCGGGACCGAAAAGCAAAAGTCCAGCAATATTTTGCGATGTGGGTCACTCGTGATTTTGAAGCGTTACCAAGAATATTTGCGGTCGATTGTTATTATCAAGAATGCTATGGACCAGCATATCTATCATTAGCGGAAGTTCAAGCCTGGATTGAACATCAATTAAGAGTTCAACGGGTAACGGCGTGGTCGATTCAGCGGTTGTGGTCAGTAACTGACAACATGATCTTTGCCCAGTGGTCCTTCACCGCTGTTACTGACCGGATGACTCAGTTTGATGGGCTTTCGGCAGTTCATTTTAATTTAGCAGGACGTATCGACGATTTACGAGAGTATCAGACCACGACTGCGCATGATTATCCTTATCATGGATCCGTGCTGTGATATGCGAAGCATGTGTGTCATAATGTAAGCGAAATCATTTTGAGCGTTGGGGGAATCAGTATGCAAGTTCAAGTTTCTGTTATTGTGGCTGCATGTAATGAGGAGCACTGGTTAAGGCGTTGTTTGACCCCATAAAAAAAACAGACATTAGCGGCCTTAGAAGTCATTATTGTTGATGATGGTAGTACGGACGGCACGGCTGCAATTTGTGACCAATATTGTGAGCGCTGGCCGCACCTATTTCGGGTTATCCATCAACGTAACCAAGGACAGGGACCTGCACGTAATGCGGGGATTACCGCCGCGCATGGTCGCTATTTAGGTTTTGTCGATGCTGATGATTGGGTCGAACCGACGATGTATGCGACCTTAGTAGCAACGGCTGAGCGTAGTCATGCCCAAATCGTCGTTTGTGATGTTCGTAAAATCTACGCGGCGACTCACCGCACAACTAGTCTGCTGAGCTTGCCAGATGCGACTGAGCACGTGGCAATTGCGGCTTATCTTAAATACGGTCTAAATAATGCTTATTCCGGAAATAAATTATATGCACGTTCGTGTTGGCAGAAATATCGTTACCAGCGGATGGTCTACGAGGATTTAGATATTTTGCTGGACATGTTGAGTTGCTGTGAGCGAGTCGCATATGTGCAACAACCATTTTATAATTATTATAAACATGCTGGTTCGACAACTTTAGATTATACCAACCCACGACTGTTTGATATTATGACAGCCTATCAAGATGCCATTGAGCACGCCAAGGTGACGTATCAGGATGCGGTGACTTATTGCGTCGCTAAGCGAATTTTGATTAATTTAGCAACGCCAGGCTTTGCCGATTATCTAGCGGAGTTTATTGAACTGATACGACAATTGCGTCCTACTTTTGAAGCCAGTCCGTCAATAATGAGTGATCCGGCTATTAAAAAAATTTGTGATTATGCAGGTCAATTGACATTACCCCGGCGATTTATCTGTGAGCGTGAGGACTGGGCTCAATCGTGGCATCAGTATAGTCGGAATTTCAAAACGATTATACCGGTAGCTAAAGCATTGCCGGCCGATTTACGACAACGGTCTAACCACTTTAAACTCGATTATTGGTTGTTGAAAACGTTATTTGAACAAGGTGGCTTGCTGATTTTGGGTACCGTCAAGTTGCACCGACCGTTTGGGCGTTTACGGGCGGGAGGTGACGTGTTAGCCTTTGAAGGTGAACATTGTTTATTAGTTGGTGCGCAACCACGTTCTCCACTGATTTCTGAATTACTGCAACAGTTGATTGTTGGTTCCGAGTCACTAACAGAGTTGCTGACAATGGTTAAGGCACAGCCAGAACGATGGTCAGCGGGTACGCATAAGATTCGCTTGGTTGACATAAAAGATTGGCTACAATAGGGCGACGGGTCACTGAGTCATGCAGAGCAGCGGACTCAGTGACCTATTTAGTCATTGGTTACATTGAAAATGAATAAAAACTAAATAGCAATTTAAAATATTATATAATGATGATAAAATTAATTTTAGATTAAATTAAGAAAGGGTGAAAATATGTTAAAACCAGCACCATTGCACGTTGGTGACCACGTGGCCGTCGTCAGTCTTTCGAGCGGCACGCTCGGAGAACTCACGCAGCAGCATCAATTGAATCGGGGGCTAAAACGGATGCGCCAATTAGGGCTCGTCCCAGTCATGATGCCGAATGCTTTGAAAGGGCGACTGATTTTACAGCAACGCCCTGAATTAAGAGCCGCCGATTTGAAGGCGGCTTTCTTAGACCCAAGTATCCGTGGAGTTGTGGCGGCAATTGGCGGTGATGATACGTATCGAACCGTGCCATTTTTGATGGCTGATGAGCAGTTTAAGACGGCGGTTCGGCGGTCGCCTAAACTGTTTACAGGCTTTTCAGATACGACGATCAATCATTTGATGTTTTATCAGCTTGGACTGCAAACTTTTTATGGCCCCAATTTTTTAAGCGACTTGGCCGAATTAGGGCCGACGATGTTGCCGTATACCACGAAGACTTGGCAGCGTTACTTTGAAAATCCTCAGCAGACAAGCATTATTAGCAGTCCCGTGTGGTATGACGAACGAACAAATTTCAGTGAATCGGCGCAGGGAACACGGCGCATGACCCACACCGAAATGCACCATTACGAAGTGTTACGTGGTCACGGGACAATCAGTGGGACGCTACTTGGTGGTTGCCTGGACAGCTTTTATGATTTATTGACCACGACCCGTTATCCAGACGAACGGCAAGTTGCGGAACAGTTCAGACTGATTCCATGTGCAGCCGAATGGCGCGGAAAAATTCTGTTTATCGAAACGAGTGACGAGCAGCCGCAGCCAGATTTGTTCAAGCGGATGCTGCAACGAATGCGACAAGCTGAGATTTTGACAAACGTAGCTGCCGTGATTGTAGGTAAGCCGCAGAATGAGCATTATTATCAGGAATACCGCCAAATTTTGATCGATGAGACAGCCGATTTGAAATTGCCAATTCTGTACAATATTAATTTTGGTCACGCTTTTCCGCGAACGGCACTTCCATATGGGGCGCAAGTGTGTATCGATTTTGAGCAAGCTACGTTAAAAATTTTAGAACCTTGGTTTGTGGAAGCTTAAGTGGTTATTGTTAAATTGGTATCGGCAGACGATCAAAAAGGTATTCGTTGTTCATTGCAACGAGCAAAGAATAGTGCAATACGAGAGGAGTTGTCATATGCAATTACAAATTCGACGTTTTAAAACTACGGATGCGCCAGCAGCGGCGGCACTGATTGCGCGCACATTACTGACGAGTAATCAGGGTGACTATCCCAAAGCATACTTGGATCGGCTCATTACCCAGATGACACCGGCTTGGCTATGCCAAAAAGCTGCTGCGACGCACTTTTATGTCGGTTATTTTCAGCAGCAACTCGTTGCGACCGGGGCGATTGGGTCATACTGGGGGCGCCCAGGTGAGTACAGTCTGTTCACGATTTTTGTTGATCCGGAGGTTCAAGGCATGGGTGGTGGGCGTCAAATTCTGCATACCCTTGAACAGGATGTCTATTTCAGTCATGCCCACCGTGTAGAAATTCCAGCGTCCGTGACTGCGCACTTATTTTACCAACACTTCGGGTATCGACCTAAGCCTGGAGGAATCTACCCGGATGATGAAGGCCTGTATCGATTAGAAAAGTTTCCACATGAATCATTTCACTAGTAAATCACACTTTCCTGCATTGGTTTATAATGTAAACAAATTGTAAAGTGACTGCAATCAGTTTGAGAACTTATCTGCACATTTTATCGGTAGGATAAGGTGTGCAGTAAACGTACATATCAAACTAATGATGGGAAGGCGAGTAATTTGGTCATGCAGAAAAAGTGGCGGTTGATACTGCTGCTCGTGGGTTGTTTTTTAGGTGGTATCGGAGTCGTTCAGGCACACGCGGCGGTGCCGGATATCTCAGAGTGGCAAGGTCAGTTAACGAGTACCGAGGTTCAAAGTTTGAAGAGTCAGGCTGATTTTGTCATCAACCGGGTGCAATATGGGAGCAGTTATGAGGATCTCTACCACACCTCTAATGAGAGTCTCTATGTGAAATATGGTGTTCCGTTCGGGTCCTATGACTATGCGACCTTTACGAGTACCGCGACTGCCAAAGCCGAGGCAGATAAGTTCTATCAACGCGCAAATAAGAACACGAAGTTCTACGTCTTGGATTTTGAAACGACTTCCATGAGTAGCACGGCGGCCAACGCGGCTGTCAAGGCTTGGTATACTGAGATGCGGTCGTTAACGAGCAAGAAGTTGATTTTTTATTCGTACCAGTCATTTGCAACCACATACGCCAACACGGCACGGCAAAGTTTTGATGCCCAGTGGATTGCAAATTACTCCTCGAAGCCGACGATTTCGTTCTCATTGTGGCAATATTCCAGTAGCTATTATTTATCTTCGCTAGGACAATATGTTGATAACAGTTTGTATGACAGTGCTTCCGTGACGACATACCACCCGTTAAGCTGGTGGACTTCCGGGACTTCGGCATCATCGTCGACCAGTTCAACTAGCACGACGTATGCCTACAGCAGTTATACGAAAGGGCAACATGTGTACCTCAATAATGGGGCGTCGAGCTATTATGACGGCACAAAAGTGCCCAGTAGCGCTAAGAAAAAATACTACAAGGTCACAGCAACCAAGTCAGTCACTAAGAGTCGTTCCAAACAGCTGGTTTACTTAAGTGGTCTAAATAAATGGGTCTTATCACAGGACGTCACCGGCTATTGGGTCGGCCAACACGGATTATATCAACTTCGTGAAAAGAGCACTTTGTTCAAAGATGTTAATTTGACAACCTCAACGGGTAAAACCTTGAAAAAGGGTGGCATCTACAGTGGTAAATTGGTTAAAAGTGGGAATTTCTATCGAATTAAGGTGAGTGGTGGTTATATCACGGCGAAGGTCTCCAAATCTGATCATTGGTACTATGAATCAGTACCTTCCAGTGGCTGGATCAAGGCTAAAGTGGGACTCTACACCTATAAATCTTCAAACTTTGTTAAGTCTAATCGACACGCTTACCACGCCGCTGGTGATCGAATTAAAGTAACGAAGGTTTACTCACGGTCGGGTGGCTCACGCTATTATTTAACGAATAAAGGGAATTACGTTTCAGCCAACCGCTCAAACGTGGTCACACAATAAGTCAATTAAGTCGCTCAAAACGAGCATAGCCAGTTGATTACTAAACGACTTTCAGCAAGTTATTAGCTGAAAGTCGTTTTTTTGAGGAAATACGTCGATTGGAAGTACGTTAAGATTAAAAATTGCTACACTTATTTTAATTATATTTTAATCTTGTGGGGTGGGAATACAATGAAAATTGGGACATTTTCTGCATCAACGCCGATTACGGCATTATCGCCAAACCGTTATGCTCGCGCACGACGGTTCTTGGCAACCCAAGGAGTGACCTTAGTTGCCGGTAATTTGACGGGACGACGGGATAGTTACCGTGCTGGTTCCATCAAAGAACGGGCGGCCGAAATCAACGCGTTAATTCATGATGATTCGCTGGACATCTTGATGGCAACGATTGGTGGGACGAACGCAAATTCGGTGCTAGCAATGCTCGATTACGAGTATCTCAATCAGCATCCCAAAACAATTGTCGGTTACTCCGATGCGACGGCCGTGTTATTGGCGGTGCAAACGCACGCGCCTAATTGTCGTGTGATTTACGGACCGGCCTTAGTAGCCTCACTTGGCGCCTTAGAGTCAGAGATCGTGACAACCACTTGGCAGAATTTTCTGACAGTCTACCGCGCAGCACCGGGGCAGGCCGTAACCGAACAGGCACCGGCACAGTGGACGGATGAAGCGGTCAATTGGGAGACCTTTGAACATCCGAAACACATGCACGCAAATACTTGGCATTATACGGCGACCCCCATTTTGACTGGCCG
Organism: Lactiplantibacillus sp. C232; assembly: GCF_023806725.1. NCBI lineage: Bacteria > Bacillati > Bacillota > Bacilli > Lactobacillales > Lactobacillaceae > Lactiplantibacillus > Lactiplantibacillus sp. C232. The sequence goes on from NZ_JAMSKZ010000001.1 coordinate 441,779, forward strand.
TTTGATCGGTGGGAACTTGAACACCATGTATGGGTTCTTTAACTCACCTTATTTTCCAAAATTAACTGGTAACGAGCTTTTATTTATTGAAGATGCCGAGAAAACTGCAGCAACGCTGGAAAAAAATTTCGTAATGTTAGCGTTGGCTGGTGTTTTTGATCAAATCTCTGGCATTATTTTGGGAAAACACGCGTTGTACGATGATCAAGGCAGCGGGCGGTTGCCAATCGATATCTTACAGGAGGTGCTGGGGGATCGCCAATTACCAATTATTTACGACTACGATAGCTGCCATACAGTCCCCATGCTCAGTACGCCATTTGGGGCGGATGTCCGGATTGATGCGCAGGCTCGAACGGTGACGTTTAGTCATTTTTAGACTACCTTTTGCAATTAAAGACGTTTAGCAAGCTCAAAAACTTTGTAAACCGGCCATACTTACATGCCTGGTATAAGAATACTTGCTTTTTGATAAATGATAAACATATAATAAAACAATTAGATTAACAAAAGGGGTGTGATAGTGATGCACAAATATAGCGTTCAAGTGGGGGTCTACACGCAGTATTTTTTTAAGGTCATTCGGGATACTCCCGGGGTGTTAATTTACACAATCTGTTTGCCACTTGTCTTTTTAATCATGAATGTCAGTAGTGCTTTCTTTAAACCTTTATCGCTGACAACTTATACGGCTCAAGTCGTGCCCTACATTGGTTGGATGATTTTTTCCAATTGTCTAACGACTGCCAGCAATGTAGCCATTCTTCGCGAGCAGGGTTATCTCAAACAATATCGAACCTTGGTGGTTAGCCCCGCAGTTTTTCTTGTCAGTCAAGCGCTGGTCAGCTTGGGTATAATTTTGATGACTTTATTGTTGGTGGCCCTGTTGAGCGCGATTACTTTCAAGTTGGCCTTTTTATCGTTGCTAGGTCGCTTATGGTTGACTGTGTTGCTTACGTATCTACCAGTCACTTGTTTTGGCTTACCCTTGATTGCCTTGGCACTCCGACGTAAAACTGTCGATATGATTGGAAATGCACTGGCGCTGATCGTCGTCGTAGGTACCTTTATGTTGAGTAACATGCTGGCAGTGTCTGCCAATAACCCATTACTCAACCTGGTTAGTCCCATTTACTTAGTTACCAATGTTTTTGCGATGATCAGCGTGGGCCACGTCAGCCACTTTATGATGACTTATCTTCTGAGTCTGATTGTATTATTGGTTATCGGCGGATTTAGCTATCGGCACATTAAGATTCTGCCAACGGAGGGCTTATAATGATGCGTGTTGAGCACTTAGCATATCAGTTTTCAAGAAATGGGCAACCGTTCTTCAAGGACGTGAGTTTTCAATTAAAAAGTCCCGGTGTCAATTTTTTGATTGGTCAAAATGGCGCTGGAAAAACGACGCTGGCTGATATCATCACTGGTTTGCGGCCAGCACAAGGTGAATTAGACCTACCTAAAGCAGCCATTTATTTGAACCAACAACTCCCGTTACTGTCTTCAATTCGTGTGCGGGACGTTGCCCAACTGGTTTTGGGCATCGAGCACGGACGACTACGATTGACAACTGAACAGCTCCAACAACTTATTGATACCCAAGCTTATCAATTCTTGGCCCCGTTGTGGGATCAGCATTATGGTCAGCTTTCTGGGGGCCAACGCAAATTAGTTCAGTTATTGCTGTTCTTACAAGTTGATCGCGAATTGATTGTTTTGGATGAACCAACAGCAGCGGTCGATCGGGAAAACGTGCAGTTGTTGTTTCAGGTCATGCAAGCCCATCCTGAGCGAACCTACTTGATGATTACACATGACGTTCGCGACCTTCATGCTTTTACAGATTACCAAGTGCTGTGGCTCAATGATCGGCAGGTGACGACACTGTCCAAGCGAACGTTTGAAGCTGCGAGCGCGCAAGCTGACTTTGTTGCGCTCTTCAAAACGCAGTAATATAACAGTAATGGCTCTTGCGCCGCAATGGCGACACTTATTTTGAGTCCTTTGGCGCTCAAGTTGGCCTCGCTGGCAAGTCTCATAAAATGACACTAAAAAACGGTACTCAGATTAGTTTGAGTACCGTTTTGCGTATTATTGGTGAGCGTACCTAGCCAAAGTAATAAATATAACCGATGATCAATGCCCAGATAACGATCCATAAAATACTGAATGCCAACTTGAAGTAATACAAATGAAAACGAAAACGACGGAAGCGGTCGCTACCGGCCAATTTGAACGTCAAGGTCTTGTTATCTAATAATTGCAAGTAATCATAGAAACGGGGAAGCCACACACCGCCCGCTGTTAACACGAGTAACAGTCCGATGATGGCAAACGCCGCTGCGGGGTAAACGATACTGGTATCGACCGTAAAGGCCGGTGCAAGAATGTTGGCATATAACAACCATAAAGCATACAACCCCAACGCGTAACCAATAATCCGAACAACATTAACGATAATTAGCCGTGACTTTAAGTCCGGTTGTTGTTGCATGAGTGCCTGATTCGCATGATAATGCTGGGTGCCAAAGCGCCCGCTGACCGGAATCAAGTATCGGTTTTGATGTAAGTATGGCAGTTGTGCTAACAGCGTGATCAATGCCACAACTGGTACGGCGATTGCCACCACCATTAGTAGGTACTCAATAGTGACCATGGGAACGGTGCTGACCCGGTAGGCCCAACTAATCCAACCAATCAGGATGAAGACGTCTAATGCCAAAACCAACCAAATCTGAAAGCGACGATAGTGTTCAAACGTGGCGGTATCGGCTAGCTGCCAATGATGGTCTTGAGTTGAGTGACCAATCAAGTAATCATAACTTTGCGTCGGCCACACTAAGGCGGGAATCATTAGCAAGATAATGCCAACGATCATTAAGGCGATGCTTGTGACAACACTCCGAATCGGAAAAATCAACAGGGTTAATTTTGCGCTGACCAAGTAGCAACTGACTAGTAAACTGATAACACCGAGCCACCAGCAAGCTGCCATTCCATAATATAACCATTTCAATCGTGGTGCTTGATCGGTCACGTGTTGCCGCACTTGATGTTGCAATTGGAGCTGTGCGCGCGGCGCCAGGGTTTTAGCTGGCTGGATGACCGGATGCTGAAGATTGTGGTATTCCAACCAACCCATGAGTCCTAACAATAAAACTAAAAGAATCCAAACAATAACTAACATGGCAAAAGTCCTTTAAAACAATATAGTCGTGCATATTAATAAGTGTAAAACGAAAATATGGTCAAAATGTGACGATTATTTAAATCTTGTAACTTTTTTAATGGTCAGTTGATTTAACGAAGCGGTTAAAAACCATTTTCTACTGATCAGTTGTGGACTAGACTATGCATGACTGATTGTAAAGCTGTGTTTTATCTGTAATAAAAAAGCATTTGGAACTACTTACGATGTCTGTCATTGTGGGAGGCAAGTAATCATGAATCAATTAATGACGGAATTGGGACAAGTGTACTATCAGTACCGACCGGCGGGACCACAACAGCCGACGTTGATGTGCTTACCGGCGTTTGGCTGGGACGCCACTGATTATAATTTTAAGCATTTAATGGCACGATTGCCAAGTCAGGTGGGATTACTTGCCATCGACACGATTGGCGTGGGCCGTAGCATTCATAGTCAAATGGTGCGCACTGTCCCGCATATTTTAGCCAATCTTGAGGATGTGGTTCACCATGAACACGTGAGCAACTTATTATTGGTGGGCCACAGTTTAGGCGCTAGTTACGCATTCTTATATGCCCAGCAGCACTTAGATAATGTTTGTGGCTTAGTTTTGCTTGAACCACCCTATGCCGCGATGGCACCACAACTTCTTGCAAACGCCCAATCTTTTATTGAAAACTATCCGCAACTAGTACAACAGCGACAAACTTTGACACTTCAGCAACTCTTAGCAGAAGTTAATCCTTTAAACCTACTGGCAGAACGTGTCGCCAATGCCCGTATTGATTTAGCAGCTTACGCGAACCCGAGTATTCTGACTGAAGCGCAATGCTTACCACAATTAGTAACGACGCTTCGAACCGCTGAAAAGCGGGTACTGACGCTGCCAATCCAAGTTTTAGTCACTGACCAACGCTTGACGGCGTACCAACAATCACCGTGGTGCCAGCTTGGTCACCTAGTTCATGCACCAGGTCAGCATTATTTACACTGGACGAACGAAAATTTTGTCCGGCAACAACTATTGATTGCTCTGTCCCAGTCATAGGGGGCAAAGAGCCAGTCCACGGTATTAAATTAATCGCTGCAAAGCTAGTACCAGCAACATCTACCAATGGTCTGACTTTAATCCAACTGAATCAGCCACCCGCAACAAATTCGAGTATGCTAAAATGAAAGCAGATTGGTTGTGGAGGCGTTGGAAAATGCAAAAACAAGTAACGATTATTGGTAGTGGCATTGTTGGGGCGGTCACGGCGTACTATTTAAGCCAGAACCCTGACCTGAACGTCACGATTTATGATGAAGGTATTGGTCAAGCGACTAAGAATTCAGCAGGGATTATTTCACCTTGGTTATCCAAACGTCGTAATCAGCGTTGGTATCAACTCGCTAAGGCCGGGGCTGCTTTGTATCCGGAAATTGTTGCGGACACGCAAATGGGCTATTCTGTTTATCAACAAGCAGGAACGATTGTGACTCGTGCCGATCCAGATGATCTGCAGGCGCTATACGATTTAGCTCTAAAGCGCCGGCAAGCGGCACCCCAGATGGGAACGATTGAGAAATTAACTGCTGAAGAAGTTCAAGAACGGATCCCACTGCTAACGGCGCCCCAACCCGGTGTGTTTGTGAGTGGTGGTGCGCGGGTCGATGGCGATAAGTTTGCACATAATTTACTGAAATACGCTGAAAAGCGGAACCTGGTCCGTCATAAAGGTAAGGTACGTTTAGGTGACCAGGGCCAACTATTGACGGTTAATGGTCAGCAAAGCTATGACACGTTGATTTTAGCAGTCGGGGCGTGGCTAAAGCCGTTATTGTTGCCAATGAAGATTGTTGCTGATGTTCGGCCACAAAAAGGGCAGTTGATTGAAATGCAGCTGCCTGAGACTTGGGCTGACGATGTTCCAGTGCTCATGCCTGAAGGTGAACGAGACTTTATTCCCTTTACGCGCAGCAAATTGGTCGTCGGGGCGACGCACGAAAATGATCAGGGCTACGATTTGCAGGTTTCAAGTCTGGTTGAAGATGATCTCTTTGCTAGCGGGCTCAAACTTGATGCCAACCTGACTAAGGATCAAATTACGCAGGTAAAAGTGGGTACGCGTGCCTACACGCGTGACTTTGCGCCGTTCTTCGGTCCAATTCCGGATAACCCACATATTTTGGTAGCTAGCGGGTTAGGTTCATCTGGTTTAACAACAGGACCCATGATTGGTAAGTTGTTAGCCGATTATGTTCAAACTGGTGCTCATGACTGGGACCAGTATCAACGACCAATTGAAACTTATTTGGCCCCGGCTGATTAGTCACTAAGATGTAAGCCTTGTTGTGCTAATTGATGGGCGCCATGGTTATCACTTTCGGCAATCCACTGGGTGATTACTAATTGGCACTGGTCTTGCAGGTGCAGCAAAGTCGCCAGCTCGACACTGAAAGTTTTGCTGTAACCCTTGGCGACACTTTCGGCGACGATTTGACTATCCGTATAGAAAAAGACGCTGACTTGCGGACCATAAGAATCTAATAAAGTTTTAAAGCCAGCAATGGCGGCAAGAAATTCTGCGGTATGATTATCACTGTCTGGCAAGACCTGTTTGAATTGGTGTTGTTGGCCCTGATCAATAATTAAGATTCCCGCGGCACTGCGCTGATTATCGGGTGTGGTCGCGGCATCCGTATATAATTGCATCAAACTCACTCCAATGTGAAAGGAATTTTGTACTGTGAATAACGATAAGCATACCTTTAAATACCAACCAATGCTAGCGTCAAGTGTGATCGTCTGGTCGTGGACGGCACTAGTATTGATGGCGGGGATTATTTTGTGGCTAGAAATCTTGAAGTTTAAGTGGTGGTTACTCGTCATTGCGGCGCTCTTTATTGCCTTGGTCGCGATTCAAATCAGCTTGCGGCGCGTAACAATCAATCATAACCTCATTATTTTTAGCACGGTCTTGAACCATTCTTGGCTTGTGATTCCCCGTGATCAACTCGAATTGATCGTCCCGATACGCGGTGGGTTGAAAGTTCAAATCGATGGTAATCAATATCGGTTTTTGATGTTGAAAAAGGCGCGCAATCAGTTGATTGACCTAGCAACTAGTCGATAGATACGAATAAAAACAATCAATATACAAATAATGTTCATAATTTCAGGAAGATTGTTATAATGGAGTAAGTAAAAACAGAAGGGCGGAGAATTGATGAAGGATATTGAAATTGCACAGCAAGTGACACCAGAACCGATTACGGCGATTGCGGCTAAAGCGGGCTTGACGGTTGACCAGATCGACCAATATGGGAGCACGAAGGCTAAACTCAAATTACCGTTACCGGTTAAGAAAACTCAACGCAACCTTATTTTAGTAACGTCGATTAACCCGACGCCTGCTGGTGAGGGAAAGTCAACCGTGACTATTGGGTTAGGTGACGCGTTGACTAAGATTGGTAAGTCAACGATGATTGCATTGCGGGAACCTTCATTAGGACCAGTTATGGGGATGAAGGGTGGCGCCACTGGTGGCGGGTACTCACAAGTGATTCCAATGGAAGATATCAATTTGCACTTCACCGGCGACATGCATGCCCTGACGGCTGCGAACAACACGCTCGCGGCCTTAATTGACAACCATATTCAACAAGGTAACCAGTTGGGTATCGATCAGCGTCGAATTCAATGGAAGCGCGCGTTGGATATTAATGATCGGGCGCTCCGGCATACGGTGATTGGCCTTGGTGGTGCAACGTCGGGTGTACCTCGTGAAGATGGGTTTGACATTACCGTCGCGAGTGAACTGATGGCCATTCTCTGTCTTTCAGAAAATATTGCGGACTTGAAACAACGTGTTAATCGAATTGTAATTGGCTACACACATGACCGTCAACCAGTGACAGTTGCTGATTTGAACGTCGGTGGCGCGATCACGTTACTTTTGAAAGACGCGTTACGTCCAAATTTAGTTCAAACCCTGGCGCATACCCCAGCACTCGTTCATGGTGGTCCGTTCGCCAATATCGCGCATGGTTGTAACAGTGTACTTGCCACGCAAGCTGGATTGAATCTAGCCGACTATACGGTAACCGAGGCGGGCTTCGGTGCTGATTTGGGTGGTCAGAAATTCATGGATATTAACGTGCCAGCGGTCGGACAAGCGCCCAATGCCGTGGTAATCGTGGCGACGATTCGGGCTTTAAAGTTACATGGTGGCGTGGCTTTGCAAGATTTGGCAACCGAAAATGTAGCGGCCTTGAAAGCCGGTGCGGCTAATTTAGGACATCATATCCATGCCATGCAACGTTATGGGGTGCCAGTCGTGGTGGCCATCAACGAATTTACGGCCGATACTGACGCCGAAATCCATGCCGTCAAAGACTATTGTGCCGATCTTGGAGTCGATGCAGTCTTGGCTGATGTCTGGGGTCGTGGGGGTGACGGGGCAACCGACTTAGCTGCCGCAGTGGTTGATTTATGTGCTCAGCCAAGTCATTTTCAACCGTTATCACCAGCGGATGCGGATCTTAAGACGAAAATCAACGATATTGTCACTAAGACGTATGGTGGAGCCAATGTCGAATATTCAGCGAAAGCTCAGCGCCAATTGAGAACGTTTGCTAAGCAAGGGTGGGATCATTTGCCAGTCTGCATGGCGAAGACGCAATATTCATTGAGCGATGATCCCAAACGTCTCGGAGCACCAACCGGATTTACAATTAATGTTCGTGAATTTGTGCCGAAGTTAGGTGCGGGTTTCATTGTCGCTTTGACCGGGAATGTGTTGACGATGCCAGGACTGCCAAAACATCCGGCCGCACTCGATATGGACATTAGTGATGATGGAAAAATCTCAGGTTTGTTCTAAAGCTTGACCAATAAGTCGATGCCAGTGGGGGTCGGCTTTTTATTTGCGTTGTTTTTGGAAGACTGCGACAGCGAATCAATCACACACGTTTAATTTGTGAGCTACCGATGATGACTAACTCGCTTAGCAGCTGAGCGGTGCACCCAATCATCAGGCTCGTTGCTTCAACTGGGGGGGTGGTTAACCAGATGCCGATGCTTTTGGGGGAATACTCGAAAGGTGCTTAGTTATTAAGTCTGCAATAAAAACCGCGCTTTTCCTGCCGGAGTTTCGTACAAGGACGACGTCTTTTGGTATAATTAAACACAGCTTAGCGAAATGTGAGGACAGAATATGTGGATCTATTTAATTTTAATGGTAGCGCTGGTCATTATTGACCAAGTTATCAAAGCAGCGATTGTGAGTCATATTGCGTTGGGTGCCAGTACGAGTATTGTTACCGGGTTATTATCACTCACAAATTTACATAATAACGGGGCTGCTTGGAGTATCTTAGAAGGCAAGATGTGGTTCTTCTACTTGATTTCAGTGATTGCCTTGATCGTGATGGGCTACTTGCTGTGGCGCTTACGTGGCAAATGGCTATATGAGGTTGGTATTTCACTGATGATTGCGGGAACTTTGGGGAATTTCATTGACCGGTTACGTATTGGGTACGTCGTCGATATGTTCCAACTTGATTTTATTAATTTTCCAATTTTTAACTTTGCGGATTCATGTTTAACCGTGGGCGTCATTTTTATCTTGATCGGCGTGCTGCGGGATGATAGTTTTGAAAAATAAGTTACAGGGAGCTGATAACGTGGCAGGAGCGACCACGGAACAACAATTCACGATTACTGACCAAACAGGGCGCTTGGATAAAGTGTTAGCGGCACTACAGTCGGTCTGGACGCGGTCGCAAGTTGATAAGCTGATCAAAACGGATCAGGTGACGGTCAATGGTCAGCTCGAGGCGAGCAAGTATCACGTCAAACCAGGTGACGAAATTGTCGTTGCCGCACAGACGGTTCAACAAACAACGATTGAGCCAGAAAACATTCCATTAGACATTGTTTATGAAGACGATGACGTCTTGGTTGTCAATAAACCTCAGGGGATGGTCGTGCATCCAGCCCCTGGGCACCCTAACCATACCTTGGTGAATGCCTTGCTGTATCATAGTCCGTTGTCGACGATCAACGGTGAATTTCGGCCAGGAATCGTTCATCGCATCGATAAAGATACATCCGGATTATTGATGGTCGCAAAGAATGACCGGGCTCACCAATCGTTAGCGGCCCAGCTGAAGGCGAAAACTAACTTACGAGAATACGTCGCACTCGTTCACGGAGTGATTAAAGAGGATACGGGGACAATTAATGCGCCACTCGGTCGGTCACCGAAGGATCGCAAAAAGCAAGCCATCGTTAAGACCGGGCGACCAGCAGTCACCCATTTTAAAGTACTGAAACGTTATCAGCACTATACTTTGATTAGTTGCCGGCTGGAGACTGGCCGTACGCATCAAATCCGCGTTCATTTACAATCTATTGGACATCCGCTGGTGGGCGATCCCCTGTACGGCCCCAAAAAGACGATTAAGGGGCACGGTCAATTTTTACACGCCAAATTATTGGGATTCAAGCACCCCGTAACGGGTGACTTATTGACCTTTGAAGCACCACTACCACCAATCTTTACGACAACCTTGGCTAAGCTTGACAAAACCGATGGGAATCATTAATCTAACAGTAATGAGCGTCCTTTAATCCGGCCCTGCGAGACTGAAAGGCAAACTGTTAACAATAACTTTTCGTCGACGGCCGTGACACCTTGTCCGGCCGTCTTTCTTTGTCGTACGGGTTGCTCAAAAAAGCGATAACCACAAATTGGGAGGCAATTATGCAAAAAGAAGTTGTTGATTCAATGGCGATGAAACGGGCATTGACCCGGATCACCTATGAAATTATCGAACAGAACAAAGGCATTAAAAATGTCGTCTTAGTGGGCGTTAAAACCCGCGGCGTCTATATTGCGCAGCGGATTGCAGCCCAATTACAACAGCTTGAAGGTACTGCGATTCCAGTTGGCGAGTTAGACATCACGGCATTTCGTGATGATCAGCCGCTGGATCAAGCACGGCTTTCAACGGACTATCAGTTAACGTTTTCGGTGGCGGATAAGCGGGTCATTTTAGTCGATGATGTTCTATTTACCGGCCGAACAATTCGCGCGGCTTTAGACGCATTAATGGGTGGCGGTCGGCCCCAGAGCATTGCCTTGGCGGTGCTAGTCGATCGTGGTCACCGCGAATTGCCGATTCGCGCTGATTTTATTGGTCGCAACATTCCCACCGCGCGTCAAGAACGCATCAAAGTGACGGTCAATGAAATCGACGGTCACGATGGTATTGAAATTATTAACTAGTACGACAAAGTCAAACAGATGAGAAGGGATCGCAATGGCAGACCGCTATTTGATTCTTGAAGATGGCAGCGCCTATTTAGGTGAAGGCTTTGGCTCGCCAGCGGTTTCTACCGGAGAAATCGTCGTCAACACGAGTATGACGGGCTATCAAGAAATTATTACTAATCAAATTTATCATAACCAAATCGTTGCTTTTACGCAGCCAACCATTGGGAGCTATGGGATCAACCATGATAGCTACGAATCAATTTTACCGACCGTTAAGGGGGTCGTTGTTCGGGATGTCGCTAGCATTTCGACCAACCGGCAGCGGCGCTGGTCACTGGATCAATATTTAAAGCAACAAAATATTCCTGGCATCAGCCATATTGATACACGGCACTTAGCGAAGCAACTCCGAGCAAGTGGCCCGATGAAAGCCAGTATCGTAGACGTTGCAGATGCCCATGCCTTTGATCAATTGGGTGCGACCGTGCTGACTAATCAACAGGTGGCAGCGGTCGCAACACCGAAACCATTTCCTAATCCGGGGACGGGGCTCAATGTCGTGGTCATCGACTTTGGCCTCAAACACGGGATTTTGCGCGAACTTAGTAAGCGTGCTTGTAACGTCACGGTCTTACCTTATACGGCAACGACTGAGGAAATTTTAAACTTAGATCCAGACGGCGTCATTCTATCGACTGGGCCCGGCAAACCGCAGGACTTACCAGCCAGTGTGACTGAGATGATCAAGAACATTCAAAATCGGGTGCCACTGTTTGCCATCGGACTGGGCCACGAACTATTTGCGATGGCCAATGGCGCCCAAATTATGAAATTATCACCTGAACATCATGGGGCTAACCACCCAATCCGCGAAGTGATTACGAACCAAATTATTTATGCAGCTCAGGGCCAGGGGTTCGCGGTAGATGCGGATACTGTTGATCGTAATAAGTTAATCACGACATTTGTTGACTTGATCGATGGGACGATTCAAGGACTGCGTCTACGGGACTTTCCAGCGTTTTCAGTGCAATTTTTCCCAGATGGCGCTCCTGGTCCGACTGAAACGCGCGATATTTTTGATGAATTTGTTGAGTCGATGCAACAAGCAAGGGGGCCAATCTGGTGAACAATCAAGCCTTACAAAAAGTGTTGATTATCGGCGCTGGGCATAATGACATTGGCCGAGAGGGACAACACGACGCGGCGGTGACCCAAATCGGTGCGGCAATTCGGCGTCTGGGCATTGCTGTTGTCCTCGTCGATAACAATGCTTACTCCGTGGCGGCTGAAAATCGGTTTGCTGACAAGGTTTATTTAGAACCACTGACCGTCGCCGCACTATCCAAAATTATTGAAACTGAACAGCCTGATGGCCTCATTCCTTCACTTGGTGGCGTCCAAACAGTCACCCTAATTCAAGGGTTGATTCGCAACAATGTGTTAAAAAATAATCACGTGAAGTTGCTACAGTGGGATCAAGACGTGGTCGACATGATTGTCAACCCAGCGCTGATGAGCAACCGGTTGAAAGATATGGGTGAACCCGTGATTGCCTCACAAGTTGTGGCTAGCACGACTGAGGCGATGGCCGTGGTGCGCCACGTCGGTTTTCCAGTGATCGTCAAGTCGGTCGCACCCCGAATCGAAGCGAGTCGCCAACTATGTGAAGATGAGGACGAACTGCAACGGGCACTAGCAATGGGATTCAAAGTTTCAGGGACCAAACAATGTATTGTCGAACAGAGTATCGTCGGCTATAAAGAACTCGAATTTGTAGCCGTCCGTGATCAGAAGGACACCGCGCTACTAGTCAGTGGGATGGAAAATTTTGATCCAGTTGGGATTCACTCCGCTGATTCAATCGTTTTTGCCCCAACGCAAACGATTACGGATCAAGAATACCAACAGTTTCGCTCGGCGACACTCAAGATCATGCGCAAGTTACACTTGACCGGCTCTTGTCACGTTCAATTTGCACTTGATCCGACCACGCAAAACTATTACGTGATTAAAGTGACACCGTACTTTGATCGGACGATGGCGTTAGCCGCGCGGGCAACCGAGTATCCGTTAGCACAAGTTGTTGGTAATCTAATGGTCGGGATAAGTTTGGCAGAGGTCAAACTGCCCGGAGCCTACCGTAAACAAACAGCTTTAATTGAACCCGTTTTAGATCATATTGTTTGCCGGATACCAGTTTGGCCGTTTAATGTGTTGAAGAAAGTTAGTCATCAACTAGACACCGTGACGGAATCGACAGGCTCAGTGATCGGTATTGGTCGTTCAACGGAAGAAGCCTTGTTGAAGGGGTTGCGGTCTACGGACGAATCTCGCTATCACGTGATTGCTAATCGACCCCAGAACTATTCGGAGGGTGAACTGATCCAACGGTTGATTCATCCGCAAGCTGGGCGCATGCTGATTTTACTTGAAGCCCTGAATCGTGGTTATCAAATCGATGAATTAGCCGAGCTAACCAAGATTGATGCTTTTTACTTTTATAAACTGAGTCATATTTTAGAAATTGAACGAGCCTTGCGTGAACGGCCGTTTGACGTCCACGCGCTGGGCCGAGCCAAATATTTTGGCTTTACCGATGAAGATGCGGCCGCTGCCTGGCAAACGGATGTGGCTAAGGTTCGCAACTTTGCGTTGGAAAATGAAATTCAACCGACTTTTAAGGAGGTCGAACCGACTGCCGGGGAATTTACTGAGCAGACGAGTACTTATTACTCCACGTACGAATTTGATAACGAAAGTCAACCGTCTACTGGTCGGCGAGTCGTTGTCATTGGCACGGGTGCTAACCGGATTGGAACCAACCATGGGAACGACTATTTGGTCTCACAACTGTTGTTCTACTTGAAAAAGGCTGATTATGAGCCTGTTTTGATCAACGCTAACCCTAATAGTGTGGCGATGACTCCACGATTGGCCAAAAAACGTTACGTTGAACCTAAACAGTATTCGGATATTTTAAACGTCTTAGCGATTGAAAAGCCGTTGATTGTTTTTACCACCTATCATGATTACCGGCTGGGCCAGAAATTAGTACAGGATGGCTACCAAGTGATCCAAATCAACAATAGCTTGCCGCGCGAGCAGATCAAGACCAACGATTCGCCCGCCGTCGAGGTGATTACGGACGGCACCGATGTGACAATTTTCGGGGTAAGTGAAATTATTGCGGGAAATAATTTGCGTGGCAATGTCCGTGGTGCGGTCCAAGTATTTCCGATTCGTGATAAGGCGGAAAATCAGGCAATTACAGCTTTACACGCTGAAATCAAGCAACGAGTGCTCGCCATGGGTGCGCCCGGGCTCTATACAGTTCGGTTAGCGATTGCTGATACAGCTTTGCAACTTGCTACGATTGAACCGATGAGCATTGCTACGATGGCGTTAATCAGTAAGGCCAGTGGGTCGAGCGTGACCCGACTATTACTTCACGTGAAATTAGGCGAAGCACTGACTAAGGTGATGTACGACTATCCGGATGTTAACCGGCTAAAGCCAGTCTATGTTCAGGCGAATACATTTCCCTACAATCATTTACAAATTTATGATGAAGTGGAAGCCACCGGTGAACCGGGCCACGCTACCGGCACGGTGATTGCACATGGCGACACGTTAAAGGCGGCGTTGACAGCGTTGAATCAGGGAAATGAAGATACGGATTTTTAGGCGTGATTCAGTACGTACTCTGATGTTTGTTGAATCATAATGAGTAACATTAATAATAAAGATGCTGGCTTTTTCTTGAGATTGGTGTGAGATAGTATTTCAAGAAAAACCAGTTTTTATTTTGTCGTCAAGCTAAATTATTAGTCACGTGGCCCATTGCATATGGTATTTAAAGCTGATAAGCAAGTGGCTTGGTGAAGTGAAAGTAGCTTTTAACACTGATAGTCACTAGTATCAGTGTTTCAAAACGGATATAATGTTATTTTAGAGCGCTTGATAAGAGTTGCTCGGAGATGAAAAAGGGACATTGGGGAGGAAGCGTTTATGCGTAAGAACAAAGCGGCAATTATCGTGATTGCACTTGCCGTGTTGTTAATGTGTAGTCCATTGTTATTAAATAATCATGCGTTACTGGGAGTAGATGGGTACTTTCAATATAACCGAATTTATGAAGCTGCCCTGCAACTGAAAAATCATAATTTTAGTTTTATTAATCTTTATTCATTCCAGCAGGCCGGTCGAGTTGTGAATAGTTTATATAGTCCATTAATTACCTATGTAGCTGGTGGGCTGTTGTTACTGGTCGGCAACTGGTTTAGATTTCAAATCTTAACTCTTTTTATCGTCTATTTTGTCAGTGGCTATGTGATGTATGCAGCTGGTCGCCGGTTAGGTTTTTCAAAACGGGTGTCAATCGCGTTAGGCGTCATCTTTTTGAGCTCTAACGTTGTTTATGGATTCATTTTTGGTGTTACATGGCGCTCAATTGCTTTTGGATTACTACCTTTATTGGTGGGGCCAATTCTTGATTTATATGCCGGTGATTGGCAACTATTATCTATGTTGAAATTGGGTGTATTCATTGGTTTGCTGGCCCAATTTCAGATTTTAACGGTCGCGTTAGTATTACCGTTATTGGTGCCATTTTTTATACGTGGTTTATGGCATTCCAAGTTTAATTTGAATGGGCTGTTAAACTTTTTTGCCGGTGTCTTATTAGCCTTGTTGCTCAGTCTTAATACGCTGTTGCCATTACTGGAAGTCTATCGTGGCAACACGCTAATTTCACCAGTTGCGATGGATTTAGTACCGAATGCCAGTTTGATTTTGCAGCCAATCTACAATGGGGTGGCTTCTAATAGTGATATTGTCTTAACAATGATTGCTTATGCGATGCTCACAGGATTGATTGTTTTCTGGACCCGGTTAGGTGCGTTCACCAAATTATTTTCTTGTGTCGCGCTAGTTTATATTCTTATTGGAACCGGGCTATTTCCGTGGGACTCGATTCAAAAGTCGATGCCTTACTTGCAATCGTTTTTACAAATGCCACGACGAATTTCTTTGGTTGGGACACCATTCATGATGCTAGCAACGGTTATGATTTATCAGGATGTTGCAGCTAGTCAAAAAAGCGCAGCCCTGCATAAGGGAATTGTGATTGCTGGAACTTTTTTAAGCCTTTTGTCGTTACTTTTATGTACGCAAAAGGTTGCTCAGAATGTCCATTATACGATTATTGATACAACTCCGTTAGCAGCAGGATTGCAGACGGCAGACGATAATGTCCATTCTAATTTGAAGTATATTAAGCAATTACAACCGGCCTTTCATACACGACATATTAATCAGCTAATTGAGCAAGTTGATCGCACGACGCCGGATTACATTCCGGTGACGCAGAAAATTGAAACCCATAGCAATGTCTATCGTGCATACCGGCGTAACTTTTCAGTGCAACAGTCCAAGTTCAAACATCAAGTCATTCATAATGGCATTCAGTTGACTTGGAATGCGAAGCACACTAAAATGCGTGCCTTGCCTGTAGTTGCTTATCGACGTACGGTGCTAACTTTGAACGGTCACCGGGTTACCTCTGAACAAATTAAGCATCATTGGATAGGTAACTTGAGTCTAAAACAGCGACGTGGTAAGAATGTGCTAACGGTAAGATATGAAGCTAGTCGCGTCACAACATTAGGAACGAAGCTTGCTTTGATCGCATGGGTTGGTGTATTAGTGGCTGGGCCACTGCTTGTCAAACGTGCACGTCGATTTTTAGTGGCTTAATCAATATATTTGTTTAAAGCACGGCCGGATACCAATCTGGCCGTGTTTTTTGGCTGTTGAGATCGTAACGAAACCTAGTTGCTCGGATTTAAATAGCGCTTTCATTTATGGTATGCTTATCTAAAGACAAATTAAAGGCAGGTTAGTTAAATTGGCAAAGACACTATATATGATGCGGCATGGTGAAACACTTTTTAATCGGCTGAAGAAGATTCAGGGGGCGTGTGACTCGCCGCTAACCCCCAAAGGAATTGCGGATGCCCAACGCGTGGGTGCGTATTTTCAGGCGCAAGGGATTACGTTTGATCATGCGTACAGCTCAACGCAGGAACGAGCTAGTGACACGTTAGAATTAGTGACCAAGCAACCTTATGAGCGTTTAAAGGGTATCAAAGAGTGGAATTTTGGCGTTTTCGAAGGTGAGTCGGAAGTGTTAAATCCAAAACCGGACCCCGTGCGCCGCAGTCATGGTGACTTTTTCTGTCAGTACGGTGGCGAAAGTGATTTGCAGGTACAAGACCGCGTTGTCAAAACGTTGACGGCGGTGATGGCACGTCCGGATCATCATCAGGTGTTGGCGGTCAGTCACGGTGGGGCTAGCTTCATGTTTTTGCGGCAATGGCTTTCAATGGACGAAATTGAGCGGCAAGGCATCGTGTTACATAACTGTGCAGTCATCAAGTACCAGTATGACGCGGGCCGCTTCACATTTGAAAAAATCATTAATTTGGCTGCAACTGATAAAAATTAAAATTATGTCAACTAGATTTAAGTGCGTTGACACTCAGTCTGAGTTTAAGCATTAAAAAGCGCTCACGACTCGGATTCAGGCATGAAAGCGGGGTCGTGAACGCTGACGCATCAAGGGCGCCAAAAGGTCGTCATGGTTTGTTTAGTAGTCATATTATATTGAATGATTTCTGCAAGTAGCTTGTGATTGATTGGCGCATCGAAAGCAACTTGCCATAACATCTTGGTTGTTTTATCACCAGCAGCCGTGATCGCGTTCCGATAGCTATCCAAAGTATGTGATTCAAGTGCAATGTTCAGATGATCCTTGGCGGTACTGAACCCAATGATAAATGTGTCGTGGTCAGTAAACATCGGTTGATTCCAGGCGACCCGTGCCTTGAGTTGTGGAAAAGTCGTGTGTACCCAGTTGAGCAAGGTAATCAGTTGGGCGCGATGGGGTGTTGCACCCAGCTTTTCCAGATATGGTGTCAAAACAGCTAGGTCAGCGTCAAGGTGCTCAGCCATTGGCATTTCCTCCATTCATTGATGGCTTCAGTGTACCGGATACCCGCAGAGCTTGCAACCAAAAATAATCCCGTTCAATCAGGTGGCCCACACGGCTGATCGAACGGGATTATTTTTAATACCGCGCATTTGAGCCCACTACGATTCAGTGCACGGTTCGTTTTTATTAGTTCATTAGGTTCCAATGCCAGTAAGGATGGCGATCGACTCTATAAATGACAGCTGGATCAGCACTCCGAGGCCGCGGTTGTTTCACCGTGATCGTTAAGACTTGTGAATGACGCATAGACATCAGTTCCTTTCTTAATTAATGTCTTTAGTTTACCCATTTGAAGCAGACTCAACTACTGCGTTTTCATAAGGCTAACATAAGAATTTCTTAGAATTGTACTGGCGAGGGCCGGCACTACTTGGACAGCGGTTACGGTGTGGTTGCTTGAAGAAAGGCGCAATCTGATGAGCGAACAAACACCGGTAAATAACACTGATTAAGCTAGTGACTCATTCGCTTCAAAAAAAGACCTGACGAGCGGTGTTTAAGCTGGATAACAAATGCACATAACGGGCCTTGACTATATGGTTAGGCTAAGTATTGTGTTGGTTGTTCCCAACATGACTGGAGTTCATTAAAAAAACGACTGAGATGATCGCCATCAATGGTGGCATGATTGACCGTAATGCTTAGCGGCATGATTGTTTTGTCAGCGTCCTTCTTAAACTGGCCAGCCTGAAAAATTGGAAAGAAACTATCTAGTGGTTTGAATGGGAGGGGCGTGTAGCTACTAAAGTGGACTCCTGGAAGACAGCCGATATTAACCAGATTAGGTGTTTGTGGTGTTTTCGGCATGGGCCCTGGAAGTGCACTAAATTCAGCTTGGTCTGCTAAATAGTGTTGATAGAACGTTTCAAAATCGGTGTCGTAAGTCGTCCATAAATTAGCCATTGTCCGGTCAGCGTGTAAGATCGTATAAGACGGATGTAACACGTCAAAGGTCACCAGTTGATCGTTCAAATAGCCGATGCGCATTTCGGGATGTGTGGTCAACAAGCGACTCACTAGGTATAGATATACCGCGTTGAATTTAACGTGGTGGGCTTTAGTCCAAGCTAGGGTGGCGGTAATATCCATATTTACCGTGAGACTAAAACCGCTGGGGGCTATCTTGGTGAAATAGTAAAAATAAGTTTGGCGCGGCCAGGCTTCAGGATTAATAGCAACGGCGTGCATGTTTGGTTTAGTGGTGGTCATTTAGTTTTCCTTCCAATCTTTAGGGCGCCGATTATAGCCATGGTCATCGAATGGTTGTAAATCGTGCAGCCATTTGGTTTTGAGTGCTTTGAGCGTGGCACGCATATTAGTAACATCGGTCGTTTCCTTTTGCCACAGAATTTGATAGGAAAAGTCAGCGGCAGTTTGTTGATTCCAATCAGCCTGTAACGGGTTGGACCGGTAAAAGTTTTTATTAAGATTTAGTTGATAAAAGGCCCAGCGGTTGTGTAAATTGGGCACTGTGTCAATCCAAATTTTATGATTGCGTTCGTTGGTAATTTGAATGACGCCGTAATAAGTTGGGGCAAGTTTGTATTTTTGTTGTAAGCGATGTTTTTCGACTGGTTGCATGGTTCAGTCCTCCTTAGTAGTTGTGCGCCAGTATTGCCGGCCATCGACGGTACGCTTTAAGAAGCCGTAGTCGATCAGGTAACGGCGCAGCGTGGTGTAATCAAAATAAATCGGTTGTAAATAGTGGTTGAGCTCGTCTTCATTGATTGGCCGGTTCATCGGAATTTCATCAATAATCCGCGTTAGAATGGTGACGATCGTCTTTTGCTTTTTGGGCCACCGCTTCAATTGTAGTGGGTCATGATCAAAGTTGAAGTACTGCTTCAATGTTTGGACCGCTTCGTCTTCAGTAATCGCAAAGCGGTCATCAATAATTCCAGGTTGTTCTGGCAGGACAATCAAATCATTGGGCGTCTGACCACTCTCAAAGACGGATTGATAGATGGCCAGGTACAATTTAGCTTGTTTGGCTTTTTCACGAAATGTAAATTTTTGATGTCGAATCGTGGCCGCCGCTAATTGAAATTGTTTAGCCAAGTCGGCATCCTTGATGCCAGTCGCAAAAGCAGTCAGTAAATTTTGCTGTTTAGTGGTTAAAGTATTGTAGCGACTCGCTAAGTGAATCAGTGGTGACTGGATACCACCATGGACGATCGTTAAGTGTTGTTCGATCGTGGCCGCCGCTGTAGTCGTTTCCCAGCTAGCATCACAGTAATTACAATACCGGGCAGTGGCTGTTTGATGCCAGCCGCGTTTTAAATCATCAATCGTTAAACTAGTTAAGTCCATGAGGCTACCTCCAATGTTACTGATTATAAGACTGTTTACTGTATTTGTAAACATAATCGATGAATTAATGTTTACTAAAATAGTAAACTTACAATCGTTTGATATGTTTACCGTTACAGTAAACACTTAGATTTGCCTTGACACCAAGATAGCTAGCGCTTACGCTTAACGACGCTGTTTAAACGTGAAAGGACGTGGGACAATGGAAACTTATCACCGTGCATTTGGTGTTTATGGGATTATTGGCGATGAGCATGCGTTGGTCGTTACTAAAAAGTTTGGTGGTCCCTATACGAATCGCTACGACTTACCAGGTGGCAGTTTGGCCGATGGTGAGCCCTTACTTGCCGCGATTCGCCGTGAGATTCAAGAAGAAACCGGGTTAATCCCGACTGAATTGACGCAATTGGGTATCACGAGTTTTCGGTATCCCTGGCAGTTCAAGCAGTGGCGAATGAACCAACATCTGGCGGTCTTTTACCGAGTGACCCGGACGACTGGGCAGCTGGCTGAACATGTCGCTAACTTTGATGGTCAAGATTCGCATGGAGCATCACGGGTGCCGTTGCATGCGTTGACTGAAGCTAATGCGTCACCGCTGGTTTTAAAAGCAAAGGCAGTGTTGTTATCCGGGCAGTTTGACCCAAGCGATCAGACCTACCCGGACTGGACCGTGCTGGATCATCCGGTTTATTGACCTGAGCTAATCCCGGAATGTCGCCAAAAATTTCATTTCAAAAGCGAAAAATAGGTGAACACTAGGTTGGCAATGTGGCTGATCTAGTGTTCACCTATTTTTGATTCATGCGCACAACTAATGCGTTTAAGCGGGCGTGTGGCTTAGTCCTAATGTGACAAAAATGACGACGTTGATTGATTAGTTAATCGTCGTTTCGCGTGGTGGGGGTTAAAAGTAACAAAATACTGGTGTGTGCCCGAGAAAACCAACATTTAAATGAATAGCGAGCTATAATTCAGTAACGTCTGAATGGTGATCTTTCCTAGGCAGGGTTACTTATCGTTTAAGGAGGGACGCAACGTGTCGACAGCTTATGAGAACGTTTGCCATCTTGAAAGAGAGGGGATTTAAATGGCCGATGCAATTTTAACCGTTAAACATCTGAATAAAAGTTACGGCCACCAGCCAGTTTTGCGTGACGTTAGTTTTGAATGCACCCAGGGACGGATCGTGGGCCTGGTGGGCGCGAATGGCGCTGGAAAAACGACAATTATGAAAGCAATTTTAGGGCTACTTAGCACGGATGGTGAGATTCAAATCGCAGGTGAATCGATGCAATTCGATCATCATCCCATCTTGGCGACGGTGGGGTCACTAATCGAGTATCCGAGTCTTTATCCGTATATGAGCGGTTGGGACAACTTGCGTTTGTTTGCGGCCGGGCCCGATGCCCAAGCGCGATTGGCGGCGGTGGTGTCCGCACTAAACATGACCGACTATATCCATCAAAAAGCGCGTCATTATTCATTGGGGATGAAACAAAAGCTTGGTGTCGCCCTGGCCTTTTTGAATCAGCCGCAACTAGTGATTTTGGACGAACCGATGAATGGTTTGGATCCACAAGGTACTAAGGAGTTACGCGATTTTATCTTGAAGCAAAAACAGGCGGGCGTCACGTTTTTGATTTCTAGTCACATTCTCAGTGAATTGCAAAAGCTAGCAGACGATTTAGTCATTATCGATCACGGTAAAATTATTGAGAAAACAACGATGACAGCACTGTTAACGACGACCGATCATTTTGTCATTGTGAAAACTGATCATGACGGTCAGGCGAAAGCGGTTTTGGTGGCGGCCGGCTATCAAGTAGTTGCCGACACGGTTGTGAAAGTCCACTTAGCACCGGACCATCAGGTGGCAGATGTGCTCCATGTTCTGACTAGTCACGGACTGACGGTCAGGGATGTTCGGCATGAGGCGGCTGATTTGGAAAGTACGATTTTAAAATTACTGGCGACAACCAGCGCCTAGGGAGTGGTACTGATGATGACGTTATATCGACAAGAACTCACAAAACTATTTAAGAAGAAGTCTACGATTTGGTGTGGACTGATATTGGCTACCGTAGCGCTGATCTTTGCGATTTTGGCGCGGATCAAGCCGACGATTTTTCCCGCCAAAACCATGTTTGCCGCTAATTTTGAAGCGCAGCAGTTCATCGTCTTCTTTATGGTAGCAGCGGCGGCCACGATGATCACGATGGAATTTCAATTTGGGACGATCAAGCACGTGTTAACGCAGCGTTATTCACGACCACTCGTTTTGGTTAGTAAGTGGCTCGTGCTGTTAACCTACAGTCTATTGTTGTATGTCGGTAGCAGTCTGTTTGCCATCTTGCTTAAAGTCTGCTTAGTAAATGATAAATTTGCGATCTTTACGCGGGCCAAGTTTTGGCATGATTGGTTGGCGGGCGTTGGTGGTGAATTTCTCAATACGTGGTTACTGCTAAGTCTAGTGCTGCTAATTGCTGCTCTTTTCAAGAGTTCTGGTGCGGCAGTCGCGGTCGGAATCATCGGATACTTTGTTCTGGGAATGGTTAATATTCCCATGATCGCACTCATTCGGAAGTATACGTGGCTCAAATGGAACCCACTCAACATGTTCAACTTTTCAGCCCAGTTGGGATTACCGACGCTGAGTAAAATTACCAAGCTCACGGATGTCCAGTTGTTTTGGGGCAATCTTGCATACATTATTTTATTCTTAGTGTTAGGCCTGCTATTCTTTCGGCGGCGGGAAGTTTGAACCGTTACCGTTTGAAGCACTGCCAGTAAGTACTAAAAATCGCGCGTCCAGAAATTTTATCTTGGACGCGCGATTTTGTTGGTTAATGATTGATCACTGCGTACTCTTAAAACCAGTTTACGCGTGCGGTGTCAGTTGTTCAACAAGCTCAGCATTGGGAGAAACGTACAATGTTTTCTGACCTTCATAGATCACAAAGCCAGGTTTGGCACCATTGGGCTTGCGAATTCGGCGAACTTGGACGTAATCGACCGGAACGGTTGCTGAATCGCGGGCTTTTGAGAAGTATGCGGCGAGATTCGCGGCTTCTGTGAGCGTTTGGTCACTAGGATCATCTGAATGAATGATGACGTGTGAGCCTGGGATTTTTTGTGTATGCAGCCAATAGTCACTCTTACGGGCCGTTTTCAATGTTAACTGATCGTTTTGCCGGTTGTTTTTACCGACAAAGATCGGCGTCCCGTCACTCGCAGTAAATTCCTGGGGTTGACTCGGTTTACGTGAACTGCGTTGCTTTTTCTTAGTCTTGTGTTGCTTTAAGTAGCCTTGTTGCGTCAATTCTTCACGAATTTCGGTGATGTCAGCGGGACTAGCAAGCTCGATTTGGGTCTGGATATTGTCCAGATAATCAATTTCAGCTTGGGTCAAGCTGATCTGCTCACCAACGAAGCCAACGGCATTTTTTTGCTTCTGATAACGCGAAAAATACTTCTGCGCGTTCCGGGAAGGCGAGAGCTGATTAGATAGTTGAATCTTTAACGGCGCGTTATCGTGATAATAGTCTGGTAAAGTGATCTCAGTCATCC
Source organism: Lactiplantibacillus sp. C232 (assembly GCF_023806725.1). Lineage (NCBI taxonomy): Bacteria > Bacillati > Bacillota > Bacilli > Lactobacillales > Lactobacillaceae > Lactiplantibacillus > Lactiplantibacillus sp. C232. The sequence continues at coordinate 465,168 of NZ_JAMSKZ010000001.1, forward strand.
CACGTTTGACTTCATGTAGATAGGTCGTTAAGATTTCACCTTTTAACCGCAGCTCATCGGCCTGCTTGGTGTTAGCTAAGGTTTTTTCCAACTTTTTGAGCTTATTACGATTCTTCTTCAGGTTATTTTTGACCACCCGAATCAGATTGCCGGCTTGTTGTTGAACTCGTTCCCGTTGGGCTGCGTCTGCATAATAAAAATCAAGCAGACTGCTCAATGAGTCGAACTGGCGCGTGGCTTTGCCAAAATGGTCAAACGGTCCCGCGGCAAACATGGTCTTATGATTTGGTAAGGTGATCAACGTCGCCTGCGGCTGATCAAACTGTGCCAAAAAGGCCAGATAATGGTGATCAAGGTCGCCAGGCTGATGCAAGTCGGCAGCTAACTGTTGTGCGCTATCACGGCCGAATCCTTGATAATGCTGCTGCAATTGTTTTGCCAACACGTCTTCGTTGGGGTAATCCGTGACTAAGGTGTGAAAATCAGTATTCGGTGTAAATGGGTCTTGTTTGTCTTGCTTGGGGGGCTCGATGTAGGTCGCGCCTGGTAGAAGTAATCGGTAGCGATTCTGATCCGCACCGACATGCTTGATGACGTCAATGATCTTACCAGTCTGATTATCAACTAGGATCACGTTACTATGTCGTGCCATGATTTCAATAATCAACGTCAATGTCTCGGCATCACCGAGTTCGTTACGGGTCGTCACGGTCAGGTGCACAACCCGGTCGTTGGCGACCTGCGACACATCGGTCACGATGGCACCTTGTAAATATTTACGCATCATCATTGCGAAGTTCGTCGGCACGGCCGGATTAACGTAAGGGATTTGTGTTGTCTGAATCCGCGGGTACGTCGGGTCAGCCGATAGTAGAACTGGGTGATTCTTCCGGTTGGCACGAATGGTCAGAATCAACTCGTTTTGGTATGGCTGATTAATTTTTGAAATACGGCCGCCAACTAGTGTTTGGCGTAATTCGGTGACCATGGCATGGGTAAATAAACCATCAAAGGACATGTGATCACTCGCTTTCTAAGATATTCGTTATCACTGTAAAAATACAGTTAACCGGGTACTAGTATACCGTTTTTGAACAGGTAAAAACAAGTTAGCGCCCCACGCTGACGCATAAAGTTAGGCGTCGACGCTGCTAGTTGTCAAACAAGCAATTAGCGGATGAACGCTTTGAATCTAAAAATGTTATATGCAAAAACTACTTTAACGGTATTTTAAATAAAAAGTAGTCGTAATTACACACTCTATATTGTATAATACAAATGTATTCATTGTGGGTGCTGCTATTCGCATAAGTGATGGTTAAAGCGTGCTAATTACGATGGAATCGCACTGGATCAGCCAGTTTACGCTGAAGCGTGCTTGCGTCAGCAAAGCTCAGTTGAGTTTTTTTGAGTCTAAAAAATTAGCACGTTTTTAATCATCAGGCGGGGTAAATCAAGTCACAATGGACCAATGTGAATTATTGTTGAGAGGAATGAACTGTCATGAAGTCAAGTTTAACGGCCTTAGCGGAAACCGCTAAGTTGCAAACTGCCATGTTGAAAAAAATTACTAAGGCCCAAGGAATCACCGTTGCGGAATGGCAACTGCTGATCCAGTTGGCAGCAGGGGCCAATACGCAAGAAAAATTGGCGACAGCCATGCAGCTTGATACATCTACATTAAGTCGGCAACTGGCTAGCCTAGTCAAAAAAGAACGTTTGAGTAAGGAAGCGATTGGTCGTGACCGCCGCCAACTTGTTTACACGGTCACGCCGGCAGGAACAGCGGCATTGACCAAGATTAATGCGGATTATCAACAGTTTGAAGCAGAAGTTTTTGACAAATGGCCACAAGATGAACAAAACCTTCTCCGGATTCTGCTCAATCGGTTAAACAAGTCAGTTAGCCGAATTCTCGAGCCATGACTTTCCAAACGGTCGAAGGTAGAGTATAACTTAGTTTTATGCTATGATATTTGTTATTATTTAAATGAGAAGTAGGTGTAAGTCATGAAGATTGCTGTTGTTACTGACAGCACGAGCTATTTGACACCGCAAGAGGTCGCGGACAACGATATTCATGTCGTGCCGATTCCGGTTATTATAGATGGAAAAGTGTATCAAGAAGGTGTCGACATTAAAACGGCCGACTTTTACGCAAATATGAAATCATTTAAGTCATTCCCAAGTACGTCCCAACCACCCGTGGGGGAAATGGTGGCATTCTATAACCGCTTGGGTGAACAAGGTTATGATGCAGTCATCAGTATTCATCTTGCTAGCACGATTTCCGGTTTTTATAATAGCTTGATGAACATGCGAGATATGGTCGATAATATCAAACTTTATCCGTATGACTCCCAGATCACGGTCCGTCTGATGGGCTATTTGGCAATTGAAGCCGCGCGGATGGCTAAAGCTGGTCACAGTGTTGAAGAAATCCTGGCACGCCTAGATGATCTGCGGGCCTCGATGGGCGAATACTTTATCGTGGATGATTTGCAAAATCTGGTTCGGGGTGGTCGGTTATCGAATGCGTCAGCCTTCATTGGAAGCGTGTTACGGATCAAGCCACTGTTGACTTTTGATGATCAGAGCCATGAAATCGTCGCCTTTGAGAAAGTTCGTTCAACTAAGAAAGCTTTAGCGCGAGTTGAGCACCTCTTTGCTGAAGCACAGTCAAAAGTCGACTATCCGCTGCGAGCAATTATCGTTCAGGGGAATAATTTGGCTGCCGCTGAAGATTGGAAACAAAAGTTACAACAAATTTATCCAGACATGCCGATCGATATCACGTACTTTGGTCCAGTGATTGGGGCCCATTTAGGTGACAAGTCATTAGCGTTAGCCTGGTTGAAGGACATTGATAAGGCCTACTAAAATGAAAATTATTTTTTCAGCATCACCAGCTAATCGGGCAGCGGCCTACGCGTTACGTCAGGCTGTATTTGTTGAAGAGCGTGGAATCAGTGCTGACGTTGAATTTGACGTCAAGGATACAGACCAGCGTGAATACGCTGTTCTATATTTACAGCCTGATTTACCAATTACAACGTTACGCTTAGAACCACAAGCTGACCACGTGATGCGATTTGGTCGAGTCTGCACTCGGAAGGCCTATCGCGGTCATGGTTGGGGTCGTCAATTATTGACAGCGGCTGAGGAGTGGGCCACGCAACGTGGTTTTACTCATGGCGAGATTCATGGTGAACTCACTGCCCAGCGCTTTTACGAACTGTGTGGTTATCGAGTTACGGCCGGCCCGTATGATGAAGATGGGGCCCCCGTTGTGATTATGCATAAGCAATTATTATGATTCAACTCGTAGCGTTGGCATTTTGCCAGCGCTTTTTTAGGGTTTTGCCGTTGACTAACGGGGACAAAACACGGAAAATGGACTAAATTAAACAAGTAGTGGAGGAGTGGCGCAATGATTCAAAAAACGAGGGCCGAACTTAAAACCGAAATTAAGCAACTCTTTAAGGGGCGTTGGAAAGATGCCATCTTATTATGTATTATTATTAGCTTATTAACGATTTTCGGGGTGATGGCCAATTATTCAGATCGCGTGTCGTCGGGCAGTTCCACGACTGACGACACGGCTTTTAAGCAGTTGGGGACCCTGACTGGTTCTGATATATCGTTGATTTTAGCTGTAATAGCTGGGTTTTTACTGGTTCAAGTTGGTGTCTGGCTGGTCGTTCAAATCTTTCGGATTGGGACGAGTTATGCGATGTTGGACTGGGTCCGACAACCAGAACGCCAGATCCATCCGGTCAGTGACTCAACGGTCGGGTTCACGAAACGTTATGGGTGGGCACTGGTCGGTCTGATTATTTATAAAACTGTGCTTATCTTCCTATGGAGCCTGCTATTGGTGGTTCCGGGTATTATTAAGGCGTACGCTTATTCACAGACTTTTTATGCGTATAAGGACTTGTTAGCTGCAACACCTGCTGGTCAAGCACGGCCACGCTATCGTGATGCGGTCACCCGTAGCCGTCAGTTGATGCACGGGCACAAGTGGCAGTTATTCGTGTTGCATTTAAGCTTTTTGGGCTGGGAACTTCTCAGTATCTTAACGGCTGGAATCGGCCAGTTATGGTTGGTACCATATATTTATGGTGTGCTTGCCAACTATTATGATAATTTACAAGCAATTAATTAATGAACGTCGATATTAAAAATCGACACAAATAATATTGTTTCTTTTATTAAGCGGCAGATTGCAAGAAATAACTTGAACGAATTTAATGACGTAAATTAAGCAAGAAGATCTCGATTGGTGTATGCCAATTAAGACATTTAAGTGGCCGTGAATTCAAATACCAATTAAT